>CACNQS010000019.1 GCA_902622625.1 uncultured Prochlorococcus sp.
ATTTTTAAGCGTCAACAAGGCATTATCTCAAGGTTGGGCATGCTGGGTAACGTTAAACGATACAAATTTAGATTGGAATTTGTATTTACAGCCACTAGATGAACTTTTTCAAATTAAGGAATTTTTTTCAAATAATAAATTTGTTTTTTTATCAGCATTGAGAAAAGATAATTTTTTCCAAATGTATTTTAAAAAGCATAGTTTAGATATTGACTTGGTTATTAATTTTAAGAGTAATTTTGAAGAGAAAGAGATTTCTTTATATATACCCTCTAAACAGTTGCTTCCTAATAATCCTCTTTTTACAAATTCAATCTTGGACAAATGCAAAAAGTTAGTACTTTTTAGAAAGGGTTTAACTTTAGTGTTGTCTGATGATATTGATTTTAAAACTAATCTTGCTACAGAATTAGCTGCTACTTACGGGAAGAGAGTATTGCTAGAGAAAATTCCCTCAAGTAGAAATGAAATCCTTTGCTCTAGTTTTGACTGGTGGATTATGAATTCTTATTTAATTCAAATTCCAGAACAAATTATCATTCCTTTACTTCCGATTCCGAATATGTCAGAACCCATTAATGTAGTTACTGTCTCTCATAAAAAGAAGCTTTCTCAAGATTGGTTTAGAGACTTCTTTCTTCCTCAAGCTAGAATTAAACTTGAAAGATCTATTTCTCCTTTAAGAAGAAATGCAGGTAAGTTAATAATCCTAGATGGAAGAGCAAATAAAAGAAACTGGGGAAGATTACTTTTGCAAAACATTCAACCCTCAAAACAAATTAACTATATGCTACCTTTTGATTAGGTTAAGATTTTGTAAGTAACTAAAGAAATATGGGAGAAGCAAAAAGACGTAAAACACTTGGTTTACCTCCAAAAAAAAATAATATTAAAACTAAAATTGATGAGTCTCCAAGATTATTTGAATGGCTTCCCTTTACAATCAATCAAAGAGATAACCTAATTAAATTAAGTATTAAGGCTAGTTGGTTTGGAATCGGAGGGTTAGTAATCTTATGGATTGTAGTGAGATTTATAGGCCCTGCCGCTGGCTGGTGGACTTTAGCTGATTCTTTATAAATCTAAGCGACTGTTTTTATATCATTAACAGCGATTGTATTAGCAGGATTGCTATTTAGTGCTTTCATTGAATTAGAACTGACTTCAGTTCCTTCTGTTAATTTCTCTTTAACCATAGATTCTACTTTGTTCCTAATTTCTAAGTTTTGATCAAGCCAAATAATTGTATTATCTCTTCCTTGTCCAATATTTTCTCCTTCATAACTATACCAAGCACCTCTTCTTATTATGATATTAGTCTCTTCTGCTAAATCTAATAAGCATCCTGTTGTACTAATACCTTTCCCAAAGAGAATATCAAATTCTGCAATTCTAAATGGTGGTGCAACTTTGTTTTTTGCTACTTTCACCTTTGCTCTTATGCCATATTCCTCAGTACCTCTTTTAAGAGTTTGAATTCTTCTGATATCAAGTCTTACTGAGGCGTAAAATTTTAATGCATTACCTCCTGTGGTTGTTTCTGGATTGCCGTATGTAACGCCAATTTTTAGGCGTAATTGATTCAGGAATATTACCGTACATCCAGATTTGCCAATATTTCCTGTTATTTTCCTCATTGCTTGGCTCATTAGCCTTGCTTGGCTTCCAATTACGTGATCTCCCATCTCTCCTTCTATCTCGGCTCTTGGGGTTAGTGCTGCGACCGAGTCAACAACTACAAGATCTACCGCACTCGATCTTATAAGTTGGTCAACTATTTCTAGAGCCATTTCACCAGTATCTGGCTGTGAAACTAACAAATTTTCAACATCAACACCTAAAGAGGCCGCATAAACTGGATCGAGTGCATGCTCAGCATCTACAAATGCAGCTACTCCTCCATTTTTTTGGACTTCCGCAATCGCGTGAAGCGTTAATGTAGTTTTTCCTGAACTTTCTGGTCCGTAAACTTCTACTACTCTTCCTTTTGGATAGCCTCCTCCTAATGCTAAATCTAAGGTGAGCGCTCCAGTAGATATTGTTTCTACTTTCATTCTTGAGGCGTCACCAAGTCTCATTATTGAACCTCGTCCAAAATTTCTTTCTATTTGACCTAAGACAAGACTTAATGCCTTGTCTTTTTCTTTTGATTCAGTTTTTTTCTTTTCTTCAAGGCTCATTGTTTGATTTATCGTTTAAAGTTCTTGTAATTATTCTAAATTTGGAAATTTTTATTTAAACCAAACTTCATAAATACAAACTATAGTACATCTGTACTCTAGCTGATTATCTTTAAATTGCAACTAATTTTCCAAGGTTTCCTAATTTTAATAATTTGATTTCATTACTTAACATATTTTTATCTGATTCTTTCAAATATCCCCAATCAGCTAGGAAGCATGGAATGTGAGAAGTTTCTGAATTTTGTTTAATATCGATTAGAGTTTTTTTTCTATCTTCTATAAAGCCTAATATTTCATAAGTTTGTGTAAGTTTTTCAGCTATTTTGATTTTTGTTCCTGATTCATAACCAAAAATAAATTCTGGAAAAATATTTAATTGTTTAAGAATTTTTTCTGCAAATATTTTACCTTTAGTTGTTATGACTCCAGTTTTTATTCCTCTTTTGCTTAATTCTTTCATAAAATTTATAATTTCAAAAAAAGGTTTATGTAAATTTACCCAAGATTTAAAATCTTTATTAATTTGGTACTTGCGAGACTTATCTAACATTTTTTGTATATCTTCTGCTATCCAGGAATTTTCATTTAATATCCTCTGGCAATTTTGATGATAATTATTAATGAAATCATCTGTATTATCACTTTTCAATGGATTTTCTGTTTTTATAATTTCGTGAACAATTAGAATCATTTCCCAACCATATTTAACCCAAGGTCTAATTTCTTGGAAAGAATTTGGTACTCCTTGATAAAGTTTTTGATCAATAGTGATGTTGGGTGAATTTAAATATCTTTCACAGGCCAGCAAGGAGCTATGCCAATATTCTTGCATTCCATCAACTATTACTCCATCAAAATCAAATAGAAAAATTTTTTGAGAAGACACCAATTGAATATTAGAACTGGGCCGCTAGGATTCGAACCTAGGAATGTCGAGACCAAAACCCGATGCCTTACCACTTGGCGACGGCCCATTGAATTATCATTTTAATACATGAGAAGATTTTTTTCTATCCAAAAAATAAAAATTTTTTATAAACATGGCGCTAGTTTTGAAAAATAAAAATATTATTTGAATGAGCTCGATTTCCATGGCTCTAGAAATTTCTGAGCTTTTTTGATCGCCAAACCCATGATTTCAGGATACTCATAGAGTTTTTTGTTATTTTTGTGAGCAAATTCAATAAAGGGCTGCATAATTTTTCTTGCAGCACTTCCAAATGCTATTCCATCTGGGAGATTGTTTGAATTCAACAATTCATGAGTTTTTTCATTTGTTCCTCCTGCTAATTGAATTAATCCTGGTGGAAGATCTGAACCGATTTTTTCGAACAACTTAACAGCATCTCTACTTGTTGTAGGAGCAAGATCTCCAGACATTGGCCTTCCATCTAGTTGCCAAATAAGGGGAATTTCTAGCTTATTCAGAATTTCATATCTTTCCCAAAGAGCTTTCAAAAGATCTTCGGGCTCTTGGGTATTTTTGAAAGATTGATTTAATCCACAACTAATAGATATCTTGTCTAATTTCATTCCAGAACTTTTAAGGATACTTACAACTTTTGTAAAAGAATCTAGGCGATTGATTTCTGTATGAATTTCTACCGCATTAGGTCTTATTTTTTGAAGTGTTGATGCTAAATCATTTTTTGACAAATTATATTCATATTCACTAATTAGATTTAGAGGACAACTATTTAAACATCTTCCACATCCATAACATTTACTCTCTTTAATTCCGAAATTATCAATTGCAAAGGTGGGGCATACTTTTTCGCATGGTCTTGGACAACTAGGGGGACATTTTGAAGGATCAAATTTTGCTTTTCGAAAGTGGATATCATTACCATCACAAATACTTATCATTAATCCAGGGGAATTTTTAAAGACTTTTTTTGCCCAATCGATTCCTTTTTTTGCTGCATAAACTATAGATTCTTCCGCTGCAACATCTATGTAGTCGACACCAGCTGCAGTATAAATTGCACATAAATCTTCTATGGCAACAATATCTTCATTACTGGCACCACAAATTAACTTAATCCATTTATCTTTTTTATTCTTGGTTTTAATCAAACAATTTAACTTTCAAATTCATCCAAAATATAATTACTTAATGGTTTCCATTCAAGTTTTCTTGAACCCCCCATTTCAACAACTATTGTTAGTTTATTATCGTTAGTGCAAATCTCTATTAAGCTCTCTAATTCAGATTGAGATAATACTTGACCTTCTAATAACCAAAGTAATTTATTTTTATCATTTTCATTAAATAACTCAGAAGCTTGTGGGATTACTTGTTGAACTTCCCCAAGCGCTCCGTTTCTTCCTACACTTTGATGACCAAGGTGAGGTGGTCTAACGCCATGCAATTTGAGCAAGAAAACTTCTGGATCTCCAAGCCCTCTTGCTGAAGTTATAAAAGTTTTAAAGCCTTTGGCCCTCATTCTCCTCAAAAGACGAGTTTCATAACCACCTTCAAGAGGAGCAAATATTGCGAGACATTTGTTAGTTTTTAAATCGTTATGAAACTTTTTCCCTGAGAGAAGTAATGGCATAAAAATTTCCTTTATTTATATTTTATTTTATTTTATGGTACTTGATGATGTACAATTGTAACTCAGTGAATTTTTAAGCTCGCAAGCTAGCCGAGCCTCTGAAAATTTCACATTTTTTAGCGTTTCGTTAAAAAAATCAGGTGGGTTTATCCCGAGAGAAACTATCTATTTTTTCAGATAAGTCTCGACCTTACTAATTGTTTTTTTATTAACTTTACCTTAATAACTGAAGGGTTTAGATGATTGAAAAATTATTAAGAGCTAGCCTAATTTAGTATTATGTCTATCGGAATTTTAGGAAAGAAATTGGGCATGTCCCAACTTTTCGATGATAAAGGTAATTCGGTACCAGTTACTCTTATAGAGGCTGGTCCCTGCCGCATCACTCAATTGAAAACAACTGCTTTGGATGGTTATACCGCTGTTCAGTTAGGTTATGGCATGTCCAAAGAGAAGCATATAAGTAAACCTGAAAAGGGACATTTATTGAAATCAGGTGAAGAACTTTTAAAGCATTTGAAAGAATATAGGGTTGAAGAAACTTCATCTTATGAAATCGGAAAACAAATAACTGTAAAAAACTTTGAGGTTGGTCAAAAAGTTGATATCAGTGGCAAATCTATGGGTAGAGGTTTTGCAGGTTACCAGAAAAGACATGGTTTTAGCAGAGGTCCTATGAGTCATGGTTCAAAAAATCATAGAGCACCAGGATCTACAGGAGCAGGAACAACTCCGGGTAGAATTTATCCAGGGAAAAGAATGGCAGGAAGATATGGAGGAAAACAGATAACTACTAAAGGATTGTTAGTTCTAAAAATTGATGATCAGAAAAATTTGCTTGTAGTAAAGGGTTCTGTTCCAGGTAAGCCCGGCTCAATTGTCAACATTAAGCCAAATAATGTTGTAGGCAAAAAAGGAGGTGAAAAATCATGACAACACTTGAAACTTTAAAGTGGGATGGTAAAAAATCAGGCAAAGTTACTCTTGATTTAGCAGTTGCTAAAGAAACTTCTTCGGCA
The DNA here is from genome assembly GCA_902622625.1 of uncultured Prochlorococcus sp. Classification (GTDB taxonomy): domain Bacteria; phylum Cyanobacteriota; class Cyanobacteriia; order PCC-6307; family Cyanobiaceae; genus Prochlorococcus_A. The sequence goes on from CACNQS010000019.1 coordinate 5,761, forward strand.
GACTTAATCCATAGAGCAGTCCTTAGACAGTTAGCAAATAAAAGACAAGGGACAGCATCAACTTTGACAAGATCTGAAGTTCGCGGGGGCGGTAGAAAGCCATACAAGCAAAAAGGTACAGGAAGAGCTCGTCAAGGATCAATAAGGACACCTTTAAGACCTGGTGGCGGAATTATTTTTGGACCGAAGCCACGTTCTTACAATCTTGATATGAATCGTAAGGAACGTAGATTAGCTCTTAGAACAGCTCTTATGTCCAGAGTATCTGATATGAAAGCTGTTGAAGATTTTGGATCTACTTTAAATCAGCCTAAAACAAGTGATATCATCAATGGCCTTGCTCGATTAGGTATACAAAAAACTGAAAAAGTTTTGGTTATTCTTGATAGACCTTCCGAGATTATAAAAAAATCCATTAATAATATTGAGAAAGTGAAATTAATCGCCGCCGATCAATTAAATGTATTTGATATTCTCAACGCTAATAAATTGGTCATAGGGCAATCAGCGATAGATAAAATTCAGGAGGTTTATGCATCATGAGTAAATTATTCGATTCTCGTTTAGCGGATGTAATACGTAAGCCAGTTATTACTGAAAAAGCTACAAATGCACTAGATCTTAACCAATATACTTTCGAAGTAGATCATAGAGCGGCTAAACCACAAATAAAGGCAGCTATTGAAGCCTTGTTTAGTGTTAAAGTCATAGGAGTTAATACTATGAATCCTCCCAGGAGAACAAGAAGAGTCGGGAAATTTTCCGGTAAACGTTCTCAGGTCAAGAAGGCAATTGTACGTCTTGCTGAAGGAGACAAAATCCAACTATTTCCAGAATCTTAAGGAGTTTTAATCATGGCAATACGTAAATTTAAACCTTATACACCTGGCACTAGGCAGAGAGTAGTTACTGACTTTAGTGAAATTACAAGTGCAAAACCTGAAAGATCACTAATAGTTTCAAAACATAGAGTTAAAGGCAGGAATAATCGTGGAGTTATCACTTGTCGTCATCGTGGAGGTGGTCACAAAAGGCAATATAGATTGGTCGATTTTAGAAGAGATAAAAGAAATATCAACGCTAAAGTTGCAGCTATACACTATGATCCACATAGAAATGCGAGGTTGGCACTTTTATTTTACGAAGATGGAGAGAAAAGATATATTATCGCTCCAGCAGGAGTAAAAGTCGGACAAATTGTCATTTCTGGAGAAAGTGTCCCAATTGAAGATGGTAATGCAATGCCGCTTTCTGTTATGCCATTAGGATCCAGTGTTCATTGTGTTGAGTTATACGCAGGTAGGGGTGCTCAAATGGTTAGATCCGCAGGAGCTAGTGCTCAAGTTATGGCAAAAGAGGGCGATTATGTTGCTTTAAAACTCCCATCTACTGAGGTAAGACTTGTAAGAAAAGAATGCTACGCAACTCTTGGTGAAGTAGGTAATTCTGAAATAAGAAATACTAGTTTAGGTAAAGCAGGAAGAAGAAGATGGCTTGGAAGAAGACCTCAAGTAAGAGGTAGTGTAATGAATCCATGTGATCATCCTCATGGAGGAGGAGAGGGAAAAGCACCAATTGGTAGAGCAGGCCCAGTTACTCCATGGGGTAAGCCAGCTCTTGGACTAAAGACACGTAAAAAGAACAAACCAAGTAATAAATTAGTTGTTCGAAGACGCCGTCGCGTTTCTAAGAGGAGTAGAGGAGGAAGAGACTCTTGATTACTTCATTTATTATTTCAATTTCTATTACATAATCATGGGACGTTCACTAAAAAAAGGACCTTTTATAGCAGATAGCCTGCTCAAGAAGGTAGAAAAACAAAATACCGATAATGACAAGTCTGTTATCAAAACTTGGTCAAGATCCTCTACGATTTTACCTTTAATGATCGGTCACACAATCGCTGTACATAATGGCAAGACTCACATTCCAGTATTTATTACTGAACAAATGATTGGTCATAAACTCGGTGAATTTGCTCCTACACGCACTTACCGAGGTCATATAAGAGATAAGAAAGGAGCAAAATCATGACAAAAACACCTGAAACAACAAAAATAGCAATTGCTCATGGGAATTATGTTCGCGGATCAGCCTCTAAAGTGAGAAGAGTTTTGGATCAGATAAGGGGTAGATCTTATAGAGATGCATTGATTATGTTGGAATTTATGCCTTACAGATCTACAGACCCCATTACTAAAGTTCTAAGATCTGCGGTTGCTAATGCAGAACATAATCTTGGAATGGATCCATCTACCTTAGTTATTTCCTCTGCATGGGCTAATAGTGGGCCAGTAATGAAAAGGTACAGACCCAGAGCTCAAGGTCGAGCTTTTTCAATTAAAAAACAGACTTGCCACATCAGTATTTCTGTTGAGTCTGCTCCTACTCAAACTAATGCGGAGGTACAAAACTAATGGGACATAAAATACATCCTTCTGGACTAAGATTAGGAATTACACAAGAGCATCGCTCTAAGTGGTTTGCTACTTCTAAAACATATCCAATTCTTCTCCAAGAAGATTTTAAAATTCGTACCTTCATACAAAAAAAATATGGAGCAGCGGGAATTAGCGATGTCTTAATAGCAAGAAAAGCTGACCAACTGGAACTTGAATTAAAAACAGCAAGACCAGGAGTTATAGTTGGAAGACAAGGAAGTGGTATTGAAGAATTAAGATCTGGCATTCAAAAAACTATAGGTGATAGAACAAGGCAAGTCAGAATAAACGTTGTTGAAGTTGAACGCGTAGACGCTGATGCTTTTTTACTCGCTGAATATATCGCTCAACAACTAGAAAAAAGAGTCGCCTTTAGAAGAACTATTAGGATGGCCTTACAAAGGGCTCAAAGGGCTGGAGTTCTAGGTCTTAAAATTCAAGTAGGGGGAAGGTTGAATGGTGCTGAAATAGCTAGAACTGAATGGACAAGAGAAGGTAGAGTACCTTTACATACTTTGAGAGCTGAAATTGACTACGCAACACGTGAAGCTAATACAACTTACGGTGTTTTAGGCATTAAAGTTTGGGTTTTCAAAGGTGAAGTTCTCCCTAAAGAAGAACAAACTATCCCTGTGGGTGCGAGCCCTAAGAGGAAAGCTAGTAGAAGACCTCAGCAATTTGAGGATCGTTCAAATGAGAATTCATAGGAGGTATAAAAATGCTTAGTCCAAAACGTACTAAATTCCGTAAACAACATAGAGGCAGAATGAGGGGTGTAGCCTCAAAAGGTAATACTATTGCATTCGGTCAATTTGCTCTCCAAGCTCAAGACTGTGGCTGGGTAACTGCACGTCAAATTGAAGCAAGCAGAAGAGCTATGACTAGATATATCAAACGTGGTGGTCAAATCTGGATAAGAATATTTCCTGATAAACCCGTAACCATGAGACCTGCCGAAACCAGAATGGGTTCTGGTAAAGGTAATCCAGAGTTTTGGGTCGCAGTTGTAAAACCTGGAAGAATACTTTTTGAAATGGGTGGTGAGGATATCACTGAGGCAACTGCAAAGGAAGCTATGCGTCTGGCTCAATACAAACTTCCTGTAAAAACTAAATTTATCTCAATTGATAATAATCTAGAAAATTCCTCCCAAGAAAATACAAAAAATATCAAAAAATCTCAAGAGGAGGTTAAACAATGAAAAATTCAGAGTCACTTGAGGAATTTAAAAAATTAAATTCTGAACAAATTACTGAAAAGATTGACCAATTACGAAAAGATCTTTTTGACTTGAGATTCAAGCAAGCTACAAGACAGCTCAATGAAACTCATAAATTTAAAATTATCAAGAAACAAGTTGCGCAATTACTCACTCTCAGTAAGAGTCAATCTGCTTCTAACACAACTTCTGATTAATTATTAGTTATGGCACTTAAAGAAAGAATTGGTACTGTTGTTAGCGACAAAATGGATAAAACAGTTGTTGTTGCTGTTATTAACAGATATCCACATCCCACTTATAAAAAAATTGTAAGTAGAACTACTCGATATAAGGCTCATGATCCAGAAAATACATGCGTTCTAGGTGATCGAGTTAAAATTAGAGAAACTAGACCGCTTAGTGCTCATAAAAGATGGGCCATAGAAGAGATTCTCAATAAAACAAGTCAGGCTAAGGAGGTTAAAAAATGATTCAACAAGAAACTTATTTAACAGTTGCTGATAATAGCGGAGCAAAAAGACTCCAATGTATTAGGGTTTTAGGTTCTAATAGAAGGTATGCACATGTCGGGGATGTAATCGTAGCAACTGTAAAAGATGCTCTTCCTAACATGGGAGTTAAGAAATCTGAAGTTGTGAAAGCTGTTATCGTCAGAACTAAAGCAACATTAAGAAGAAATACTGGTAATTCAATCAGATTTGATGACAATGCGGCAGTATTGATCAATGAAGATAAGAATCCAAAAGGTACCAGAGTCTTTGGTCCTGTAGCTAGAGAACTGCGGGATAAAAATTATACAAAGATTGTTTCTCTTGCCCCGGAGGTGATTTAAATGTTGGATTCATTAAAGCAAAAGAAAAATTTCCAGAGAATAAAAATGAGAATCAAAACTGGAGATTTGGTAAAAGTAATTAATGGCAAGGACAAAGGGAAAACTGGTGAAGTTTTAAAAACTATCCCCCTTGAAAATAGAGTAGTTGTAAAGGGAATTAACCTTAGAACCAAACATGTAAAACCAACTCAGGAAGGAGAAACTGGAAGAATTCTTACAGAAGAAGCATCTTTACATGCATCAAATGTAATGTTTTTTTCAAAGGATAAAAATCTTACAAGTAAGATTGAATACTTTATTGATAAAGAGGGGGTTAAAAAAAGAAGATTGAAGAAAACTGGTGAAGTAATTGATTAATTTTTCATCAGAAACCAGATTTCAACTTTTTCTAATTTATCAATTCTGACAAAGACCAGAATTAACAAAAAATTATGACTCTAAAAAATCGCTACAAAGAATCAATAAGACCAAAACTTTTAAAGGACCTTGGTCTTAAAAATATTCATCAAGTACCTAAAGTTATCAAAGTCAACGTTAACAGAGGTCTTGGTGAAGCAGCTTCGAATTCGAAAGCTCTTGAAGCCTCTTTAAATGAAATGGCAACAATTACAGGACAAAAGGCTTTAGTAACTAGGGCCAAAAAAGCTATCGCGGGTTTTAAAATTCGTGAAGGCATGCCTATTGGTTGTACTGTAACTTTGAGAGGAGACAGGATGTATTCTTTTTTGGAGAGATTTATAAATCTAGCATTACCAAGAATAAGAGACTTTAGAGGAGTTAATCCAAAAAGTTTTGATGGGAGAGGTAATTACACCGTTGGCGTGAAAGAGCAATTGATTTTTCCTGAAATCTCTTTTGATAAAATAGATTCAATAAGAGGTATGGATATAACTATTGTCACTAGTGCAAAATCAGATCAAGAAGGTAAAGCTCTTTTGCAGGAGTTAGGAATGCCTTTTAGTAAGAATTAAATTAAAACTATGTCAAATCACGATCCTATTTCAGATATGCTAACTCGAATTAGAAATGCGAGTCAAAAAAAGCATACAACCACAACAATCCCAGGTTCAAAAATGTCCTTAAGTATCGCCAAAGTACTTCAAAAAGAGGGATTCATTTCTGATATTAATGAGGAAGGTGAAGGTTATAAATCACAAATAATACTCGGCCTCAAATATAGTGGAAAAAACAAATTTCCTACTATTCGATCTATGCAAAGAGTTAGTAAACCTGGTTTGAGAATATATAAAAATACTAGAGGTTTACCAAAAGTTCTTGGAGGTCTTGGAGTTGCCATAATATCAACTTCTAAAGGCGTTATGAGTGATCGCGATGCTAGAAAGCAAGGCATTGGCGGCGAAGTCCTCTGCTATGTTTATTAAGGAGAATTAATCATGTCAAGAATCGGAAAAACACCAGTACTTATTCCAGATAAAGTTACAGTTGATTTTGATGGATTAACAGTTACAGTTAAGGGCCCAAAGGGTGAGTTAAAACGTCTCATGCCTGAGGGAGTTAGTTTTGATAAGAAAGATAATACTGTTGTCGTTAGCCCTACCACAACCAAAATACATTCAAGGCAGAGACATGGTTTATGTAGAGCTTTAATTGCAAATATGGTTGAAGGGGTTACTCAAGGTTTTTCAAAGAAACTAGAAATTGTAGGCGTTGGATCAAGAGCACAGGTAAAAGGTAAAAATCTAGTTGTAAGTGCAGGATATAGTCATCCTGTAGAAATGATCCCCCCTGATGGTATAACATACAAAGTTGAGAGTAATACAAACGTTACCGTATCTGGAATTGATAAGGAAATTGTTGGCAATGAAGCAGCAAAAATCAGATCAATTAGACCTCCAGAGCCATATAAAGGTAAAGGAATTAAATATCATGATGAGAGAATTCTCAGAAAAGCTGGTAAATCTGGCAAAAAATAATTCCAATTAAAAAAATGACCAAACTTTCCAGGAAATTACAAACCCAAAAAAGACATAGAAGATTAAGGAGATCCTTAATTGGGGATGCAACTCGTCCAAGATTGTCTGTTTTTCGCTCTAATAACCATATTTATGCTCAGGTTATAGATGATAGCGCTCAAACAACTATTTGCTCAGCTTCAACTGTTGATAAAGAACTAAGAGAAAAATCTGAGAAATTACCTTCTGATTGTAATTCTTCTTCTGTTGTTGGAAAATTATTAGCAAAGAGAGCGATAAAAAAAGGTATTAAGCAAGTAATTTTTGACCGTGGAGGTAATTTATATCACGGTAGAGTAAAGGCACTTGCAGATGCTGCTCGTGAAGCAGGCCTAGAATTCTAACTTTTAATTTTTTACTATGACTGACACTCCAACAAAACAAGAAATTCAATCCAATAACGATAATGTTCCTGCAGCTACGCCAGTAGAACAAAAAAAGAATAATCGTAATGATCGAAAAAGAAATAGAAGAGGTGATTCAAAAAATCTAGAGAGAGATTCTGATTGGCAAGAAAGAGTTGTACAAATTCGACGCGTTTCTAAGACTGTGAAGGGTGGAAAAAAAATGAGTTTTAGAGCAATTGTTGTAGTAGGTAACGAAAAAGGTCAAGTTGGAGTTGGAGTTGGTAAAGCAGGGGATGTTATTGGTGCGGTGAGAAAGGGAGTTTCAGATGGTAAAAAGAATCTTGTTAGGGTTCCTTTAACCCCAAATAATTCAATACCGACTTTATCTTTAGGTCGAGATGGTGCGGCTAATGTTCTAATTAGGCCAGCTGCCCCAGGTACAGGAGTAATTGCTGGTGGTTCAATAAGAACAGTTTTAGAATTAGCGGGCATAAAAAATGTTTTAGCAAAAAGATTGGGTAGTAAAACGCCTTTAAACAATGCAAGAGCTGCTATGGTAGCTCTTTCTCAATTAAGAACACACAAATCTGCCTCTAGGGAGAGAGGCATTTCACTTGAACAGCTCTATTCTTAAAATCATGACTTCAACATTAAATTCACTTAAATCAAACTCTGGCTCGAGAAAGAAAAAACTAAGAAAGGGTAGAGGAATTGCAGCCGGTCAGGGAGCATCATGTGGTTTTGGAATGAGAGGACAAAAGTCACGTTCTGGGAGACCTACACGTCCAGGTTTTGAAGGTGGCCAAATGCCCTTGTATAGAAGAGTTCCAAAATTAAAGCACTTTGAAATAATTAATCAAAAGAATTTTTCCATAATTAATTTAGAAAAATTAAATGATTTTAAAGATAACGATACTGTTAACCTAGACTCACTAGTTAAGAAAGGATTAATCTTCAAGCCAAAATTTCCTTTAAAAATTCTTGGTAATGGAAAACTTAATGTAAAATTAAAAGTACAAGCTCATGCATTTACAAAAGTTGCAAAACAAAAAATTGAGGACGCTGGTGGATCCTGCGAGCTTATAAATAATAAATAAATTTACTAAAAATTTAGGTAAGCTTCAAAATGTTTGTCAACAAAAGTAAAAATCCTAGCGCTTCTGAAATACTTTCCCAATTATTTTTAAATAAAGAGCTAAGGAGTAGAGTTTTAACTACTCTAGGTCTCCTCCTTTTGGTAAGACTTGGTATATATATCCCTATGCCTGGTATTGATAGGGTTGCTTTTAAAAGTTTTATAGATCAGGGGGGGCAATTAATAGGCTTTTTAGATATTTTTACTGGAGGAGGAATTTCAACCTTAGGAATATTCGCATTAGGCATACTTCCCTTTATCAATGCATCAATTATTATTCAGCTTCTCACAGCTTCATTACCTGTGCTTGAAGATTTACAAAAAAATGAAGGAGAAGCGGGAAGAAGAAAAATTGCTCAAATAACTAGATATGTTTCATTGGGATGGGGTTTTTTGCAAAGTATAATTTTTTCCTTAATTCTCAGACAATATGCTATTCAGGGAATAAGTGAAACTACATTTGTCTTGCAAACCTCCATTGCCTTGGTTACCGGCTCAATGTTAGTAATGTGGTTTAGTGAAATTATTACAGAGAAAGGGATAGGTCAAGGCGCTTCACTGGTAATTTTTTTGAATATTGTTTCAACTTTACCTAAGGCTCTAAGTTCAACTATTGAAAAAGCTCAAACTGGTGATAGAGGAGACGTTTTAGGTATAGTGGTTTTACTTGGAGTATTTTTACTGACAATTGTTGGAATCATATTTGTCCAAGAGGGGGCAAGACGCATTCCTATTGTTAGTGCAAAAAGACAGATAGGAAATTCAACGCTACTTCCTACAAGGCAAAGTTATTTACCCTTGAAATTAAATGCAGGAGGTGTAATGCCGATCATATTTGCATCTGCTTTAATATTTTTACCTATAACTATTGCAAATGTTACGGGCAATCCAGTATTAATCAAGTTAGCCAGTAGTTTAAATCCCGGATCTTCTAATCCATGGCCATATGCTCTTACATTCTTCTCCTTGATTTTGGGGTTCTCCTATTTTTATGCATCTCTTACTATCAATCCAGTAGATGTAGCTTCAAATTTAAAGAAAGGGGGGGTAGCGATACCAGGAGTTAGACCAGGAACTAATACAGCAAACTACCTATCAGGCATACAAAATAGGTTGACTTTATTGGGGGGATTGTTTCTGGGTTCAGTCGCTATAATCCCGGCTGCAGTAGAAAGAGCTACAAATGTTCAAACCTTTCAAGGTTTAGGAGCAACTTCGTTACTTATTCTTGTGGGTGTTGCTATAGATACTGCTAAGCAAATTCAAACTTATGTTATTTCACAAAGGTATGAGGGACTAATTAATAACTAATGAAGAAACATTTACTATTTTTAGGAGCCCCTGGAGCAGGGAAAGGGACTCAAGCAGAATTGCTAAGTCAAACTAATTCTTACTTGCACCTTTCTACTGGTGAACTATTAAGAAAAGAAATCGAAATGAATACTAACCTTGGTATCCAGGTAAAAGATATTATGAATCGAGGGGAACTTGTTAGTGATGAACTAGTATTAAAAATAGTAAGACAAAATTTAGTTAAGGATAATATAGGTTGGATTCTAGATGGTTACCCAAGGAATTTATCTCAAGCAAATTCATTGAATGAAGTCTTAACTGAAATAAATCAACCTTTAGACGTGGTTTTTTATTTAGATATTCCAGAAGAAGTGCTAATTAAGCGTTTGCTTTTAAGAGGAAGAAAAGACGATACAGAAGAGACAATTAGAACAAGAGTTGATATTTATAAAAAAACTACAGAACCATTGATTCAATATTTTAAAGATCTCTCATTGTTAGAATATATTGATGCTGATAGAGATTTAAAAACTATTTCCTCTGATATCAAACAAAAAATGGCTTGATCATGATGTAGAATATAGTATTAACGTTTTATTTGTTAAACCCTATGAAGGTCAGATCTTCAGTCAAAAAAATTAGTCCTGACGATCAGATCGTGAGGAGAAGAGGTAAAATCTATGTTATTAACAAGAAAAGACCTCGTAATAAACAGCGTCAGGGTTAAATTTCAACCCTTAAATTCAAACTTTTACTTATTCAAAACACGTGGCCAGGATTGCAGGAATTGACATACCTCGCGAAAAGCGAGTTGAAATTGCACTAACATACGTCTATGGAATTGGTTTAACGAGATCAAAGCTAATTCTTGCTAATACGGGTGTAAACCCAGATACTCGTGTCAAAGACCTTTCAGATTCTGATGTTCAAAAGCTCAGAGGTGCTACAGAAGAATTCACTTTAGAAGGAGATTTGAGAAGAAAAGAGGGAATGGCTTTAAAACGTCTGCAAGACATAGGGTGTGTTAGAGGAAGAAGACATAGAATGAGTCTTCCAGTAAGAGGTCAAAGAACTAGAACCAATGCAAGAACAAGAAGGGGTTCTAGGAAAACAGTTGCTGGAAGAAAAAAATAAATAACTAAATCTATTTACAAATTTAAGTATTAAATTAAAACATCATGGCAGCTACAGTAAAAAAAACAGGTTCCAAGAAATCCAAACGTAATGTACCCAATGGTGTGGTACATATTCAAAGCACTTTTAATAATACTATTGTCTCAATTACTGACACCTCTGGCCATGTAATTTCTTGGTCTTCCGCAGGCGCAAGTGGATTTAAAGGCGCTCGGAAAGGAACGCCATTTGCTGCTCAAACAGCGGCTGAAGCTGCAGCTAGAAGGGCACTCGATCAAGGTATGAGACAAATAGAAGTATTAGTTAGAGGGCCTGGCGCAGGTAGGGAAACGGCCATAAGAGCTTTACAAGTGGCCGGATTAGAAATAACTCTAATAAGAGATGTAACTCCATTACCTCATAATGGATGTAGAAGACCTAAACGGAGACGCGTTTAGGTCTTAACCATTCTCATCCCCCCCCCAAAAAAAACTCTTAACCTTATTATTTTCCGTGTTGCAATACCAGATTGACAGAATCGACCATCAAATAGCAGATGATCGCTCCCAAACAGGAACTTTTTTAATTGGCCCTCTTGAAAGGGGACAAGCTACAACTTTGGGTAATTCCCTAAGAAGAGTCCTTATGGGAGGACTTGAAGGGAGTGCAGTTACTGCTGTAAGAATAGCAGGAATTAATCATGAATATGCCACTATTCCTGGAGTTAGAGAAGATGTTTTAGATATCCTTCTTAATTGCAAGCAACTATCAATTAATAGTTCTAACCCAGATCTTGAAATCGGTAGGTTAGTAGCGAGTGGTCCAATGGAAGTGAAGGCGAATGATATCCAATTCTCTTCTCAAGTTGAAATTGTTGATGGCGAAAAACCGATCGCGACTATTCAGGAGGGTCATAACTTAGAGTTGGAAATCCATGTTGAAAGGGGTGTTGGATATAGACCCGTCGACCGTAAGAGTGAAGAGACAACTGCTATTGATTTACTTCAAATAGATGCTGTATTTATGCCAGTTAAGAGAGTGAATTTTACGATTGATGAAACTGCCGTGGCAGAAGGCGGAACGGGAAGAGAAAGATTAAAAATGGAAGTCGTAACAGATGGCTCAACGAGTCCTGACGATGCTATTGCTGAAGCTGCAAATCAGTTAATAGAACTTTTTCAACCCCTTGCTACTGTAACAATGGTTGAGGAAATTCCTGAAGAACCTGAACCATCTCCTGAAGCTCAAATTCCTCTAGAGGAACTAAACTTGTCCGTTAGAGCATATAATTGTTTGAAAAGGGCGCAAGTTAACTCAGTTTCGGATTTAATGGGCTTCAGTTATGAAGATCTTCTTGAAATTAAAAACTTTGGCTCTAAATCTGCAGATGAGGTTATTGAGGCTCTTGAGCGCATCGGCATTTCTATTCCACAAAGCAGAACATCTGTTTAACAATTTTTAAGATTATGAGACACCAACTTAGAATTCCATTATTAAGTAAACCCGCTGACCAGAGGAAAGCACTTCTAAGAGGTTTAACTACACAATTAATTAGAGAAGGTAGAGTAACAACAACAAAAGCTCGTGCAAAAGCTCTAAGAAATGAAGCTGAAAGAATGATTTCACTTGCCAAAGAGGGAAGTTTGGCTTCCAGGAGAAGGGCTATTGGATATATCTACGATAAGAAATTAGTTCATTCACTATTTGAAAAAGCAAAGGAAAGATATGGAGACAGAAATGGTGGTTATACACGCATAGTTAGAACCGTATCTAGAAAAGGTGATAACGCTCAGATGGCCATAATCGAGCTTGTTTAAGTTAATTAATATTGACGCTTTTACTAGAAAATAACTTTTGAAAAGAGTAGCTTTACTAGTCCAATATGATGGATCTCATTATTCTGGTTGGCAAAAACAAAAAAATGCAACTACAGTCCAAGAAATTCTAGACAGAACTCTCTTAAAGATTACAAATCATAAAGTTAAGACTTTTGCGGCAGGAAGGACTGATGCTGGGGTTCATGCATCAGGACAAGTTGTACACTTTGATATTGATTGTGTAATACCTGGGAATAGTTATTCTGATGTTTTAAATGGTCTTTTACCCTCGACAATTAGGATCTTGGAATCAGTTGAGGTTCAAGATAGTTGGCATGCATGCTATTCAGCAATATATAGACATTATCGATATGTCATTAATAACAGTAAATTTCCTAACTTGTTTATCAATAATTGGTCATGGCATAGATATCAAAAATCATTAGATGAAGTTTTAATGTTTAATGCATCTAAGACAATGGAAGGAGAACACGATTTTTTTGCTTTTCAAAAAAGTGGAAGTAACAGAACTAACTCTATTACAAAAATAAAAAATATAGATATTAAAAGATTAGAAGATTTGATTTTAATTGATATTAAAGCTACAGGTTTTCTATATGGAATGGTCCGTTTAATTGTTGGTCAACTAGTTTTAGTTGGAGAAAAAAAAATATCCCCAGAAATTTTTACAGATAGATGGGTTAACAAAAAGAAAAATGATGTTAAAGAATCTGCTCCAGCTAAGGGTTTATGTTTTGTAAATGCTGTTTATGAAAAAAATGTTTTTAAAAAGATTAATAACAATGATTTTTTCCCTTTATTTTTAATTAAGGGTTTTTCTTAAGTAAAGTATAATTAAGCAAATTTTTTATGTAAATCATTCAAAACTGTTGTTTAATATTCCTCCAATAAGGTAGAATTTAAAACTAACTTTAAATTTATTTTAATAAATTTGGTAAATGAATAAAACAATTACTCCATCTTTAGAAACCATTGAAAGAAATTGGTTTTTAGTTGACGCAAAAGATAAAACACTTGGGAGACTTGCTACAGAAATCGCAACTGTTTTAAGAGGTAAGAATAAACCAACATTTACACCTCATCTAGATACTGGAGATTTCGTCATTGTAGTTAATGCTGAAAAAGTTGAGGTCACAGGTAAAAAAGCATCACAAAAGTTGTATAGAAGACATTCTGGACGACCCGGAGGAATGAAAATTGAAAAATTTGAGTCTCTACAAGAAAGAATTCCTGAAAGAATCATCGAGCAAGCTGTTAAGGGTATGCTGCCACATAACTCTTTAGGAAGACAACAATTTAAAAAACTAAAAGTTTATAAAGGTGCTGATCATCCTCATGCTGCGCAGAATCCTGTATTATTAAATAGTTAATTAATCAAAATGAACAGTCAAATAAAAAACAAAGCTGTGTATTGGGGAACTGGAAGAAGAAAAACTTCAGTAGCTAGAGTGCGCCTGATTCCGGGAAATGGACTAATAAAAATTAATGGTCGTTCTGGAGATGATTACTTAAATTTTAACCCTCTTTATTAAAATCTTCCATCATTCTTTTTTGTTCTTGCGCTATGCATGCATTAATGACTTCTTCTAATTGACCAGCAAGAATTGGCTCAAGAGAAAAATTGGAACCTAATCTATGATCAGTTGTCCTGTTATCTTTAAAATTGTAAGTTCTGATTTTTTCACTTCTATCACCTGTTCCAACCTGAGAAAGCCTTTGTGATCTCTCTTTTGCATTGGCTTCTTTTAATTGAATTTCATACAATTTAGCTCTTAAAATTTCCATTGCTCGTTCGCGATTTTGCAATTGTGATCTCTCTTGAGTACAAAAAACTCTTATTCCTGTGGGCTTGTGGAGAAGATCAATTGCTGTTTCTACCTTATTAACATTTTGCCCCCCTGCACCTCCTGATCTTGCTGTTCCAACCTCTAGATCTGTTGGATCAATTTTAACCTCAACAGGATCAGCCTCTGGCATAACGGCCACTGTAGCAGTAGAGGTGTGAACTCTACCTTGAGATTCAGTAGCTGGAACTCTTTGGACTCTATGTACACCAGCCTCAAATTTAAGTTGACTATATACAGAATCTCCCTTTACGGAGATAACTAACTCCTTAAATCCACCCATATCTGACTCTGAAGCACTAACAGGTTTTACAGACCATCCAATTTTTTGCCCATATCTTTCATACATTCTTGCTAAATCACCCGCCCAGATACAAGCCTCATTACCTCCAGCACCGGCTCTGATTTCTAACATTACACTTCTTTCATCTCTTGGGTCTTTTGGCAATAAGGCGATTGTAGTTTTTTGAATTAGTTCACTCTTAGATTCCTCTAGAGTTATTAACTCCTCATTTATCAAAGATTCCATTTCTTTATCATTTTTATTCTCTTTTAGTAGATTTTTTGAATCTTCGATTTCTTTATCAGTATCAAGCAACTTATTAAAATCAATCACCAAAGGTTCCAATTTTGACCTTTCTCTTGCTATTGATTCTAATTTTTTTGGATCATTAGCTATGTCAGGATCTGCAAGTTGCACTTCCAAATTTTCAAAACTTTCTGAAGCAGTTTTCAACCTTGCAATTAATGTTGAGTATTCCAATTGAAATTGTGCTTAATTTTTGAAAATTCTATTTTTTAGAATCTTTTTCTTCTTTTTGCTCTTTTGATGTAGCCGAATTAGCTGAACCCATTCCATATTTTTTCATAAATCTATCAACCCTACCTTCTGTATCAAGAATCTTCTGAGTTCCAGTGAAGAAAGGATGATTACCACTCCATACATCAACATGTAATTCAGGCTGCGTTGATCCAGTTGTCATTACAACTTCTCCATTACAAATAACTTTTGCATCTGGATACCATTTTGGATGGATTTCTGATTTTGGCATGATTTAAATTCCTTTAACGTTTGGAGAATTGAGGAGCTTTTCTTGCTTTTTTAAGACCATATTTTCTTCTTTCCTTAGCTCTAGGATCTCTACTGAGATGACCTTCAGTTTTTAAAGGTTTCCTATTGTCAGGAGATAATTCGCATAGTGCTCTTGCAGCTCCTTGCTTGATAGCATCTGCTTGACCTGTCAATCCA
>CACNQS010000020.1 GCA_902622625.1 uncultured Prochlorococcus sp.
ATTTTCAGTAATTAATTTTTTAAATCTAATAGCTTGTAATTGTCCCAAAAAAAAATCATTTGTTCTTTAGTTCCAATACTAACCCTTATTGAATTACCGATATCTTTTTTGTTTTCCATACCTCTAATAAGAATACCTTTTTCTCTCATCTGTTTTATTAAGATTTTAGGATGTTTTTTTGGCCAAATTAAGAAATAATTACCTCCACTAAAGTGAGTTCTGATTTTTGTTGATTTAAATTTATTTAAAATCCATTCCCTCGCCTTTTTTACTTCTAAAACATAATTATCAATATATGATTTGTCTTTAAGTGCTGCTAATGCAGCTGTTATAGCAAAGCTGTTTACATCATATGGACCTGTAACTTTATTAATGTACTTAATTAAACTTTTATTGCCAAAAGTAAAACCTATTCTTAAACCAGCTAGACCTGCAGTTTTTGAAAGAGATTGGATTATTAGTATATTTTTATTCTTTTCAAAATCTATCGATTTAAGAAGACTATCTCCGTTAAATTTTTCATATAGTTCATCTACAACTATTAATGAATCGTTATTGATATTGGCTAAATTAATTATTTCATGAGCGCTTAGAACTGTTCCTGTTGGATTATTTGGATTGCAAATAAATATTAACTTTGGATTATGCTTTATTATTTTTTCCCTAAATTCTTCGATGGGGAATAGAAAATTTTCTCCAATGTAAGAACAACTTATTTTTTTCATTCCTCGGATTTCTGCACAAGGAGAATAGTAACCAAAAGTTGGATTTGTGGTTAGAAATATTTGATCTTTTTCTCCAAAGCAATTAAAAATTGCATTTATTGCTGCATCTGCTCCATTGAAAATTCCGATTTCTTCATTACCAAATTTTCTTGAATCAAGATATTTATCACATAAAAATTTTTTTAAAAAATTATATTCTGGATAAATTGAAATCTCATCTAATTTTATCGTTTGTAATGCCTCTAAAACCTTAGGACTTGGTCCTAAAGTATTTTCATTAAAGTCTAAGCGGAGTAAATTTCTTCTATTTTCTAAAGGTGCAGAGTAAGACTGCATATTTATTATTTCTTCTCTTGGTTTTGGGAAAAGATTATTTAATGGATTAAAATCATTCATTACATTCTTTCTAAAGTTTCAATTCCTAAAAGCTCTAAGCTTAATTTTAGTGTTTTTGCAGTTAGGTCACATAAATTAAGCCTAGAAATTTTAATATATTTTTCTTCTTTGAGGATTGGAACTTGATCATAGAATCTATTAAAAGTCTGACATAGCTCGAACAGATAATTACATAATCTATTTGGCATTAAGTCTTTTTCAATAGATATTATAACTTCATCGAACTTAAGTAATTTTCTGATAAGTTTCCACTCAGTTTTATGTTCATAATTTGTATATTGAAAATCTTTAGAGTCATAAACAAAATCATTTTTTCTTTTAATTCCTGCAATTCTTACAAGTGTATATAACAAATAAGGAGCCGTATTACCATTTAGTGAAAGCATTTTATCAAAACTAAATTGATAACTTGTAATCCTATTTTGGCTTAAATCTGCATACTTAACAGCTCCTAATCCAATTATTCTTGAAGTATTTGCTATAAAATCTTCTGTCTCATAACGATTTTCATCTTCTAATCTTTTTAATAAATCTTCCTTTGCTCTTCTAACTGCTTCTTTTAATAAATCTTTTAAACGAATTGTATCACCTTCCCTTGTCTTTAGTTTTTTGCCATCAATTCCTTGAACTAAACCAAAAGGGACATGGTCTACTTGGCAATTTTCTGGGATCCATTTTGCTTTTTTTGCAACTTGAAAAACTCCAGCAAAATGATTTGCTTGTCCATGATCAGTTACATAAATAATTCTCGAAGCATCATCCCCATTAGGAGGTTTATTGAATCTGTATCTT
This sequence comes from uncultured Prochlorococcus sp., assembly GCA_902622625.1. GTDB lineage: Bacteria > Cyanobacteriota > Cyanobacteriia > PCC-6307 > Cyanobiaceae > Prochlorococcus_A. The sequence goes on from CACNQS010000020.1 coordinate 1,914, forward strand.
ATAGCGGCAAGATCTGTGGTGGCATAGTTAAAACCCCCATCTTTTTTTTGAATAATTAGCGGTAAAGGTTTGCCTTCTTTATTAGTCATCCCATCTAAAAATACACATTTTGCTCCTTGATCTTCTACTAATAATTTTTTTAAATTCAAATCCTCAATAACGAATTTTAAGAAGGGATTATAAAAAGATTCACCTCTTTCTACTATTTTTATTTTTAAATTTTTATAGATTTCATCAAATTCTTTTCTAGATTGATCACATAATAATTTCCAAGCTTTTATCGTTTTATCATCTCCACTTTGTAACTTAACTACTTCCTCTCTAGATCTTTTTTGGAATTCAGATTCATTATCAAATCTTTTTTTTGATTCTTTATAAAATTCAACTAAATCACTTATCTTAATTTTGTCTATCTCCTCTAAATCATTTGAATATAAATCTTTGAGCTGAGTAATAAGCATTCCAAATTGCGTTCCCCAATCGCCAACATGATTTAGTCTTAATACTTGATAACCTCTTAACTCGAAAATTCTGGATATTGAATCTCCTATTATGGTTGATCTTAAATGCCCTACATGCATTTCTTTAGCAATATTAGGACTAGAAAAATCTACAATGACTTTATTTGATAAGCCACTATCTAAATCTTTTTTAATTTGAGGTAATCCACTCCTTTGGCATTGAATATTTGATTTAATTTCATTTATTAGAACTTCATTTTTTAATTTTATATTTATAAATCCAGGTCCAGCTATTTCTAGACTTTTACATAATTTTGCTATGCTTTTATTTTTATTTAAAAGGTTAATAAAATCATTAGAAATATCTCTTGGGTTCTTTTTATATATTTTAGATAAACTTAAACAAACATTACATTGATAATCCCCAAATTCCTCTTTTGATGATTGTGTAATTAAATTTTTTCTAAGAATTTCGAATTCTCTTTCTTTATCATTTTTTTTAAGACTATCTAAAAGAGTTTGTTCGAAGTTATTTGTTAATTCTTTAAAAATGATTAGCATTATTTATTCAAATATTTATCTATATGATTAATTAATATAACGCATACTTAAATCAATCCAATCACTTTTAGTAACAGAAGAACTTGTTGAAATCAAATCAATACCTTTTATTAGATATTTATTAATTTCTTCAGGGTTTATACCAGAAACTTCTATTATCAAATTTTTATTGACTTCTTTTTTTAAGCTATTAATTGATAAATCTCTTAATTCTTTAATGCTTTTTTTGATTGTTTCAGGACTAAGTTCATCTAATAAAACGCTATCCGCTCCTGCTAATACTGCTTCTTTTGCCTGTTCGAGATTCTCAGCTTCAATTATGATATGGGTTGTAAAAGGCGAATTAAGGCGAATTTTTTGAACTGCATTCTTAAGATTATCTGTCCATGCAATATGATTTTCTTTGATCATAGCGGCATCGTATAATCCCATTCTATGATTCACCCCACCTCCGCATTTGAATGCATATTTTTCAAATATTCTTAAGCCAGGAGTCGTTTTCCTAGTATCTGCTAATTTTATATTTGTGCCCTCTAATTTATCTATAAGATTCTTTGTATATGTTGAAATTCCAGATAAATGCATTGCTAGATTTAAGCTGATCCTTTCACTAGCGAGTAAACTTTTTGAAGGTCCATATATTTCTAAGAGTTTTTGATCTTTAACAAATTTATCTCCATCAGAGATATTAAATTTTGGACTGATTTTTAAATCAATTTTTCTAAAAATTTCTTTTATTATTTCAACCCCACAGAATATACCCTCCTCTTTTGCAATCCAATATGCATTACCATTCTCTTCTGTAATAGAGGGACTTGTAAGATCTCCCCTACCTATATCTTCATCGATCCAATTATCAATGATTTTACTTATTATTGGAGTATTTAAATCCACTAAACTAAAAAATAATTAATTAATAAAAATTCAACTGAAGTTAGAGAATCAACTATATATCACTATGTAATTTAACTCAAATTTATTTACCAATACAAAACTTAGAAAAAATATTATCTAGAAGTTCCTCTGTTAATTCTTGACCAGTTATTTTAGATAAGTTTTGAATTCCATCTCTCAGTTCAATTGATAACAAATCAAAGGGCAATTTATTTTCAATTATTTCATCAGTATCATTTAAATTAGATAAGCAAGCAGACAAATTTGTTAGATGTCTTTCGTTTAAAAATATATTAATATTTTCTACTTGTTTTAATCCGCATTTTTTTATGATTGTATCTATTAATAATTTTTCACCATCATTATTCTTAATACTCATAAGAATTGTGTTTTTTAACTCATTTGAATTAATATTTTTGCAATCAATTAAATCTTTTTTATTGCCCAAAATAGTAATTAATTTTTCTTTGGGAATTTCTTGTATTATTTTTTTGTCTTCTTCATTAAATCCTTCTTCAAGACTATAAATATAAATTATAAAATCTGACTCTTTTATTTTTTCAAAACTTTTTTTAATTCCAATACTTTCAATTTGTTCATGAGTTTCTCTTATGCCAGCGGTATCAATTATTTTCATTGGAATATCGTTAATAGTTAAATTAACTTCAATAACATCTCTAGTTGTTCCAGGAATATTAGTTACGATAGCTTTCTCTTTTTTTGCAAGCAAATTTAATAAAGAGCTTTTACCAACATTTGTTTTCCCAATAAGCGCAATGGATATTCCATTGTGAATATATGAATTTCTTTTTGCATTTTCTATTAGTAATTCTATTTTTTCTTTTACTTTTTTAATGTTTTTTAGATATTTGGTGTAATCAAAATCAGTGAAGTCTTCTTCAAAATCAACTCTAGCTTCTATTTCGCAAAGTTGATTTATAAGGTCATTTTTAATATCATCAATTTTTTTCTTTATTTCTCCTTGCACCCCGCTAAAAGCTAACTCCGCTGATCTGGTATTGCTTGCATTAATTAATTGATTAATCGACTCGGCTTGAGTAAGATCTATTTTTCCATTAAGAAAAGATCTTTGACTAAATTCTCCTGGGTTTGCAAGTCTAACTCTAGAATTACTAGATAATAATATCTTTAAAACTTTATTTACTATAATAATTCCACCATGGCAATGAAGTTCAACCACATCCTCACCTGTAAAGCTATTTGGTGATTTCATCACTAAAATTAAAACCTCATCTATAAATTTATTTTGTTTCTTTTCCTGAATAAAACCATGAAAAACTCTATGTGATTCCCATGCATATTTAGATTTAGTTTGAACAATCTTTTTGCAAGAATTTATTGCTTCTTTCCCTGATACTCTTATTATCGCAACTCCTCCTTTCCCTATACTTATTGCAGATGCAATTGCGGCTATCGTATCTTCTGTAGTAACTATCGAATCCATCTCTCGCTTTGTTATGGATAATTAAGTAAGATTATCAAGAATTTAATTTTGAAATTTTCTTTCTGAATGAGATTTAAAAGAGATATTACCTATAAGAAAATTCTATCATTATTTAGGAATCAGAATGGAAGTCCTTTCTTTAATGCTAAAGGTTTAGCAATAGGGGTATTTAGTGGCTGCTTTCCTTTTTTTGGGCTTCAGACTTTAATGGGGGTATTTTTTGCAAAAATAGCTAAAGGAAATATTGTTCTAGCTGCAATTGGTACCTGGGTCAGCAACCCTTTTACTTATATTCCACTTTATTATTTTAACTATAAAGTTGGTTCGATTTTTTTAAATAATTCTTCTAATACAATTCTTGAAAAAAGTTTAGATGTTGATGACTTATGGAAACAAGGTAGAATTTTTTCCCTAAAATTACTCTTAGGTTCATCTTGTGTAGGTATTTTATTAGCTTTGATTTGCGGCAGTATTGTTTTCTTTATCTACAAGATAAAAAGTAAAAGATAGATTGATCTGATTTTAAAATTAACTTTGTCCAACTCTGGCAATATCTAAAACATCTGCCATTGATTTAATTTGTTCAATCGTTTTGTGAAGTTGATTATAACTTTCAAGACCTACACAAAGATTTATAATAGCTGGTTTACCATAAGCAGTTTTAACATTGGCATCGCTAACGTTTATCCCTTTATCAGATAACCGCATAAGAATATCTTTAAGAACTCCAACTCGATCAATTACTTCTATTCGTAGCTGAATTGGAAACTTATTATCGCCAGTTTTATTATCTTGATTCCAACCGACAGGTAATCTTCTCTCTATTGGAATTGGTATTACATTTTCACAATCTTCCCTATGTATAGTTATCCCATGGTTGCCAAGCGACACAGTTCCGATAATATCCTCGCCTGGGAGCGGGGCACAGCATTTACCTATTCTGTAATCAAGACCTTCTATCCCGGAAATTGGCGATTTAGCTGCTGTATTAAATTGATTAGTGGATAAATTACTATTACTTTTAAGAGATTTTGCTATTTCAGAGTCAGAATCATTTTTTACATTTTCTGTCTGTAATTTTATTTCTTCTCTTAGTCTGTTTAATACTTGATGCAAAGTTAAACCACCAAAACCAAGAGATGCAAGAAGGTCTTCAGTAGTTTTTAAATTGCATCGATTTGCAACTTTTTTCATGGCTTCACTAGAAAGTAAGGCATCAAAACCGTTTCTACCTACTTCTTTTTCAAGTAAATCTCTACCTCTTTTAATTGTTTCATCACGATGGCTTTTCTTATACCATTGGCGGATTCTATTTTTAGCAGTTGGCGTAACTACAAAGTTCAGCCAATCCAAGCTTGGAGTAGCATTATTACTTGTCAAAATTTCTATGAAGTCACCATTTTGAAGTGGTGTAGATAATGGACAAAGCTTTTCATTAATTCTTATTCCATTACAGTGATTTCCAACTTCAGAATGAATTCTATAGGCGAAATCTATCGCCGTGGATCCTTTTCTTAAACCAACAACATCTCCTTTTGGAGTGATCACAAATACTTCTTCATCAAATAAATCTTCTTTAATTGAAGCTAAATAATCATTATGATCCCTTTCATTACCTTCTTGTTGCCATTCTACTAATTGTCTTAGCCAATTAAATCTCTCAGCATTACTTTTAGCAGGAGAACCACCCTCTTTGTATTGCCAATGAGCGGCAATACCATATTCAGCAATTTGATGCATCGAAGTAGTTCTAATTTGAACTTCAATAGGTCGATGTCTTCCAATCACAGAAGTGTGTAAGGACTGATATCCATTGGGTTTTGGTAATCCTATATAGTCTTTAAATCTACCTGGAATTGGTTTGAAAGTATCATGAACAACTGCTAAAGCTCTATAACAACTATCTGAATTGTCCACGATAATTCTTAGGGCAGCAACATCATAAATCTCGTGAAAATGCTTTTGTTGTCTTTCCATTTTGCTCCAAATGCCATAAAGATGTTTTGGCCTTCCTGTTATTTCAAAATTTTTCAAACCTGCTGAAATCAAGTTTTCCTTCATAAGATTCAAAGTTACTTTTAATCTTTTTTCTCTATCACTTCTTTTAACAGCGATTTGATCTTTAAGATCTAGATATTCTTTAGGTTCTAGGAATTTAAAAGCTAAATCTTCTAATTCCCATTTAAATCTGTTTATTCCTAGTCGATTAGCTAATGGTGCATAAATCTCTCTTGTTTCTCTCGCTATTCTTAGTTTCTTCTCATCATTTAGCCATTCAATTGTTCTCATGTTATGAAGTCGATCTGCAAGTTTTACTAAGACAACTCTGATATCGCTGGCCATAGCCAAAAACATTTTCCTAAGATTTTCAGCTTGTGCTTCAGTCCTGTTGTTAAAGTGAATGCCGCCTAATTTTGTTACACCCTCTACAAGTATTTTTACTTCTAATCCAAAATTTGTTTCTATTTCGGATAAATCAATGCCAGTATCTTCAACTACATCATGTAAAAGGCCTGCAGCAATAACAGATGAACTAGCACCTATTTCTTTAAGGAGATTTGCAACAGCAATCGGGTGGATAATGTATGGCTCGCCGCTCGCGCGGAATTGTCCATCATGAGCTTTATAAGCAAGTTTAAAAGCCTTTACTACAAGGTTTTGATTCTCATCATTTTCTTTATTTGATTTTTCAAAATTATGAATATCTTTCAGAAGCCAATCGGGAATGTTTATTTGATAATTCAAAGATTCACTTTCATATTTTTTATTTTCAGGCAAAATAGTTTTGGAAACTTCAATTTCGTTTTTTTCTTTTGAATTTGCAGCTGCCTCGGACATTTTATATTGCTTTAGATGTATTTTATTTAGGTCTAGAAAAATTTGCTATAAATCATGGAAAAAAATAAAGAAAAAATTATTGTAGTAAAAAATCTTACTGTTAATTATGGTCTAAAACAGCAACCTATTATCAAAAATTTTAATTTGGAAATAGATAGTGGAGATCATTTGGCAATAATAGGACCTTCTGGATGTGGAAAGACCACTTTTGCCAAAACATTAGTAAATATATTGCCTGAAAAGGCCACTTCTAAAGGATATCTATCTATTTCAAGTGTAGATCCTAGGAAAATAAATAACAAAGATGCACAACTATTTAGAAGAAAGAATTTTGGATTTATTTATCAAGACTCTATAAAAAAACTTAATCCGCTAATGAGAGTTGGGGATCATTTATATGAATTATTTAAAACACATGATCAAACTAAATCATCTTTAGCTATTAAAAAATTAGTAAGAGAAGTTTTTCAAAAAGTCGGAATTGAAGAAAGTAGACTTGATTCTTTCCCACATCAATTTAGCGGTGGAATGAGACAGAGAGTTTCTATAGCAATGGCACTTGCTTTGAAACCTAAATTATTAATAGCTGATGAACCTACAACAAGCTTAGATACCAAAACAAGTTTTGAAATTATGCAAGAAATAATTCATCTATGTAATGAATTTGATACAACTTTAATTTTAATTAGTCATGATATTAATCTTGCAGCAAATTGGTGTAAAAAAGTTGCAATAATTGAAAAGGGATCGATTGTTGAAAAAGGGAATATATTAGATATTTTTCAATCACCAAAATCAGATATCGGGAAAAAGTTAGTAAATGCTTCAAAAATATTATTAGAACCAAATACTAAAAATAATGCTCGAGATGAGGTCGTTTTAGAGGTAAATAACCTAAGACATTGGTATAAATTAAATTCTTCAATTTTTATTAATAAATGGAATAAGGCTTTAAATGAAGTTAGTTTCAAGTTATACGCGAATGAGACTCTTGGAATAGTTGGTTCTTCAGGGAGTGGTAAAAGTACATTATGTAGGGCTTTAATTGGACTTCTTAAAGTAAGAGGTGGTGAAATCAAAATTTATAATAAAAATCATGCATCGAAAAAAAATAAATCTTTTAAAAAAAACAAAAAAGTGCAAATTATTTTTCAAGATCCTTTTTCAAGTTTGAATCCGAAAATGACAATTAAAAATATTTTGGAAGATATATTTTTTATTCAAAAAATTTCGGATAAAAGAAAAATCGAAAAAGAAATAAAATTAATGTTAAGAAATTTAAATCTTCCCTTAAATAATGATTTTTTTAATTCTTATCCTAACCAATTATCTGGTGGTCAATTGCAGAGAATTTCATTGGCTAGGGCGCTATTGTTGAAGCCAAAAATTTTAATTTGTGATGAGAGCGTAAATATGTTGGATGCTTCAGTAAAAATAGAGATTCTTGAATTACTAAGAGTCTTTCAAGAAAAAATGAATTTAACGATTATTTTTATTACCCATGATTTAGGCATTGCTAAAAGATTTTGTAATAGGTTGCTAGTTATGCATCATGGAAAGATAGTTGATGAAGGAGAAAGTTCTAAAATATTCACTAAAACTCAAAATCCGTATACAAAGTCGCTTCTAAATTCCTCTTTAAATCTCATTTAACTTTAAGAACACTTAGTAATTTTTGAAAATCTAATGGTAATTCTGATTCAAATATCATTTCTTTACCATTTATTGGATGTATAAGTCCAAGCTTGATGGCGTGTAAAGCTTGGCCATCTAATTTACATGGTAGTTTTTTACATCTTCCATATAATGGATCACCCACAATTGGATGATTAATGTGAGCGCAATGAACTCTTATTTGATGCGTTCGCCCCGTATCTAGCTTGAAACTCATTAATGAGTAATTGCCAAATCTTTCTACTAATTTCCAATAGGTACAGGCATACCTTCCTGAAGTTTCTTCAACTACTTTATATTTCAATCTATTTAATTTATCTCTGCCAATGTGTCCCACTATTTGGCCTTCTTCAGAATTAGGTGCTCCATGAATTACTGCAATATATTCGCGTGATGCTATTTTTTCTTTAATTTGTTTCTGGAGATTTACTAATGCCTCTTGGCTCTTTGCAACCACCATACATCCGGAGGTATCTTTATCTAATCTGTGTATTATCCCAGGTCTTAATTTCCCATTTATTCCAGGCAGATCTTTACAGTGAAAAAGTAATCCATTCACTAAAGTTCCAGATTTGTGTCCAGGGGCTGGATGAACTATTAGACCTGATTGTTTATTGATGACTATGATGTGCTCGTCTTCAAAAAGGATATTTAAATCCATTTTTTCAGGTTTCAAATAAATAAGAGGTTCTGGAGGAGGCATCCATATTTGAACATTGTCGCCATTTTTTAATGGGGTCTTTGCTTTTGCGGTCTTATAGTTTACAAGTACTAAACCTGAATTTATAAAATGTTGAATTCTTGCTCTACTTTGTTCTGGCCTTTTACTTACCAACCATCTGTCTAGCCTCATAGGAAGAGGTAGCTCATAAATAATTTCTATAAGCTCACCTTCTCCAATGCCGAAAGAATTTTGATTATTTAATTCCATAGTGGGACTTCTAAAGCAATTTTACCCAGCATTTGATTTCTATAATCTTCCAATAACTTATGAGACATTCTCCTTGTATCACCTGAGGTATGTTTTAAAGCTGCTTCGTTGATCCAAGCAGAAGGACTCTTAAAGCCTTTGGTAATATCAACTCCATATCTATTAGATATTTGTTTAACTGAGATATTCGCATTCTTATCTTCGTTGAGAGTGGATATAATTTTGATAAACCCAATTGCAACACTCTCTATTTCATAAGCAGCTTCACCAATATCGTCACATAGTGCAAGATTAAGTGCTGATTTTTGATCTTCTAAATTTGGAGGTATAACACCAGGAGCATCTAGCAGATCTATACCACTTTCTAATTTGATCCATCTTAAATTACGAGTCACGCCTGCTTTCCTAGCGCTATCTACAACTCTTTTTTTTGCAATTCTATTAATTAATGCTGACTTTCCTACGTTTGGAAAACCAAGTGTAAGGGCTCTAATTGGTCTAATTCGCATTCCTCTAGAGAGTCTTCTATCGTCGATTGACGACCTAGAATCTTTGGCTGACTTACAAATTTCTTTAATCCCTATTCCTCTTTTAGCATCACACCAAAGAGGATATTGATCTTTATCATTAAACCATTTGTTCCAACTATTGATTGTATGAGGGGAGATCATGTCTGATCTGTTAATAACAAGAATATGTTTTTTATTATTTATCCATTTATTTAAGTGTGGATGTCCTGTTGACAAAGGAATTCGTGCATCTCTAACTTCTATAACTAAATCTACTTTATTGATAACTTCAGATAACTTCTTTTCTGCTTTTGCGATATGGCCTGGGTACCATTGGATTTTGGGTATGTCCACTTCAATAAATCAAATAAAATTTTGTATTTCTTTTAGTTTTTATAAGTTTCATAAGTATTTACTTCTAAAGTTTAGTATAAATTTAATGACTAAAAAATTTTTATAATAGTTAATTTTTAAAATTTATTAAGGCATAGGTAACAGTAACTACTTTTTAACCCAATAAGCCCAAATTAACGTTAGGGTCTTGAGATTATAAATATAGCTTTTTAATGTCAAAATTATCTCTTTCCAGTCTTGATAAGACACATTTAGAAGGAAAAAAAGTTCTTGTAAGAGTAGATTTTAATGTTCCATTAAATGAAGATAGTCAAATAACCGACGATACGCGTATTCGTGCAGCGATCCCAACTATTGAATATCTTATTAATCATTCCGCAAAAGTTATTTTAGCTGCTCATTTTGGTAGACCAAAGGGTCAGGTAAATGAAAAAATGAGATTAACTCCAGTAGCAGCAAGATTAAGTGAATTGTTAGGGCAAAATGTTGCTCTTACTAACAGTTGTATTGGTGATGAAGCAGTTGCACAATCAAATAGCTTATCTAATGGAGATGTTCTTTTACTTGAAAATGTTCGTTTTTTTGGTGAAGAGGAAAAGAATGACATGGAGTTTGCTAAAAAATTAGCATCACATGCAGATATGTATGTAAATGATGCTTTCGGTGCAGCTCATAGAGCTCATGCTTCAACTCAGGGTGTTACAAATTATTTAAGTCCCTCATTAGCTGGATTCCTTTTAGAAAAAGAATTGAAATACCTACAAGGAGCTGTAGATTCCCCAAATCGTCCATTGGCTGCAATAGTTGGAGGATCAAAGGTTAGTAGCAAAATAGGAGTACTTGATTCTTTATTAGATAAATGTGACAAAATTATGATTGGTGGAGGTATGATTTTCACTTTTTATAAAGCTAGAGGTTTAGATGTCGGAAAGAGCCTTGTAGAAGAAGATAAACTCGAGCTTGCTAAAGATTTAGAAGCAAAAGCAAAAGCAAAAGGAGTAGAATTGCTATTACCCACTGATGTTGTTTTGGCTGATGAATTTTCTCCTGACGCCAATAGTAAAATATCTCAAATTGATGCAATTAGTGGGAATTGGATGGGTCTAGATATTGGTCCAGATTCCATTAAAGTTTTTCAGAATGCTCTTGCAGAATGTAAGACAATTATTTGGAATGGTCCAATGGGAGTTTTTGAATTTGATAAATTTGCAGACGGTACAAATGCAATAGCTACGACTCTTGCGGACTTAAGTGCTTTTTCTGAAGTTTGTACAATAATTGGTGGTGGAGATTCAGTTGCAGCAGTTGAAAAAGCAGGATTAGCTGAGAAAATGTCTCATATATCTACTGGAGGTGGGGCTAGTTTAGAACTTTTAGAAGGTAAAACTTTACCAGGTGTGGCTGCGTTAAACGACGCTTAGGCTATATCTTATCAACAATATCAATGCTCTTTGTGAAAGTAATAATTCCTTCAGGATGAGCTATGATTCCTGACCAAATTTGTATCCCTGGTTTTGAAGGGGCTCTTGTTATTTTAAATATCCCTCCAGACGCTAATGGCTGCAATAATATTTCTTGTTCAAACAACGAATTAACTTGATGAGGTTTTATAGCTCCAGCAATAATCACTTCTTCAAGAGGCTTATTTAGAATTATATCGATATCGTATTTTGAACCAGTAAGAACTCTATCAGGAATATTAAAACTAATATCTATTTTTTTATTATCGTTTCTTATTGTGGTGAATAAATTTTTGATAATCCCTTCATCTATTTTCCCATTTACGATTGAAAATAAATAATCAAATTTGGATTCGAGTATATATTTTTCTTCATTAACTATTTTTTCCCCAAAAACTTTTATTTGCAAAATATCTTCATTTGGAATATTTGATTTTAATCTTTTTATCTTCCATTTGCTGTTAGGGAAATCATTAATAATCTTTGAAAATTGTTTTGGTATATTTTGGCTTTCTTCATTTCTAAAATTTTTTCTAATGAATTCTAAATCTTTTGTATTTAAGGAGTTTTCTAGATTTCTTATAAAATCAACTTTCAAATTTTGCGTTATTGCTGAATAGGGAAAAATAAGATAAACAAATAAGTAGAGAAGAAATCCTATATTTTTGAATAAGTTTAAATTAAACATATTAATCATTGGTTATTTTATTCTACTATTTTAGGTTTTTATGTCTAAAAAAAATAATTTATTAGTTGCAGCAAGTGGGACAGGGGGGCATATTTTCCCAGCCTTAGCAGTTTCTAAAGAGGTGGAAGATGAATGGAATATTCATTGGTTGGGTGTTAGTCAAAGACTTGATGCAAATTTTATTCCCGAAAAATATAATTTGAGGACTTTGAATATAAAGACACCTAGAAAAAATATTTTTTTGTTTTATCAATACATAGAAATTTTAATGTCAACTTTTCAGATAATTAGGATCTTAAAAGAAAAAAAAATTAATTTAGTTTTTGCGACTGGCGGTTATATATCAGCACCTACTATTGTTGCTTCAAAACTTCTAAGGATACCTATCATTATTCATGAATCAAATGTAATTCCAGGGATGGTCACGAAATATTTTGGTTTTTTATGTAACTATGTTCTTTTAGGATTTAAAGAAACAAATTCTTATTTAAAAAATTGTAAAACTATTTTCACTGGAACACCTTTAAGAGAGCAATTCTATAAATTTAATTTTTTGCCAGAATGGGTTCCAAAAGGAAATGGACCTCTTTTGATTGTTATGGGAGGTAGTCAAGGTGCAAAAGCTATAAATCAAATTCTTTATGAATCTCTAGAATTTTTAATAAAAAAACAATTTCGGATAGTTCATATTGTTGGCGAATCTAATCTAATACCTTTTTATGTAAAAAACTCCAAAAATTATATTCAAAAGAAATTTACTAATGAAATAGCAGCTTTAATTCAAAACTGTGATCTTGTAATATCGAGATCTGGTGCAGGAACAATCAATGAATTAATGGAGGCTGAAAAACCTTCAATTTTAATTCCATATCCAAATTCTAAAAATAATCATCAGGAGAAAAATGCCATGATTCTTGCTGCAAGTGGAGGCTCAGTTTTAATCAATCAGAATAAAATGTCCAAAGATGTTTTTGAAGAAACTCTAGAAAGAATTTTTAAAATAAAATCAAAAAAGGGAAAAAATCATTATGAAATATTAGATCTCATGAAGAAGAATATGGAAAATAATAATAAAATTAAATCTAAAAATGAGATTAAAAAGTTTATTAATTATTTTTTAAAGGAATTCTGAATTTCTTCACATAAAAGAGTGTTATTTTCTCTATTCTGCAGACTTATTCTTGCCCACTTTTCGTCAAGAAATCTAAATGAAGTACATTCTCTAAGCAATATTCCCTTATTTTCTAAGTATTTTATATTTGGCGACAAAGATGTTTCACTTTCTATTAAAAAAAAGTTGGTTGAAGAGTTATGAATTTTAAGGTTCTCTATTTTTAATAATTTTTCAAATACTCTCTTTTTTTCAATATTTATCCAGCTGTGAATCTGTTTTGTCCACTGTTCATAGAATTTCTTATTACTTAGTAGATCAATTCCGGCTTTAATAGAAAATGAATTTAAAGGCCAAGGATCTCTATTTATTTCCCATTGTTTAAGTTTTTTCGATGAGCCAATAACGTAACCTAATCTAAGACCAGGAATATTGAAAATTTTGGTCAAGCTTCTCAAGACTAATAAATTATCAAATCTTTTGGTTAATGGTATTAAAGATTCTTTGTCTCCATTAGGTGTTATCGATAAGAAAGCTTCATCGCAAATAACTAATTTATATTTTTTCACAACTTCCTCCAATGAATTCTTTTCCCATAATTGGCCGGTAGGGTTATGTGGATTTGTTATCCAAATAACATCACCTTTTGGATGAAGCGGAAATGATTGAGGAAAAATATCATCCCAGTTTTTTGGTAATTCACAATGTATAAAATTGCTATTCCAACAATTTAAAGATCTTTCATAATCAACAAATGATGGAGAAGGAATACAACTTATTCCGAATTTGGATGCTTCATAACCTGCCCAGGTTATTAATTCAGAAGCTCCATTTCCAGGCAATATATTGTCTGGATTTATCCCATGAAATTTGCCGATTATTTCTTTCAGATCACTCAAGTTTCTTTCTGGGTAATATCTAAAACCAAGATTCTTAATTTCCGCATTTATTGAATCTATTAGTATTTGAGGGGGATCAAAGGGTACTAATGATGCACTTGCATCAATGATTTCGGAGGGTAATAAATTTAATTTTTTCGCAGTTGCATATACATTTCCACCGTGATTCAAGTTTGATCCTTGCATGGCTAACTTTGAGTAATCATGAGGTTCATTATTCATTCTTTAATTCTATTCAACCCATTTTAAATCTGATCCAATTGCATCTTTTATATTAGATAAATGATGGTTATTTAGTTGCTTTATAATTCCCTCAAGTATATCTGGTACTAATTGTGGACCCTTATATATCCATCCTGTATAAAGTTGAATTAATGATGCTCCAGAACAAATTCTTTCCCAAGCTGACTCAGGACTATCTATTCCACCAACGCCAATTAAAATAATCTTTTTATCAATATTATGTATATGTTTTATTATTTGATTTGCTTTTTTTTGGAGAGGTCTTCCACTTAATCCTCCATTCTCTTGAGAGAGTAATAATCCAGTTTGTCTGATCTTTCTATTCTCAAGACCTAATCTATCAATGCTGGTGTTTGTAGCAATTATTCCATCAATGTTTTCTTCGATTATTAATTGGCAAATATCTTCAATATCTTTAAGGCTTAAATCTGGCGCAATTTTTACAAATAATGGTGGACAATTAGGTAAGTTTTTAATTTCTCTAAGAAGTTCTTTTAGAAGAATAGGATCTTGTAATTTTCTTAGCCCTTCAGTATTTGGAGAACTAACGTTTATTGCTGCGTAATCGCAATATGGAATTAATAATTTTAGAGAAGTTAAATAATCATCTTTTGCTTGAGGTAAACCTGTAATTTTTGACTTCCCGAAATTTATCCCTAAACAAATATTCTCCCTGTTTTTTTTAAACTCAATACCTTGTTCGACAAAGTTTTTAACTAGATTTTTAGCACCATTATTATTGAAACCCATTCTATTTAATGCTGCTTCTTCTTCTGCCAATCTAAATAACCTTGGTTTGGGATTTCCATTCTGAGCAAATTTAGTTACTGTACCAAGCTCAGCAAATCCAAAACCAAAATCTTTCCATATATTTGCGGCATTTCCATTTTTGTCAAAACCCGCAGCTAAACCAATTGGATTAGAAAAATTTATTCCACATATGTTCTGAGTTAACCTTTTATCAACTACAGAAAATTCTTCATTTAGATTTTTTAAGATAGAAGATACTATAGGCCAATTATATTTTCTTGAACTGAATGATAGGAGACTGAGAGATAAATTTGTTAAGTATTCTGCATCAATTCCAGAATCTTTTTTTAATACAGGGGTAATCAAGTTTTTATAAAGATTTTTAAATCCCCCCTTCTTTTCATTCATAACAAATTAGGCTTCTTTTTTTTCTATTATCCAATATTTTTTTTCTTTAGGAATCAATCTCCAATTACGCCATTCAAAAAGTGAATATTGTTTTATATTTAAGTGGTTTTCATCACCTAATAAGGTTTCTAGTTCAGGTGAACTTAACAGGTACTTTTTTTCTGCAAATTTTTGAATTAATTCATTGCGGGAAAATAATTCCTGAATTTCTGCAGGTGCATTTTTTTCAAAAAAATTAACTGAGGATTCTACTTTTTTTAAGTTACTTTCTATAGATATACCTTTGCTGTAATTAGTTGCAATTTTATCAACCCTATCATTTTGTTTATCCCCGCTATGACCTTTAACATATTCCATTATTAGGCCATTAATTCTTAATTGATCGATTTTTTGCCATAGATCAAGATTTTGAACTGGTTTTCCTGAACTGGTTTTCCATCCATTTTTCTTCCAATTAATAATCCATTTTGTATAACCCTCTATGACATATTTACTATCAGTTCTTAGTTTAAAGTTCTCTTTTAATTTGTAGGTTTTTAATTTCTCAAGAGTTTTTATTGCAGCGGTGAGTTCCATTCTATTATTTGTAGTATTTTGCTCGGAACCACCTATTTCTAATTCGCTGTTATCGTCAAAAATTATTAAACCGCCCCAACCGCCTGGGCCTGGATTACCACTGCAAGCTCCATCCGTTGCGGCTACAATCGCAATACTATCACTATTCATAATTTTGAAGCCGATATTTAGGTTATCGGCTTGAAAAAATGTACTCTTACTTAAGTGTAACTTTACCGCCAGCTTCTTCAATCTCTTTCTTTAAAGATTCAGCATCTGCTTTGGCAATTCCTTCTTTTACTGTTTTTGGTGCAGATTCAACAAGTGCTTTTGCATCTCCAAGACCTAGACCAGTTGCATTTCTTACAACCTTAAGTACTTTGATTTTTGCAGCTGCATCAAAGCTTTCGAGAACTACATCAAATTCAGTTTTTTCTTCACCAGCGCCACCATCTGCGTCACCGCCAGCTGCTCCTGGAGCTGCCATTACTACACCTGCAGATGCTGCAGCAGATACACCAAAAGCCTCTTCAATTTGCTTTACAAGCTCAGATGCTTCTAAAAGTGATAAAGATTTTAATGATTCAAGAATTTCTTCAGTTTTTGCGGACATTTTCTTAAAAGTTAATTAGGGTTTTGATTTAAGATTCTGATTTTTCAGAATGTTGTTTAAGTGATCTAGCAAGTCCAGAAGGCACTTCATTGATAGAGATCGCAATTTTTGTTGCTACGCCATTTAGAGCGCCAGCAATTTTTGCCATCAATACTTCTTTAGATGGAAGACTTGCAATTTCTTTTATTTCAGAATCGCTAAGAAGTCTGCCTTCAAATAAAGCTCCTTTGGTCTCGGATTTTTTGGTGTCTTTTTGAAAAGATTGGATTGCTTTTACAGCACCACCAACATCTTCTTTAATTAACACAAAAGCATTTGTTCCGGTCAGTAAAGATTCAAGATCGTTCCAATTACTATCTCCATCAATAGCTTTGCGCATTAATGAATTTTTAGTAACTTTGCAGATGCCGTTAGTTGTTTGCAATCTAGATCGCAAATCTGACATCTCTTTGATAGTTAAACCTTTATAGTCAAGAACCACAGCCATTTCCGAGTCGTCTAAAAGAGATTTAATCTCAGTAACGATTTTTTGCTTATTCTCTAGTGTTCGGCCCATTGATGTTTTTTGGATCGTAATTTAGGGAGAGCAGGAAATGCGGCAAAGTTCTTTTAAAGAGGCCGCTTTTATTAGATCCAATAAGAAATAATTTAAGACGAGTCCTCGGTAGGAATTAAAAATTTAGAATAACTAAATCAACCTACTTTCTTTGGCCGTATTATTGCAATTTAAATTATACTACAAAGCGTTAACCTTCAGGTTGGTAATCTTGTACGGCATTTATGTCTAATTGAACTGAAGGCCCCATTGTTGAAGTTACATAAAAAGTTTTCCAATACTTTCCTTTAGCTCCACTTGGTTTATTTTTATCAATTGATTCTTGTAAGGTTTTTAAGTTGTCAAATAGAGCCTCTTTTGTGAAACTTGCTTTTCCAAAGCGGACATGAACGATTCCAGCCTTATCTGCTCTAAATTCGAGCTTACCAGCTTTGAATTCTTTTATTGCGTTAGCAATGTCATTAGTTACTGTCCCAGCTTTAGGATTAGGCATTAAACCTCTAGGACCTAAAACTCTTCCTAATTTTGCAACCTTTGGCATCATATCTGGAGTTGCAATAAGTAGATCAAACTCCATATTTCCTTTGTTGATGCTTTCTACAAGATCTTCTTCGCCAAATAAATCTGCACCAGCGGCCTTAGCTTTAGATACATTCTCACCGCTTGTAATTACTGCAATTTTGATGCTTTGGCCAGTACCATGTGGTAATGCAACAGTGGTCCTTAATTGTTGATCAGTATATTTTGGATCAATGCCTAGACGTATATGTGCTTCAATAGTTTCATCAAATTTTGCATTAGCATTTTCCTTGATAATACTAAGAGCTTCAAGTGGTGCGTAAATGCGATCTTCTATCTTTGTTGATAGAGCCGCCATTCTTTTAGATAGTTTTTTCATAATAATATTGGGTGCAAACGGTTATTAACTAACCTCCCCTAAATAGTGAGAAATTGTGTATTGAACTCAATCAGTGATAGAGACGCCCATATTGCGAGCAGTACCCTCAATTACTTTCATTGCTGATTCAACACTAGAACAGTTTAGATCAGGAAGCTTAGTTTTGGCTATTTCTTCTAATTGAGCTTTACTTATATTCCCAACAGAGCCTTTTGCTGATTCACCTGAACCTTTCTCTATACCAGCTGCTTTTGTTATTAAGACGGAAGCAGGAGGTGTTTTTGTGATAAAAGTAAAGCTTCTATCTTCAAAAACAGAAATCTCGACTGGAATTACAAAACCTGCTTTATCTTGTGTCCTTGCGTTGTATTCTTTGCAAAATGCCATGATATTGACACCATGTTGTCCTAAAGCTGGCCCTACAGGAGGAGCAGGATTTGCTTTGCCTGCTTGTAGAGCAAGCTTGATAACTGCAACAATTTTTTTTGCCATTAGATTAGAGAATTTAAGCTGGAGTAGAAAATCATAATTTTACTCGATAAACAAGAACAATTAGAAATTAATTTTGTTTATTGATTTGGGAGAATTCTAATTCTACAGGAGTCTCGCG
>CACNQS010000021.1 GCA_902622625.1 uncultured Prochlorococcus sp.
TTTCTAAAAGGGAGTTTGCACTATGGAATTAAGATTCTTCCCAATAAATATTTTTAGAGAGACTCCAAAAGTCACATTCTTCGATGCAGGCATAGATAGTTCTAATGGTTCTGATGTTGTGATCCATTCTGGAGAAGCTATATCTCCTCCAGATGATTTAAAAGATGAGCAATATTACGTTCACAATCATCAAATTGACCACAATTTAGTTATCACTGGAGAAAGGACATTTGTTTTAATAAATCCTTCCTGGGATGAACCTCATCATGTGATTTATTTAAATAGATCTATGGGAGCATTAGAAATTCCTGTAGGAACTTATCACAGATCTATCTCAGGGAAAGAAGGTAGTATTGTTATAAACCAACCCAAAAGAGATAAATTTTTTGATCCTTCTAAAGAATTTACCCCTCAAAAGTTAGACAAAATTAATTTAATTAAGGAAAGAAAAAGTCCGCCTGTTTATTGGATTTACGAAAATAAAAAAATCAAAAGAGTTTATTTTAATCCTCTAGAAAGAAAAGTTAAAACTCTTGTTTGAAATGAAAAAACATATATCCCCTAGAAAAATTCAAAAAACCTGAATTTAATTATTAATTCTAATACTTATAAATTGGCTCACGAAGATATTGGTTTACTTAGCCGAAATGAAATGCGTGGAGTTAGAATGCTTCTTGAAATTACTAAACCAGATTTAATCCTTGAAGAAAATAAAATTCTTTCAACAATAATTATTTTTGGAGGCGCAAGCATTACAGAAGAATCGAATATAAAAAAGAGACTTGAAAATATAGAAGAGTTAATTAAAAAAAATCCTAAATCGATACTTTTAAAACGAAATTTAAATAAATTAGAAAATTTGCTTCTTATGAGTCATTACTATCAATCCGCAAGGGAGTTTTCTAAACTTGCTTCAATTAGTAATCAAAATAAAAACTGTAATTCTCATGTGATTGTGACAGGTGGGGGGCCAGGAATTATGGAAGCTGCTAATAGAGGTGCATTTGAAGCAAATTGTAAATCTATAGGGTTAAATATCAGTCTGCTTAATGAACAAATCCCAAATGCTTTTATAACTCCCGGTCTTTGCTTTAAGTTTAATTATTTTGCATTAAGAAAGATCCATTTTGTCATGCGATCAGTAGCCGCTGTATTTTTCCCTGGAGGTTTTGGAACACTAGATGAATTATTTGAACTATTGACACTTTGTCAAACAGGAATGAAAACTAAAATCCCAATCATACTTTTTGGTAGAGATTATTGGAATAAGATAATTAACTTCGAATATCTAGCTGATCTTGGATTGATTGAAGATAAACATTTAAATCTTTTCCAATATGCAGACACTGCATCAGAAGCATGGGAAATTATCAAATCATCAAAAATCTCAGATTAAAAGCAAACTAGTTATTTTAAATAACAGTTAATTACTTAATTTATAATTTGTTTTAACAACTTTTATTATTGAATCTTGTGGCTCTTCACTTGGGAAACAATTAATAATCCTATATTTTCCTCCTTTTTTATCAGTCTCAACAACTGTAAATTCAACGTATTTACCAATTTCATCAATTAAATCCTTGACTTCAATATTAATTATCTCTTCTTTATCATTTTCGATGATACGAGATTTACCTCCGCAACTTAACAAAGCGTTCCCCTCAGTGAGAAAAAATCCTTGTCATTACTGCAAGAAGATAAGAAAGATAAAGAGACTATTATTAGTATAAAATTTTTCATAATCAACTTTTTTGTACTTAACTACATTATCAATAAAGCATATTAAATATGTAGTCAAATCCCTACCAAATTAAAAATTTAATTAATAATATTTGTGAACTAAGTAGAAATTATTTTAGAAAGAAATGCCCGATGCATTTAGAAAATCTTTATAAATATTTTGCCAGTGTATAATCCTTTGTTCAAGTCTATTAGGCGGACCAAGTTTAAAATTTTCAAGATAAGACTTATGAACTGATTCGACAATAACTTTATCTTCTCCAAGAAATTCTAATATACTTTTTTTCCAATTTTCTAAATCATTTTTACATAAAGAAGCAGAGGCTAATTTAATTTCAATAATACACTGACCAATATTTTTAGGAAGATAATTTATTAAAACAATCCCTTTATCAGGCCAGATTATTAGATGGGTCCATGGGAGTAATCCAAAGGTATATAGATTTCCTTCACTACTAAGAGGGGTAACAAGTACATTACAAAATTCACTAAAGAAATACCTATAGTTTTTAATTGGACCTTGTTCTTTATGTAGGGTATCTTTATGAGCTATTGCTACATGATAATCGTCGAGTGTATTGTCATGGGCAATTTTCCAATTGCAATTTAAGGTATCAGAAAATTCAGAAAAAATACTGTAATTCATATCCCATTGATCAATACATTTTCTCCCAACAAGCTCAATTTGATCATCTATAGATATTGGTTTGTTGCTGAAATTAATCCAAATTAAAGGTCCATTTATTAAAGAGTTAACTTTTTCTAAAAAATAATCCTCTGTTTCTATTTTTGTTTCAAAATTGTACTTTAATGGCAAGGTTTTAAGTTTGCCAAAACTATCAAAAGTCCAGCCATGGTAAGGACAAAAAATATTTTTAGAAGGATTTAATTTTGTTTTTGGCAAACACAATTTTGACCCACGATGAGGGCATCTATTTTTGAAAACAGTTATTAAGTTTTTTTCTGTACAAGAGATTAATAATGATTGATTAAAGAATTTTTTTTCCAATATTTCGCCAGGTTTAATTTCTCCTATGAAAATCAATGGGTGCCAATAATTTTTTGAATAGTTTTCTAATTCAAGTTCAAAAATTTTTTGTTCGCTGTAAAGCCAAGTAGGCAAAAAACTAGTTGACATTATTTATTTTTTTTGGAGGCCTCTTAAAAAATCAGATAACTCATATCTTAATTTTGCAAAATCCGAATCAAGTTTCAATTTATCTAAATCTCCTTTTTGTAGATCTACCTTAACTTCTTTTATGATTCTTCCAGGATTAGGTTCCAAAATACATATTTGCTGAGAGAGAGCTAATGCTTCTTCAATATCATGGGTTATAAGTAAAACTGTCAACGAAGTTTTTTTCCATAATTCATAGAGAAATTTCTGCATAGATTCTCTTATCTGTAAATCTAAGGCTCCGAAAGGTTCATCTAAAAGTAGAATTTTAGGGTTAGTCGCTAGAGCTCTTGCTATTGCAACCCTTTGTTGCATTCCTCCAGATAATTCTTTTGGATACTTATTTCCCGAATCCTGAAGACCTACTACTTCTAATAAATAAGATGTCCTATATTTTATTTCTTTCAACTTATAAGAATTTAAATTCATTCCAAAGGCAATATTCTCAGATGCTGTGAGCCAAGGGAAAAGACTATATTTCTGAAAAACCATTCCTCTATCCAATCCTGGTCCACTAACTATTTTCCCATCTACTTTTACGTTCCCTTTAGATGGACTCTCAAGCCCAGCAATAATCCTCAATATAGTACTTTTACCTGATCCAGAGCTCCCAACAAGAGTTTTAAATTCGCCAGAACTTATTGAAAAGCTTATTCCCTCAATTGCCTTTTTTCTATTTGAACCTTCCCCAAAATATTTTGAAATATTATTAACATCTAATTTCATCTAAACAGCCCATTTACATGTACGTCTAAGTAGCAATCTAAAACTCATATCCAAAGCAAATCCTATTAATCCAAGAACTATTAATTCTGCAAATATTTGATCTGTGCGAAAAAATCTTTGAGCCAGTTGAATCCTTTTACCTAAACCAACTTCTGCTGCAATTAACTCGGCAACGATTACTAAATTCCATGAAGTTGCAATATTAATTCTTAAAGTATCTATAATACTTGGCAATGAATATCTGGCTATTACTCTGATCAATAAATCTTTTGTATTACCTCCTAAAGTAAGCGTTGTTTCAATAAGTTCTTTGGGTACAAATTTTACTGAATCCATAACCATCAAAACATTAAAGTAAACGGTACCAATGAAAATTAATGCAATTTTTGGAGCCTCTTCAATTCCTAAATAAATGATAAGTAAAGGAGAAAAAGCAGCTGCAGGCATATACCTAAGCATCGCAATTAATGGTTCACATAACGCACAAAAAGAAGGGAAAGAACCCATTAAAATTCCTAAAGGAATTGAAAAAATTGTTGCAATTATAAAACCAGCAAATACCCTACCAGTACTTGCAAAAATATCTTCAAATAATATTCCACTTTCAGCCATATCCAAAAGAGAATAAAAGACCGCTAAAGGTGATGGTAAAAACATTTCACTTACAAGTTTTAATTGACAAACTAATGTCCAAATTAAAAGTGGAAGCAAAAGTGAGGCTATTTGAAGAAATATTTTATTTAATTTTTTCGGTTCACTACCAAATGAAAAGAGGGATAAAAAATATTTATCCCTCTTGATTAATTTCGAACTAACCATTTTAATTTTGTATTAATTAACTGATGTTTTTAACGAACGAAGAGTCAAATAATTTACTCATATCTGGTTTCTCAGGAATAAATCCTACCTTTACCATAAAGTCTGCCATTTGTTTCGCTGCATAAGGCATATATTTCATACCGAACCCATCACTAAAAGCTTCTAAATTTTCTTCCAAAGAAAAGAACCTAGTTCCACCTTTATATTGTTTGTATTCGCGTGTTGGGATCCCAGCTCGCTTTGCCATGATCTTTTCAGATTTTCTTGGATTTTTTCCCATGAATTCTCTTACATCCCACCATGTTTTAACAATTTTTTGAACATCATCTGGTCTTTCAGAAATCAAATCTCCGCTTACTGCTAATAAATCAGGGATTGCACCTGGATAATCTTTTGAACTAGCAATAACTCTTGCTCCAGGCCTCTTCATCGCAGTTCCTGTAAATGGAGGGAATGCACCAACTGCATCAACTTTTCCCGCTGCGAAAGCAGTTGCAGCCTGATCAGTTGGAAGACCTTTAATTATTACATCATCTCGAGTTAATCCAACATCATTCAGAGCTAAAACAAGTAAAAAATCATCCACAACACCTTCTTCTACTGCTACTGTTTTTCCTTTTAAATCAGCAACACTTTTAATTGATTTATCTGCAATTATTTGGTCATTCCCTGCAGAATTATCATTAACTAAAACAACTACTTCCCCTCCATTTTCTCCTGGCAAGAACGAAATAGTATCATTAAGTGTCTGCGAATTTCCATCAATTTTACCAGCGGCAAAAGTTTCCATGGATTGAACATACCCATCAAACCATTTCATCTGAACATTAACTCCATTTTTTTCAAACATTTTTTGATCAACTGCTATCGCCCAGGGCCACCATCCTGCCCAGTTACTGTATCCCAAAGTGATTGGTTCACCTTTTGGAGCTGCAGGACTTGATAGTGTACTTAATGAAATCGCTAATATTAGAGCCAGCAAAGAGGCAACAAAAACTCTTAATTTTTTAAACATTTTTGAAAAAAATATTACGTACTATCAATACTCAAGAAAAAGCAAATCTAAAGTTGTAATGACTGATACTTTTAAGAGATTACTCTTACTTGATCAATATTAATTATTTTTAAATTTCAGAATCATTTTACTAATCCAATTTTTCCATAAATCGAATCCAGACTTGGTTATCGAAGAAATTTCTATCACATCTGCCTTAGGGTTAGTTGAAGCAATGTTCGATTTTAATTCGTTAATATCAAAATTCAAATGTGGTAACAAATCAACTTTAGTTATCAAAATTAAATCTGCTTCTCTAAACATTATTGGATATTTTAAAGGTTTATCCTCACCTTCGGTAATACTTAAAAGGGCAACTTTAAAATGTTCTCCAATCTCAAATTCTGCAGGACAAACTAAATTTCCTACATTTTCCACTAACAAAATATCTAGTAAATCAGGATTTATTTTTTTCTCAAGTAATTTCAAACCTCCACTAACCATATTTGCATCGAGATGGCATGCTCTTCCAGTTGTAATTGGTACTACTGGAATATTTAATTTTTCTAATCTTGCCGCATCAAGATTAGTGGTCATATCACCCTCTAGAACAGCACTGTGAAATTTTTTTGAAAGATCTTCTAAAGTTATTTCAAGTAATCTCGTTTTTCCTGCACCAGGACTACTCATTATGTTCAAGCAAAGCAAATTATAATTATTAAACTTAACTTTATTTTTCTCAGCTTGATGACTATTTTGATGGAGAATATTTAATTCAATTTTGTCTGAAATTGGTAAATGCATTTATATTTGAAAATACTTTTTTATTCTAGATACATAATTTCTACTTTTCTTTAAAATCAATAGATGCGATTTTTAATTCCCTCCCACTAATAATTTCCTCTAAATTAAAATTGCAACATGGAGATTTATATCCATTCTCTTTCTTTGGAAAATATAGTCTATTGCATTTAGAGCATTTCCCTTCAAAAGGTATTGTCTCAATTGTAATCTCAGAGGAATCTAACCAAGAACCCAAGACTGCAGCATTAAAAGTATTAATTAATGATATTGGTTCTACGCAAGTAAATTCGCCAATCTTAAGATTAATCTTTTCAACAACTATTTTTTTTTTATTTTTTTTCTCTGCCCACTCTTCCATGGAAAGAATAAGGCATTTTGTCATATCTACTTCATGCACGAAAATCTATCTCCATTTTTGATCAACTGACATATTGCATTTATCTGAAATCCATTCTGGTTTGCATTTTCTTGGAAGCTGACCACTTACTACAAGATGTGCAATTGAATCACAAATAACTCTAGTAGCTAATAGAGCTGTCATATCGCTTACATCATATGGAGGCGAAACCTCAACAAGCTCAATTCCACAAACATTAACTTTTCTGATAATGTACTCCAAAAGTTTTAATGCCTCTCGAGGTAATAAACCCCCAGGTTCAGGCCAACCAGTTCCAGGAACAAATCCAGCATCAATACAATCAATATCAAAAGAAATATATACACAGTCAGTTCCATCAGTAGCTTTTTCAATCGCAAAATCAGCGGCCTCTTTCAACCCCATTTCACAGATATCAGTAACTGTTAAAACATTTGTACTTCGTTCCCTGCAAATTTTCACTCCTTCTCTTGGTACTTGCCAACCTCCAATTCCTAATTGAACAAGATTTTTTGCAGGTGCATTTTTCATATTAGTTGCATGAAACCATGGACAGGTATGCATTCTTTCATCTAAATCTGTTTCTTGAGTATCTACATGTCTATCAAAGTGAATGATCCCTACTTTTTTATCTCCTAAGTGGCGACAAACTCCTCTTACTGTTGGAAAACCTATTGAATGATCACCACCTAAAATAATTGGAAATGCACCACTAGCAAAAATATGAGCAACCCCCTTTGAAATTTGATCAAAACTTTTTTCATTATTGGCTGGAATTGTAAAAATATCTCCTACATCACAAATAGATATCTGTTCTCTCAGATCAACTCCCATTTCGTAATTGTAAGGAGTATAAAGAGCAGAAATTTTTCTTATTCCTTGCGGTCCGAATCTTGTCCCTGGTCTATAAGTAGTTCCAGAATCATGAGGAACACCAACGATCGCAACATCATAATTTCCTACTTCATTTACATTTTCAACATATGGAGCTTTCATGAAAGTATTGATACCTGCAAAATGGGGTAATTCTCCTCTTGAAAATGTAGATATATTTCTATCGACAATACTTTTTGCTCCTTCTAAACCATATTCCTTTGCTCTGGCAACCTCAGTTTCCCATCCTTTCAAAGGTAATTTTGATTCTTTTTCTAAAGCATCCATTCCTTCACTGGGATGCTTCCTTATAAAGTTTTGATTTTTAGATGATTCAGTAGTCACAAATTGAAATTATTTTTACACTTATTTCAATTTTGTCAATAAAAATAAAAATGAACCATAAACTTGCTTTAAAAGATTCCTATTTAAACATTGTTAAATAACTATTCGCAAAAATAAAATTCATAACTCTTTTAAAAAAGCCAGCTGGCTTAATTACAAAAGTATTTAAAATATTTAATAACGTAATAAATGATAGAGAAGTAATTAGTTAAAAAGTATTAGATATTTTATTTTTCATATTTTCAATTTTATTGATTAATTCATCTAACCATTCTGTATTATTTTGCTGTTGTCTTTTATGGTTTTGACTTTTTTGAGTACTCATAAATTTCTTAATATTAAGATTGTCCATTTAATATATCTTTTGAACTTTCAGGAATCAATAAGCAATATTATCAAATCGATTGGTAAGACAAGCTTTAGTAGCATTTCATACAAATCTAACCAACACGAATTAACTAAGAAAATCTAAATCTCTTCAATTAAGTATTTTCTACGATGTTTTTATTTGATATTCTCATTTGAATTAGAAAAGACTATATATTCCTATGGAAAAATCATTTCTAAATTTTATTTATTGGATCCTATTAAAGTCAGCTGAAAGTTACTACGGAGATTCATTAAAAACAGAAGTACCTTATACTCCTTATTTTTAGTTTTGGTGAACCTTAACTTTTAAAATTATAACTCTAGTTTGAGATTTATTAGTTTGGAATTAATTTATCAAAAAACACAATATGGGTTACTTGTAGATTCACTACAAAATAATCTCTTACGTTGAATTTCTTTTACTGATTGTGAATAAATTTTAGCTGTAAGGATCGCTCCAAAATTAACTAAAACTATAATTAAAAGAAGTAGCTCAATTGCGAGGTTGGTCATAAGATTACCCTCCTTAAATTTATATAAAAACCTTATTACGTCAAAATAGGTATTGAATAGAGTTTAAATTCCTATTTTTATCCATTGAGATTTTTGGGTAATGGTCTAGATTCACAATTTTTGACGCATTCTTCTATAGACTTTTCAGAATTACTCTTAATTTCGCAACTACGAAGACAATCATAAAAGGCATACTTGGGATCTAATTCATTTTTGAATTGTTTATTTCTAAATGTATTCATGATCAAACTCCATTTGATTTTTTTTCAAGTTGATTAATTAATTTATCTAACCAAAGAGTGTTGTTGATCTTTTTTGTGTTTTTAAAGTATTTCGTTTTGTAAGTACTCATGAAGTGAGATCTCCAATCAGTGGATCTAATTTAAAGGTGATGATTCAAATTTCCTAGAGCAAAAATACTGATTATGAATTTAGTGAAATATTTTAAAAAAGATTAATTTATACTTTGTATTTAGGTATTAAAACTCTTGATTCTTGTATATAACCAATACTAAATAACTTCTAAAAAAGGGAGTTAATTATGAATTACGGAAATCTAATTAAAAATAAAATTCAACATGCATTTGGTGGTTTGTTTGATACGTTATCAATTGAGAGAAAACTAACTGATGCTCAAATGGAATGTATGCAATTCGGAATTTGTGATTATGCTCCAAGACAAGTTGAAGAAATTCCCTTTTTTCATTATTAATTTGAATTGATTTTAAACGAAGGGCAATTAGCTCCTCCTAACCCAATCAGGTGATCCGCTAAACCAATCAGCAAGATCATCATTTTTGGGATCGAAATGATTTTCAGTTTCTAAACCATCAAGGCCAAGATTCTGAATTAGTCCATTTATTCCGTCAGATTTTTGTTTGCCATATCTCCTTAAGCTGTTAGCTTTCTTAAGCCATGTCCATATAGTTGAATTATGTTTTGCAAACTTTTCTACATAAATTCTTTCCTCCAATGCAACAGGTTCATCTAGTGAAATCCTTTTTACAATATCCTTAATTTTTAAACGAGTCTTGTTGGTTAAAAACATATTCATAAAAGAAGTTAATGTTTTATAAAAGTTTTTTTTATGAATGTCTTGTCAATCTTTATTTCAAGAAAAAGTATTTTTTAGAAGCTTTTCAAGTACAAATATATTTATTTAACAACAGGTATATTCAATTGGTAAAAAAGACTACTTAATTTGATTTATATAACTTATATAAAAATGAGTACTATATAAGTTTCTCTATATAATTTAAGATTTAATTTATAAAATTGAATAAAGAAAATTTACATTGACAATCGATCTAAACTAAAAGAGTAAATAAGCCTCTTTTTACTGGCGCGAATTTTTTTTGTAATCACAAATGAAAGGTCGATGGACATGCGTTTATAGTGATAATTTACCTCTTAGATCTTGGTGGGTAGATT
Source organism: uncultured Prochlorococcus sp. (assembly GCA_902622625.1). Taxonomy (GTDB): domain Bacteria; phylum Cyanobacteriota; class Cyanobacteriia; order PCC-6307; family Cyanobiaceae; genus Prochlorococcus_A. The sequence continues at coordinate 10,168 of CACNQS010000021.1, forward strand.
CAGGTAGTGAGTGTGAATATATATCTATAGTTTTACCAGAGGTGTTTGGGATAAATCATTGGATAAGGAGTTTTTCTGACAAATTAGCCAAACAAAATGTAACTGTATTAGCCTTACCCCTTTTCGGTAGAACAGCTCCAAAATTAGATTTAGCATACAGCAAAGAAGACTTGATATTAGGCAGGCATCATAAAAATTTAACCACTTCAAAAAATATTATTAAAGATATTTCTGCAGCTCTAAATTGGGTTAAAGAAAAATATCCAAAAAAGAAAATCTCAATTGTTGGATTTTGTTTTGGGGGTCATGCAGCATTAATAGCTTCTTCGTTAAAAGGAATAGATAGTACATTTTGTTTTTATGGGGCAGGGGTAACTGCGCCAAGAAAGGATACTAATTTTGCACCTCTAGATTTACTAGAAAAAGTTTCCGGAAAATTAAACTTCATATGCGGTTCTTCAGATGATTTAATTCCCTTACAAGATAGATTAGAAATTAAAAAAAGATTCAAAAAACTAGATCCGCTAGAAGAGAGATTTATTTATGTCGAAGTTAAAGGCGCTGATCATGGTTTTATGTGCGAGGAAAGAGAATCCTTCCATAAGGATGCATCATCAATTGGTTGGAATTTATTAATGAAAGAATTAAATTAATATATTTCATGAGAATGATTTTGATCAGTGTCTGCACTAATAATTTATAAAAATTCAATAGCTTCATAACAAACTTTTTAAAAAATGCTTTTAGATTAAATCATTTGAAAAGTCTAATCAAGTACTGGCAAAAATGAAAAAAATAAATACTATAAGTCTAAATAATTTTCTATAAATTCAAATTCATGATGAAAAATTTATTAATAGCATTTGTTTTTGCATTAATGCTTATCAACCCTAATATTTCTCTAGCTGCAGAATCTCCCGTTGATGTGCAGGAAGTCTTTGTAGGTTCTGAGACTATGGATGGAGATACTCTTAAATACCCAAAAGGAAAAGCAGAAATAAGATTACAAAGAGTCGAGTTGGCTGAAGGAGGGATAGTTCCGCTCCACTCTCATCCAATTCCATTATTAGGCAATGTAGAACAAGGTACGATAGTTTTCAAAAGACAAGGGATGGAAGATCTTATCTATACAGCAGGTGATACTTTTATAGTTGGTCCAAAGACACCAAAACATACAATGGGTAATGCAAAAACTGATAATGCAATAGTTTGGTTTGCAGCAATAGGCGTAAAAGATGTTCCAATTTTAATTCCCGCTGAGGGATGAATTTGAACCTTGAATCAATTATTTTTGATTTTCAGTCAAACTACAATAATGAGCAATTAGCTCCATTTAATAGCAAAGTACGCTATCCGCTTTAATTGATTCTTCAACTAGAACATCTGGCATAACAAACTCTGCAGTATATCCATCTAGAAGCTTCTCATCGTAACCCCTAGATTTAGCAGACATTCCTGAGACGTATATGGTAATTTTTGAATTCTTTAAATTTTGAAGATGTTCGTATAAATCTCCAGTACCTTGACCAACTATTTCACCAGCTTTTTTGCAATTTAATATTTGTACTCCGTCTCCTGCTAGAAAAAGTGTTACTTTATGATCGTTTTTTTCTGCAGTAAGGGCAACCAATAAACCTAAAGTTATTTTATTTTTGGATTCTAAACCGCTATAAATATGTACTAAGACTGAATTGTCGGTAATGATAGACATTTAATCCTCTCTAGATTTTGTTTTTATATCCTAAATAAAATCTATTTTCATTAGCTGTTTTTTTATGAAACGCTTACTACTTGCATAGCTAAAAGCTTGTAATTGATTGTGGATCTACATTAGAGAATAGACAACCCTCTTTTTTTTGATGAGAAACAAATTTAAAAGATCAGCTTTTTTTGATATGTCTGATGACCTTTTCTATCGAATATCATTAATAGGATTTTTAGTTGTTTTTAGCTCAATGGTATTTTTCCTAACGAAATATAGAGAAAAAAAAGTTAATAATATAAGCCAGATTTCCATAACTGAACAAATTTAATTTTTAAAGCAGTAATGCAAAGATTTATAATTTCACCGTTATTTGCTTTATCTAGGTTTTTTATAAATATTTACGGAATATTTTTAAAGTTTTTTCTTCAATTAAATGGTGGTTATTGGTCAAGAATTGGTTTAGCCGAAAATATTACAGAGGAAAGAATAAAAAAAAGAAGATTTTATATCCTGCCTTTTTATATTCTTCTAGCTTTATTGTTTGGATTACTATCTGCTCTATATTGGTATTTTGTTATTCTCCATGTGCCACTTTCAATAGAAAGATATTTAAGTCCATTGAATAACAATATTGCTTTTATAATTGCTTTTGCTACTTTCTTTGGTTGGCTTTATATTCTTTGTAAAACAAACAAATAAAATGCTTACTGAGAGATGATGTGGTCCGCGGATTAAAGATTTAATTAATCATGATTAAATCATTCTTAAGGATTCATGCAAAATATTTATGACCGATTAATTTATATTTACGACAGTTCTGGTGATCGACTCGACCAAGGTTGACCAACTAGATCTTCACTAATCCATGGTCTGCAACACCAAGGTAAATTAACTTATCTAACCTTTACGGTAAGAAAGTTAAGTGATCAGAAATTAATCTTTCGCGATTAATTCTGAACTATCTTAAAAATTAAGTCGTTTGTAAAGCATGAAGAAGTGAGTTATCACTTTTACATTCAAAACTAATTTCTAAGAAAATTCTTAATCTGATTATTAAATAGATCTCCTTTCTGTCGTCACCATTTAAAAAAGACCTGTAAAAGGGTCTTTTTTTATGTCTTAAATTTTATTTATATACTGTTAATCCACAAATAATTAAATATTTTTATCTCGCTCTTTCGCGATCAGTTAATGCTTTTTCAAAAGTAAAAAGAAAGTACAAATGCTGTTCAATGCAACCAACAAAAGAACTACTGATCTCCCATGTTGATTTAATTGAAGTGATCTTTGAGTCATACTTTTAATAATCTTCATTGTAATCGGATGGACTACCAGTTAAAGAACAAACAACTGATTCCTCTTTTTTCATTTCTTTTATTTCCATTATTGGTCTGCCCATTTTCTTAAGAACATCTATATCTTCTTTAGTCTGACAGCGAGCAATTATGTTTCCTTTTTGATCAAAGCAACTGTAGTAAGTCATTTTATTAAATGCAATTTAAAGTTCATGGTTGATTTCAGTTGCAGCAACGCAACCGATTCATGACAAACATACTTCTAATTTAGGTCAGCCATAGATTTAAATGGCTAAAAAAACATACCTCTTTCCGTACCTAAATGTTCCTCAAACCGCACACATTAGATACGCAGTGTTTTAGTCAAATCAATTAGAACAAAGAGGTAGTTAAACGAATATACAAAGGAGAATTTATGAGTGGAGATTTTGAGACTCTTGAAATTAATCAACCAAAAATTAAATATTTAAAACCAGAAGATAATACAAAATGGTTAGACAAATTAATTAATAATATTGAGGACATGAAGAAGAAGATATCAAAAGATTCTTAGAAATTTAAGAAAGAAACTTTTTTATTTGATCTTTAGTTTGAATGAAAAGAAATTCAAAAAAGAATTTAAATTTTGTATTTAAGGTAACCCCTTTTTTGTGAGCATTATTCAGAATAAGAGTCCGACTATTTTTTTATGCAAAAAAAGTTAGATAAAAATTCTTATGAAAAAAGAATTGAAAATATAGAAAAAGGAAAATCTTATTTAAAAAGTAATGGATTTTTTAAATCAAAATCTAATCTATTCGAAGACATACAAAGATTTATCTATAAAAGGTAATTTAAAAAATATTTTTTACTTTTGATTAATTAAATCTCTCCATAAGCAAGCCATCACATAAAAGAAAGAAAGACTTGAAAAGGTAAAGAGAAAAAAAGAATGGGTCAATTTTCTATAACTAAATTAGACCAAATAATCCTGCAGTAAAACCAACAGCCGAAAAGAATGTGAACTCAATCAAATCTCTTGGGGCAGAGTTCATAAATAAACAGATTTGAGTCATGATTTTATGACTTGAGAGAATCTTTTAAATCAAACTTTTCAGCTTTTTCAATTTGACACTCAGTATCATCTTCAGCACATTTGATTTCAGCTTTTTTGTTCATGTGGCTGCTACAACCGCCTGCTATAACTGGTAAACCGGTCGTAGCCGTAAAACCAGTTAAACATGCAAAAGCTATATAAGGAAAAAGTCTTTTCATTTAATTGTTACTTTATGTAAACTTATTATGTTACATAAAAAGCTCAAGTGTGAGTAGCTGATAATTCGCGTACACCCTATACCAATCATCTAAAGTGATTTAGCAAACCTATGAGTTTTATATTTATCTGAGTATTTTTACTTATATGTTGAGTTGAAGACTTTAAATAATTAATGTTTGTTTTGGGTTTATATATAAGTCATGGATAAAGAACATTTAATTGATTTAATATCTAATAGCATTATTTCTGAGATTAAAGATCTCGAAATTAATGAAGAAAAATTGATTGCAAATAATTATTTAAATAATCTGAATTTAAATCAGCTTAGAATAATTTCTAAAGAATTTATTTTGTAATTTTTATTGAATATTTATTGAAATAAATGAGATTTTCTTTACTATCATTTGAATTTGAATAAGTTAATACCTTTTAATTAATATGAATGATTCGGAAGAATTTAAACCTAGCCTTAAACAAATAAATGAGGATATCAGACCTACATGGGAAGATATCAAAAAACAATCAGAAGTTTTAGTTAACAAACTTGGTTGCCCTAGATCATTTGTAGGAGGGATGCTTCATGCAATAGCAAGCGACTTCTCTGATATGAAAACTTGGGAATAAATGAAAAACTTATTACTTACACCACTTTTCAAACTATTCAAAAAAAGGACTTTCCTCTTATCACTAAATCAAAACTCGTGCCCTGTTTTAGATGCTGAAGACATAAAAAAGCAAGAACAGAGAGAAGCTATTGAAAGGTTGTACCCGTAAACTTTTAACAGAAATGTATCACATCATATATACGATGCAGCTCGGTCCTATGCACCCCCATGCCACCCATTACTTTCCTAAATTGTGACTTTGATGGATAATTAACCTAGATTTGAACGTTTTTAATATTCTGTTCACACACCGTTCACACATTGTAATTTTCTTCTAAATTATTGATATGACTGAAATAAACTACTGGCTAATGAAGAGCGAACTGGATGCTAAAAAGTATTCTTAAATCTGAATCAAACCGGAAGATCTTTATTAGAGTCTTTAATTATTCAATTTATAGTTCGTCTTAATAGTTTTTATTATTGAATCTTGTGGTTCTTCACTTGGATAACAATTAATAATTCTATATTTTCCGCCTTTCTTATCAGTCTCTACAACTGTAAATTCCACATACTTACCTATTCCATCTATTAAATCTTTAACTTCTGTATTAATTATCTCTTCATTTTCATTTTCGATAATAAGAGATTTCCCACCGCAACTAATTAATGCATTTTCTTTGGTAACAAAAAAATCTTTATCATTACTGCATGAGGAAAGAAAAGATAAAGAAAATACAATTAAAAGAAGTTTTTTCATAGTCAAAAGTTTTTATACATTATTAACTTATAAGGTAATTTTATTAAGTAGAAGTTAAACATTTTTTTTGATTAAAATAATTAAAAAAATTTGAATGTCAATAAATTATTAAAAAAAATTTTAGCTACGTATCTTTATTTACTAATGCTAATCAAAATTTATACATTACTTAAATTCAATTTAACCCTAATAAAAAATCTTTTAATTAGTGACAAACAAATTGTTACCACTCCTAAATTATAGAATTCGCAAATTACAAAATGAAAAGAAAACTCTTTTCTGCGATATTAACAGGCACGATGCTAGTAGCTCCTGCCAGTACTCTTGCAGAAACAAAACGTATTGGTGAGACCAGAGCTCTAATTCCTGAAGCAGGTCTTGCTTTGAACCCAGTCCTGGATGGTAGTAACGGAAACGTTAACTTCCCATATGGAAACTTTAAAGCACTCGCTACTGTTGGCGAAGTAGGAGACAACGGACTTGCACTGACTGGATATCCAGATGGACAGGCAGCATATCTGCTTGATAACGATACTATTCGAGTTGTTTATCAGTCCGAATCTTATGCGACCATGGGTAAAGCACCAGTCCCTGAGACTTATAACTGGGTTATGAAAAATGGTGTAACTTTCAGTGGTTCTCACATTCACACGATTGATTATGATCGTGCAAAATTTGCTAAATTCATGCGAAATGGTTCTTCTGCAGAAGGAATGGTCAAGGACTCTGGTAAATTATTCAACACAATCTACAACGTATTTGGTGATGAAGTAACGAAGGAGAATTTAGTCTGGGGTAATCAAGCACTTCCCAGTCAACGCATTGTTCCTTTCCTAGATAAATACAAACTTTCTGAAGCCGACTTCTTCCTACAGTCCTTTTGTGGTGCATGGTATGAACAAGCAAATAAATATGGTAATGGCATAGGGCTTGAGGATGATGTATGGTTTACTGCTGAAGAGTGGGAAATCGGTCGTATGTTCACTGGCTCTAAAAAGACTGGTAGAACAGAATCTGATAAAACGATGGGTCTTGCATCAATAGCTGTTGATGTTAAGAACGAAGTTGCCTACACTGCACCTGCTTTAGGTCAGACTGGTTATGAAAAACTCATGCCAATCAACCCTCAACACAAAGACTATGTTGTTATTGTTGGTGCTGGTTATAATCACAATCAAGAACCAGCTCCTCTTAAGGTTTATGTCGGCATGAAGGATCGTCTTCCTGATGGTTCTGAGATTGATTACTCTACTGCTAATGAGCGCGATGCCTTCCTTGGACGAAATGGTTTGCTCTACGGTCGCATCTACGGATTTGCAATGCCTACAAAATCTTATGCTGCACTAGGTCTTGAAGCAAATCCTGCCGCAAAGATGATGGATGAGTATCTGCAGAATGCTGATGCGCCTAACTCCTTTGAGGGTCGTTTCTATCCTACTTCCTATCAATGGGGTGGCTGGGATAATCCAGTCGCAGTAAACAATACTGAGATGATGTTGTGGGAGCAAGCAGATGAACAACCTGAGGGTTACACCTTCTTTAACGGAGATTCAAAAGCCGAACACCCTGCAGTAGATCCTGATATCAACCGTACTCGTTATGTTCAGAACATGACTAACAAAGGAGGGATTCTTGGTTTCGATTTTGGTTTCATTGGAGCCACTCTAGACGCTGCTGATGGTGATCTCCCTGAATTCCTTCCTGCTACTGGTATTCGTGTTGTTCCTGCCATTGATGGAGCTCTTGTTCTTAAGACTGGTGGTGAAGGTGTTGTGAAGGATGGCTCTGCCGCAATTCATGTTGAGAAAAATAAGTCAGCAATGGTTGCTCCAGATGGACTTTATTGGACTAAACACGCTGATGGTTCTTTCCTTATCGTTGATGAGGATTCTGGAAACGACTTTGGAGAGCGTAAGTATGTACTTCCCATCAAAGAGTCAGATATGACTTTAAGTGAACCGAACACTGGCTACCTATTAGGTCTTGCTGGTGGTAAGCACTCTTCACGTTATGAAGCAGGTGTATCTGCTCTTGGTGGTGCATTTTCCAAAGCAACTACTTCCGAGTTCTCTGGTTCTTGGAACGTAACTGCTCTGACAGCTAAGAAGTCAAATGGTTTATTCGGAAGCAAATTCTACTCTATGGATGAACTTGCAGGAACTGGTGAACAAGAGATCATTCAGGGTATTGACACTGACGATCAACTCTTCATCGGTGTTGTTCAAGCCCGTGGTGAATCAGGTGGTGCGGTTGCTGCAGAACGTGGCGATGCTGGTGGACAAGTTTTCCAATTCACTTTCAACTTGCCTGAAGAACCAGAGGAAAAGAAAATTGCTAAGTTCTGATTTTAAAACTAAAGTAAGCAATTAAAAAATTGCAAGTTTATGAAACCTATAAACTCATTTTATTAATGAGTTTATAGGTTTTTTATATTTTAGAAAAAGAGTTGAAATTCTGATTTATTTATTTTGAGTTAGTCAATTTTTAATCAGATTTGACCAGGGAATTAAATAATTTTTAATTTATTTTTAACTTTATAAATTTATCGTAAATGCATTTTAAGAAATAAAAATATGATAATTCCTGAAAAGCAAAATATAGTATTTAAAGAAAATACAATTCTAGAAGTCAAATCAGGAATATTAATAATGGAATCAAAAATCAAGAATAAGAAAAATATTGTTGGGATAATAAATGAAAATGTTGTAATAAATTTGGAATTATGTAACATCAAAAATATTAAATTAATTGCGTTGACAAATTGCGAAATTAAAACAATTAAAAGAGGAATATTTTTTTCATCTTCAGACTTATTAACAAAAAGTCTAAAAAGAATTGATCAATTAGAAAAACTTTTATTAATAAGGAATATAAAAAAATCAGAAGAAAAACTAAAAGAATTTCTTTTATACTTATCCTCAATAATTGGCTTAAAAAAAGATAAACATATTTATCTGAATTTAAAAGAATTTAATTTTACCCATAAAATTATCGGTAATTCAATTTCTTCAACAAGAGTAACCGTAACGAGAAATTTAAAAATACTAGAAAAAAAAGGTTGGCTCAAATTTGAAAAAAAAGTTATTTTAATTCCGTTTAAAGATAATTAACCAAACCTTAATTAAACAGACTTATTTTATGACTACAAATAATATTTTATTATGTCTTGTTCTGTAACATCAGTTTTTACTTTTAAAATTGAAAGCACTTTCGATGAATGGGCAGCAATATTTGATAGTGAGGAAGCTGATAAAAGACATTCTGAATTTCTTATTAAGCCACTTTTTAGAGGAGTAAGTAAGGAAGATCCTCAAAAAGTTATTGTCATTCATCAAGCTCCAGAAGGAAATGTTCAAAAGTTTGTGGAAGCTAATGGTGACTGGATGGCAACGCATAGAGTTGACCTTTCAACAATGGAAGAATCGTCTTGGACTTTTTCACAATCATTAGAAAATTGTCGCGAATAATATAATGAAGCATTTAATTTTCTATACCCCTTTGCTGATTCTTATTTGGGGTTGTACTAATAACTCAAACAAAATAGGTACTCAAAATATTTCTGAAACCCAAAAGCAGAGAGAAGTTTGTCTAGATTGGTATGGATACAGAATTGATACCAAGAAAACAATTAATGATTTGAATCTTAAAGTTGAAACCGAATCAGAATTAATGGCTTACTGTGATTTCTTCAAGAATGTAGCTGATACAAAATAGATTTTTACAAAAGAATTTATTTTTTAGTGTCTTGCGATCTCATTTCTTTTTGTGCTTGCCTAATTCTTTCATCAAAGACTGATCGTCTATATGGAGTTACTTCTCCATTTTTAGTTGCCAAGATTTGGGCTTCATAAAGCCTTCTGGTTTTTGTGATTTTTTCTCTTATTTGAGAGAGCTCATTCATGATCTTATGCAGTTAATGAGAATCCCGTTCCCTATTCTCATTTTATGCGTCCAAATAAATTGGATGAACGTAGAAGTAAGCTAACATTAAAAAAAGAAGGTCGGATTTAAGATATATTTAAAAAATCTTTAAAAGTAGTTTTTAATAAAATTTTAAATAGAAATTTTATCTAGAGGTAAAATATTCTGGGCATCAATTGAGTCCAAATGAATTTCATTCTCTGTATCTTTATATAATCTTCTTGATTGTGGTGATTTAAGGGCGTTATTGTAATTTTCAATAAATTCCGAATCATCCAAAATAGATTTATTTTCTCTTTTAAAACTTTCTTTATAAGAATATTTGATATGCCCTATTTCTTGGGCTTGATTTGAGTTTTTGGGAGAA
>CACNQS010000022.1 GCA_902622625.1 uncultured Prochlorococcus sp.
TTAATTGATTCATCATAAATTATGATGTACTGAGTATATGCAAAAGTGTGGCTTGGATTTTAATTGTTTTTTTAATATTATTAGGGGGATTAATTGCACCATTTGGGGATATTCTTGGAACAAAGATTGGTAAAGCAAGATTTAGTATCTTAAAATTAAGACCAAAAAAAACAGCAACAATAATAACTATTATTACTGGTGGATTTATTAGTTCAATATCAATAGGGTTATTGATTTTAGTAAGCGAAGAATTCAGACAAAGGCTTTTTGTTGATATTCCTTTTTTGCAAAAAACTTTAGATGAAAGCAAAAAGGCTTTAATCCCTTTACAGAAAGAGCAAGAGGAACTTGAAGGTAAAATTATTCAAAAAGAAAAGGAGTTAAATCAATTAAAAAATAATATTAAAGAATTTAGGAGAGGAAATGTTGTTATCAAAAGAGGACAAACTTTATTTATAGCTGAAATTAAATCTAACTCAAATTTAAAACGAGACTTTCCAACAATCTACAATGAAGCTGATAAATTTGTTAGGAAAATTGTCATTCCAAACAATAAAGAAGCAAAAAATATTCTTTTGTGGAGACCTAGTGATATTACAAAAATTCAGACAATAGCTGCTAGGGGTGGTAACTGGATTTTACTAATCAAATCAGCAACAAATGTCTTAAAAGGTGATAAATTTGTTTTTGTATCTCCAGATTTATTAGAGAATAAATTAATAGTCAAAAAAGGAGATGTTATTACAAGTTCAATTCTGGCAGAAAGTGATTTAAATCTTAAATCAATAGATTTACAAATTAAATCATTGCTTAGAGAAACTAGGGATAAAATTATGTCAAAAGGATCACAAGTTAGCGAAATAAAAACAAATGGAAATTTTATAAAAAAAATTAGAGACTTTCTTCAAGAAAATCAAAATATCAAATTTAAGTTAGAAGTAGTATCTTTGAGAGATAGTAAAACTGTAGAGCCCATAGTAGTTGAAATCAATATTTTAAAGATCGCATCTTAAATGCCAAAAGTTATAACTATTGATCCTGGGAAAAGTAAATGCGGCTTAGTACTAGCTGAAATAAGTGAAAAAAAAGTTTATAAAGCGATTATTCTTAAAAGTCAATTACTAGAGAATTATGTTAGACATTTAATTGCCGTTGAGGACGTATCACAAATTATTATTGGAAATGGTACTACCAGTAAAGAAATCAGAGAAAAACTATATTTTTTTAAAAAAGAAATTATCACTTTTGAGGAAAAAAATACTACCTACAGGGCTAAAGCAAGATATTTCGAACTTTTTCCAATTAGTGGTCTGAAGTTTTTAATTCCTAGAGAAGTTTTTATTCTTAATAAAAACCTTGATGCGATATCTGCGTTGATAATTTTAGAAGATTATTGCAAAACGAAGTTTACTTTGTGTCAAAACATAAATTTTAAAACTTGGCAGAAATAGTGAACTTATATTCATTCCCTGTTTCTAATTCATAATCTTTTTTCAGTAAAAATTTCAATAAGGCATTTTCAATTAATGCTCTTCCAAAAGGTGGATTTACCTTTAATAGACCTTTATTAAAAGAGTATGTAAAAGTCCATTTAAATTGACTAGCTTCCACAACCCCCTGAATTTGCTTTTTTGAGAAGCAATATTCCTTAACACTTACATTTGCAATAGTTTCAGGTTTTGAACGCATTTCTTAAGGTTGGTCTTTATCAAAAGAATTTAATTCATTTATTATAAATTCTTCTTTTTTAGTATTTAGTTGTTCGAGTGATTCTATTACTCTCTTATATACTTTATCCAATATTGATTTTTCTTCTAGAGAAATATTTCCTAATACATGTGAAATGGTATTGATATTATTTCCCCCTTTTATTTGAGGAGGTGATCCAATACCAATTCGTATTCTCTTAAAGTTTTGTGTTTGTAATTTTTCAATTATGCTTTTCAGCCCGTTATGTCCACCTGAGCTTCCTTTTCTTCTAAATCTTATTTTTCCAAGGGGAAGATCTTTATCATCGACTATTATGAAAATCTGATCTAAATTTATTTTGTACCAATCAACTATTGCTCTAACAGCATCACCACTATTATTCATAAACGTATTTGGTAAAAATAACCTGAAATTAGAATCATTGATTTGAAATTCTGAGCAGGAACTTTTAAGCTTATCTTTTGATAAAAAAGTTGAATTATATTTTTGCGAAAAATTTTCAAGCAGTAAAAAACCTATATTATGTCTACTTTTTGAGTATTTTTTACCAGGATTTCCTAATCCAATTAAAAATATTTCTTTCATTTTTATTTCTAAATCTCTTCTTGTTTGAGAATTATGAATATATACAAACTATAACTAATTAATAAAAACAAAAATTAAAAAAAAAATTATTTGGCAATTTTCACATTAACCAAATAACTTTTAGGAAATTTTTAGAAATTTAATTTCCGTTCCAATCCACTGAGAAACCTTGCAGTAGTAGGGATTGGTTATAGATTTGTAGAAGAATAACCAAGAAAACTAAAAGTAGTAGACCAATTACTGTCATGACAGGAACTGCTCCCCAACCAGGTACAACTTTGCCCTGACCTGAATTGCCAATTGCTTTTAGAAGACTTCCTAATGCTGTTTTTTGACCCATGTTAAATTCACAAAATCGAATATTATTTCGCTATTGTATAAGAATTCATACATAAATTGTTTACAAACTTAGCAAAATTGATGCAAACTTTATCATCCGCTCCAGATCCAGCAGTTTCTATAGCTGTAACAATTCTGGCACTACTTTTAGCTTTGACTGGTTTTGGTCTTTGGACTGCTTTTGGACCTAAAGCAGCCAAGCTTACTGATCCTTGGGATGATCATGATGATTAGTCTCTCTTAAAGTATTTCAAAATTTACCAAAAATACAAAAAGTAAACAATTAACCATAGTTTAACTATAAATTTAATAGGATATAAATCTGTCAGCACTAGTAATTCCATGCTTGCCTTAAAAATTTCTGTTTACACTATCGTCTTTTTCTTTGTTGGAATATTTCTTTTCGGATTCTTAGCAAGTGACCCAACAAGAACCCCAAATAGAAAAGATCTAGAGAGTCCTCAAGATTAATTTTTTAATTAGATTCTTAAATTGATTTCAGGCATATCAAAAAAACTAATATTTTTTTCTTTATTTTTTATTAATTTTATTCAGCCATCAAAATCAGCTGAATTATCAAAAATTAATAAGCTTATTAATAATAGCAATATAAAAATAACTTTATCAAACGTAACTAATATAGATATTTCATCAGATTCTCAAGATAATCCTTCTAACAATGATATTGATGATGGTAGTGATTATGTAAAATTTTTAAAGAAAAAAACAGATTCACTTTTGGTTGCTAAAGCCGAAAATCAAAAAGATTTAATAATACAATCGGATAAACAGTCAGAAATAAGTAATGTTATTTATGCAGAGGGCAATGTTTCCGTTTCTTATAAAGGGAAATTCCTCAAAGCTGATAAATTAATATACGACAAGTCAAATAAAAAAATTGAAGCAAGAGGAAATATAACATTTATATTAGGAGATCAAATTTTTAAAGTTTCAGAACTTAAATACAGCTTTATTAGTGAAAAAGGTTATCTATTAGATGTTAAGGGAGTTATTAATACAAATACCTTGATTGATGACATTTCTTCAAACTTCAGCTTATCCGATTCTAAAAAGTTAGAAAATTTAATTGATTTAAATAAAAAGGAAGTTATAAATACTCCTGAAAATGTTCAGAATTGGTTGTTTTCTACAGAAAAAATGACCATAGATGGAGATAAGTGGAAGAGTAAGAAGGCTATATTTAGTAATGACTTACTTGAATTAAAACAAGCAAAATTAGCAATAAATTCATTGGAAGTTTTTCCTATTGATGAAAAACTTAGATTTAAATCCTCATTAAATTATTTAATACTTGACGAAAAAGTATCAATCCCTTTTTGGTTAGGTAGTAGAAATTTTGATTTTACAAAGGTTCAATCTGCAAATACATGGAACTTTGGATATGAAAATTTAGATAAGGATGGGTATTTTATCGGGCGGAGAATTAACTCAATAGACATAAATGATGATTTTGTTCTTGATTTAGAACCTCAATTCTTAATTCAACGCTCATTAAAAGGCTATACAAAAAGTTTTGTAAATAAGGGGGAATCAATAACTTCAGATAGGGTTAAGAGAAATTCAAGTTTTGAAGATTATTTTGCTCTAAAATCCCAGATAAAAGGCCCAATAAAAAATTGGGATTTAGAAATTGAAAAGAATTTAAATTCTTTTGATTTTAATAAATTTTCAGATGCACTTAGAATTAACACCAAATTGAGTAAAGAAATCGATTTATTAGATTCAGTATGGGAAAAAAGTTTTTATGGAGTTTATAGAGAGAGGCTTTGGAATGGTTCATTAGGCGAAGCAGAAATTTACTCTGGTTATGGTTCAAAATTGCAAAAAGAAAATACTTGGATTAATGATGGCATCAAAAAGTCAGAATTTTTATCTTTAGGCTTGGCCAACATAACAGCTGAGGCTTTAAATTCAAAAAATCTTGTAACAAGCCTAAAAGGTAATTTATTCTATTCTCTTGATCAGAAATTTCCAATTAGTATTGTAAATCCTAAAAAGAAATCTATTGATATTTCCTATAAGTACATTCCTGAACCAATCTCTAAAGGATTAAGTCTTAATACAAGATTAGAAGCATCATATTCTTTCTATGAAAATGGACATCATCAAGAATATTTAGGGATAGGTATAGGCCCAGAATTAATATTTGGTAATTTTAAAAATAAAACTTTTGACTATACTCGTATAAGTCTTTTACCTTTTTATAAATTTGATAATGGCGAAAGTGTTTTTAAGTTTGATCAGAATTATGAGGACTTAACCTTAAATATTTCTTATGATCAGCAATTATATGGACCAATTATTCTCAAAAGTTTCGGGATTTTAAACTTAACAAACGATTCAAATGATTATGGCGAATTTATAGATTCTAAAATTTCTTTAAATTGGAAAAAAAGATCCTATGAAGTTGGTATTTTTTATCAACCTCACAATCAAGCAGGAGGAATTTCTTTCAAATTATTTGGATTTAGATAGCTGAGAATTAAATTTTATATAAGGTAATTGGTTAAATTTATTTTCTATTAAATTTTCATTTTCAAGTAGTGTTGAAGTGGCATCCCATTCTCCTGATAAAAACATTTTTCTTGAGCTTTCCCTAATCTCAAGATTAAAATTTAAATCGTTTGATTTTGCTAAGGATTTTTTAAGATCAATTTCTAAAAATAAAAATTGATTATCGCAATAGTTTTGCATTTCTTCTATGGATTTTTTTGGTAACGTAAAACATGGAATTCCGATTGCAATACAGTTACTGTAAAAAATATCGGCGAAACTCTCTCCTATAATTGCTTTTATACCCCATCTCATAAGCGCTTGGGGTGCATGTTCTCTGCTGGAACCACATCCAAAATTACTATTAACAATTAGTATCGAGGCATTTTTGTTTTTCTCAAGGTCAAAAGGATGCCTTCCTTTTAAAGTTTTTCTATCATCTTCAAAAACAGATTCACCCAATGAGTCAAAGTTAACACACTTTAAAAAACGCGCAGGAATTATGCGGTCTGTATCAATATCATTACCAATCAACGGGATACATTGCCCGTTAATATTTGAAATTTTTCCAATTGGCTGGGTAAACTCTGATTTCATCAGTTAATAAATTCTCTAACGTCACTAACTTTGCCATTAATTGCAGCGGCAGCAACCATTGCTGGACTCATGAGCAATGTTCTTCCACTGGGAGATCCTTGCCTACCTTTGAAATTTCTATTACTAGAACTAGCACTAACTTGATTACCTATTAGCTTATCTGAATTCATTGCTAAACACATTGAGCAGCCAGGTTCTCTCCATTGAAAACCAGAATCTTTAAATATCTGATCAAGACCCTCTTGTTTTGCTTGAGTGGCTACTTTTTCTGAACCTGGAACTACAAATGCTTTGACATTTTTGGATACTTTTTTGTCTTTTAATACTTTAGCTGCAATTCTTAAGTCACTGATTCTTCCATTTGTGCAACTACCTATGA
Source organism: uncultured Prochlorococcus sp. (assembly GCA_902622625.1). Lineage (GTDB taxonomy): Bacteria > Cyanobacteriota > Cyanobacteriia > PCC-6307 > Cyanobiaceae > Prochlorococcus_A. Next base: position 6,125 of record CACNQS010000022.1, read on the forward strand.
AACAAACATCAACTGGAGTATCTTTGATATATTGCCCTGGCTTGAAACTCATATATTCATAAGCCTCTTTTGCAACTAATTTATCATTTGGGGACAAATCATCTAAAAGAGGGATTTGTTGATTTATGCTTATACTCTGGCCAGGAGTAATCCCCCAGGTTACAGTTGGCTCCACTTTAGAAGCATCTAATTTAATTACATCATCATAAATTGAATTTTCATCGCTTTTTAATGATTTCCACCATGTGATCGCTTTATCCCAATGCTTACTTTTTGGAGCACATAATTTATTTTTAATGTAACTAAATGTCTTTTCATCAGGGTTAATGTAGCCGCATCTTGCTCCTCCTTCGATAGACATATTGCATATAGTCATCCTCTCTTCCATTGATAATTCATCTATCGCAGGCCCTGCGAATTCATATGCGAAACCTACTCCTGCCTTTACACCAAGTTCATTAATGATATGAAGTATTAAATCCTTAGCAAAAACACCCTTAGATAATTTTTTGTCACACCAAATCTGCCTCACTTTCAATTTGTTGATAGCGATGGTTTGGGAAGCAAGAACATCTCTTACTTGACTTGTACCTATCCCAAAAGCAATTGAACCAAAAGCTCCATGAGTTGAAGTATGAGAATCTCCACAAGCGATTGTCATTCCTGGCTGAGTTAGCCCTAATTCTGGTGCTACTACATGAACTATTCCTTGATTACCACTACCAATATTAAAAAATCTTATTTTATTTTCTAAGCAATTCTTTTCGAGTGTTTCAATCATCTGTTCAGCGAGATTATCTTTGAAAGGCCTGCTCTGATTATCTGTTGGCACAATATGATCAACAGTAGCAACAGTTCTTTCAGGGAATTTTACTTTTAAGTTTTTGTCCCTTAAAGCACCGAATGCTTGAGGACTCGTTACTTCATGGATAAGATGAAGACCAATAAATATCTGATCAGATCCTCCAGGAAGACTTGAAACTTTATGTAAAACCCAAACTTTATCAAATAGGGTATCTTGACTCAATTTGTAAAAATAGTTACTTACTATTCGATAATAGGATTAATCTGAGACTGTTCAAACACACATTTACACTTAGTGTTTGTATTTCTTTTCTATTTCGAGTTGAGTTAAATAGTTTTTTTATATTAGTTATGTGATTATTTGGTCCTGAAATTGAGATATAGACAAGTCCAACCGGTTTATCTTGACTCCCTCCGTTAGGACCAGCTATTCCACTAATTGCTATTGCCCAATCTGCTCCTAATTTCTCTTTTACATTAATTGCCATGGCCTCGCAAACTTCTTCAGAAACAGCTCCATATCTTGTAAGTTTTTCTTCAGAAATATTTAATAGTGAATTTTTTAGTTCATTACTATAGGAAATAATACTACCTTGAAAAACTTGAGATGAGCCTGATATTGAGGTTAGTGATGAAGATAGAAGACCTCCGGTGCAGGATTCAGCAAAAACAATAGTTTGGTTCCTCTTGGTTAATTCTTTTATTAAAACGCTTGGAAGAGTATCATTATCCTCTCCAAAAATAAATTTCGAAAATTCTTTTTTTAATTTTTCTTTTACAGGCTTAATTATAGTTTTTGCTTCTAGGTCATTTTTTGCTCGCGCGGTAATTCTGAGTTTAACCTCTCCTAAGTTTGCATATGGAGCAACTGTCGGGTTTTTAAGATTTAATAAATCATTAATTTTTTCTGCAACGCTCGATTCTCCAATGCCTGAAAATTTAAGAGTATTTGAAAAAAAAGAATAATTATCTGAGAATTTGTTTTTAATGAAATCATAAGCCGTCTCTTCCCACATAGTTTTCATTTCACTGGGTACTCCAGGGAAAGTAAGAATAGTAAACCCTTTTACTGGTTCCCAAATCATTCCTGGGGCAGTGCCCCTAGGGTTATTTATAATTTGAGCATTTTGAGGGAAGAAACATTGTTTCCTTAAGCTAGAGGAATCGTCCTTTAGCTTTGAGTTTGATAGTTTTTGTTTAATTTCATCCCACAAGTGTGGTCTTTCAAAAAGAGATACATTAAAAGATTTAGCTATTGCTTCAGTAGTTAAGTCATCTGGGGTTGGCCCTAAGCCTCCAGTTGTAATTAGAAGATTACTTCTTTTCGATATTTCTTGAATTACTTTTATAATTCGATCATAATTATCACCGACAGTTGATTGCCTAAAGTGATTTAAGCCTAATTGAGATAACTGTTCAGAAATCCATTGAGCATTTGTATTTATAATATTTCCTAAGAGTAGCTCCGTTCCAATAGAAAGAATTTCAACTCCTTTGGAGTTAGGACTCATTTAATTGATGCTTCAAGTTTGCCTTCATAAAGAGGAAAACGATTACATAAGGTTAATACTCTTTCTTTACATTGACTTTCAATCAGTGAATCGTCTGGGTTAAGTAATCTATCAGCAATTATTTCGCCAACTTCTGCAAAAGCATTCTCATTAAAGCCTCTAGTTGTTAAAGCAGCGGTTCCCAACCTTAGACCGCTTGTTACAAAAGGTGATTCAGGGTCAAATGGAACAGTATTTTTATTTGCAGTGATATTAACTTCACTTACAAGTAAGTCAGCAATTTTACCAGTCATATTGATACTTCTTAAATCAAGTAAAACAATATGATTATCAGTGCCTCCACTTACGATATTGATACCTCTATTTATTAAAGTTGAAGCTAGAACTTTTGCATTTTTTATTACTTGTTGGGAATAATTAACGAAATCTGGCTGCAATGCTTCTCCAAATGCAACTGCTTTAGCAGCAATAATATGTTCGAGTGGCCCACCTTGAGTTCCGGGGAAAACAGATTTATCAAATTTCTTTCCAAATTCTGCATCTTTACATAAGATAAGTCCCCCTCTAGGCCCTCTTAATGTTTTATGAGTAGTTGTAGTTACTACATCACAATAGGGTATTGGATTTGGGTGAAGTTTACTTGCTACAAGACCGGCGATGTGTGCAATATCAGCCATTAAGAAAGCACCAACTTCATCTGCAATATTTCTAAATGATTCAAAATCGATTGTTCTTGGATAAGCAGAATATCCGCATATGATCAATTTTGGTTTTGTTTCAAGAGCTATCTCTCTTATTTCATCAAAATTTAATTCACTAGTTTCTTTATTTACACCATAGTGGACTGCATTGAACCACTTACCACTCATATTTACTGGAGACCCATGAGTTAGGTGGCCACCATGAGATAAATCCATCCCCATGATTGTGTCGCCAGGTTTAAGTAGACTTAGAAAAACAGCAGCATTAGCTTGAGCTCCGCTGTGGGGTTGAACATTAGCCCAATCTGCATTAAATAATTTTTTTGCTCTCTGAATAGCTAATTCTTCGATTTCATCAACAAATTCACATCCCCCGTAATATCTTTTTTGAGGTAATCCCTCGGCATATTTATTTGTAAGGACAGATCCTTGTGCCTGCATAACGGCAATTGATGCAAAATTTTCACTTGCGATTAACTCAAGATGAGTTTCCTGCCTATTTTTTTCAGAGTTGATAAAATTTGATATTACTGGATCACTTTCTTTAAGATTTTGAAGGATATTCATTGAATTTGATAAGTAATACCCATAATATAGACGATATTTTTTAGAAAAATATAAAAAGAATATTTCAGAATTTTAAACGCGCCTGGAGAGATTCGAACTCCCGACACCCTGATCCGTAGTCAGGTGCTCTAATCCACTGAGCTACAGGCGCATAATTATGTAATATCTCTGTTTCAGGGTCTCTTAGTCAACTAGATTTCGGGTAAAATATCTATTATTAACAATATAATTATTAATATGCCTATAAAGTGGTACGGAAATGGTGATTCAGAAGATCCTATCTATAAACATTTTTCTCGAATAGTAAATTTTGTTATACACTGCATGATATTTACTGCGATTGTAAGTGGCACTTGGCTTTTAAAAGAGATTAAATATGAAATTGGATATTTTAATAATTTTGCAATTGTCTGGTCAGTACTTTTGGTCTCCCATTTACTTTTCGTAATTATAAAAAAACCTAAAGATACTTCAAAACAATCAACTTAAATCAATTTTTATTTATGGACTTTCAGATACGTATAAGTGATCTAGAAAATATTATTTCAGAAAAGGTTTATATTAAAATAGAAAAGTGGAATCTGTATCTTGGAGACGCTGGCCTAGCTAGGCATCTTGCTATTGAATGTATAAGCAATAGAGATCAAGGCCCATTGGAGGCTGCAAAATTAAGTTTGAAAGCAATAAATGTAAAAGTAGGGGATGGTTTTAATAGTATTCCACTGATTAATTTAATCACTAACTCTCAAATTCTAGAATTAGAGGAGATTTTGGAAAGTTTTTTTAAAAACTAAACCTCTTTTTTGAAACTTTAAATTTATTTACTTTCAAGCATTTTGTAAGTAAAAAATAAATCACAAAAAAAGTTAGAGTTCCCAATATTAATAATAAAAATTGCGCGAGATTTGAATTGAAGTTATTCGTATTTTGGAGAATTGTAAAACATAGTGTGCTGTCTATAAATGCTGCTAATGACATGAGACTAATTTTCCTCAATAATTCCAAGTTAGGCAAAATGATATTTTCATTGCGCAGATTCAAAGAAAGAAAAATACAAACTATAAAGTTGACTATTACTGAAGATAAAATTATTCCCACCACTCCAAAATTATAAGGAGAAAGATTCCCAAAATTCTTAATTGGGGCACCAATTAAAAACCAATCAAAAAAAATATTAAATATTATCCCTGCAAATGAAGACTTAAAAGGGAAGTTTGTTTTTTCTATTGAATAGTAAGTTCTAACTAATAAATCTCTATAAAGATAAAAGGGTATGCCAACTGCATAAGCAATTAATATATTCTTTACTTTCAAAGTTGCCGAAAAATCAAAAGATCCTCTTTGAAAAACTAATTGTACGATTTGATTATTGAATGTTATGAAAAATCCAGTTAAAAAAATAGTTGTCAAGAAACAGTACTCTATCCCTGATATCAATTTTTTTTGGAGACCTCTTTCGTCTTTGTCACTTCTCGATTTAGAGAATTTAGGCAGTAATGGCAGAATCAAGGAGTTTGATAATATGCCTAAAGGGGCTTGTATAAGAAAGTTTCCGTAAGCTAGTCCAGAGGCTGCGCCTTGAAAACTTGAAGCGAAAAACATATCGATAAAAACATTAATTTGACCTAGACCTGATGAGATAGATGCTGGGATAATTAGTTTGAAAATCCTTCTCTCTTCATCTTTAAATAAATTGAAGGTTGAATCTAATCTCAAGAGACCAATTTTATTTATTTCCAAAATTTGAACAACAAACTGAATTAAAGTACCTGTCAAAGTTGCAAATGCTAGTAATCCCGTATAAGTGAAGAAATTAGAGGATGTATTTTCTTTGTTGAAAATCCAACTAAATAAAATAAAAAAAATAATAGTTACGCTTGTTATTGCTGGACTTATACTTGATAAAAAGAATTTCCTTTGGGAATTTAAGGCTCCAAAGCTTAAACCTATGAAGCCGGATAAAGGGATGCAAGGTGCAAGTATTTGTAATTGGTAAGTGGCAATAGATTTAGCTTCGAAACTTAAATTCGGGGCCAATAAATCAATTAATAAACTGGAATTCGAGTAAATCAATATGGCAAAAATTAATAATAATATTGAAAGTTTTATGCTTACTTGAGTTAAAACAATCCCTCCATTTTTTTTGTTAAGCGGAGTTAAAACTGCAACGACTGCGTTATGCAAGGGACCATTAATACCCCCAATGATTATTAGCAAAAAACCAGGAATTATATATGCATAGTTAAACGCGTCGTACGTTACACCAACCCCAAAAGCAGCCGCTATAAATATTTGTCTTATACATCCAGCTAATTTACTTAGACTAGTACCAAATGAAATTGAAAAAACATTATTTTTTAAAAATGAATGCATTTGGAATCGTCTAAATTTTTCAATAAGTTTAAGTTTCAATTATATTTGATTTCTAACTAACGACATATTTATGAATGATCGGTTAATTGATTTTGATCCATTAATTGAAGGGGTTTTAATTAAGAGGTATAAAAGGTTTCTTGCAGATATTAAATTAGAGAGTGGAGAGGTAGTAACTGCTCATTGTGCTAACACTGGCCCAATGAAGGGACTTTTGAGTGAGGGAGCAAAAGTAAGAATAAGTGCTTCCCCTTCTCCAAAAAGAAAATTACCTTTTACTTGGGAACAGATATGTGTTTCTAATGCAAAAAATGAGGAGGTTTGGGTAGGTATTAATACTCTATTTGCAAACAAGTTAATCAAAAAGGTTATTGAGAAAAATCTGCTAATAGAAACAATAGGTGAAATAGAGACAATCAAATCTGAAGTTCCCTATGGAAAAGATAAAAAAAGCAGAATTGACTTTTTTTTAACCCCAAAATCTTCAAATCCTGATAAACGTAACATTTACATAGAGGTTAAAAATACGACTTGGATTAAAGAAAATGTAGCTCTATTCCCAGATACGGTAACGAAAAGAGGTCAAAAACACCTCCTAGAATTAAAGGAATTAATTCCTGAAAGTAAAAGTGTTTTAGTACTTTGTATTACGAGAAAAGATGCTTGTTTTTTTGCTCCTGGAGATGATGCAGATCCCTTATACGGCAGTCTTTTTAGAGAATCATTAAGTGCGGGAATGATAACTATCCCATGTTCCTTTGAATTTCATGAAGACCACGTATCATGGAAAGGAATTAAACCTTTGAAAAAAACAAAATCTTGATAATTTGAAATTTAAAAAAAAAAATTTTTTAAATTTAACAGATATAGTTTTAAGATGCAACTATAAAATTGGTAACAACGACTACTAGACACTAATAAGTTTTTTGAGCAAAATTGTGTATGAAAGGAAACAGCACAAACTGTTTTTTTGCAGATCTAATTTTTTTTTATGACCACTGCTTTGCAAACGCCTCAAAGGCGCTCTAGGTCCAAATTACAAGATGCAAGTCTTGTTAATGGACCTATGCTCCTTTTGAGGAGTATTCGAGGATTTAGTTCAAACCGCTCTATGTTGTGGCTTGCAACTGTTCCTTTAGCTTTGTTTGGTTTAGGTATTTTTAATCTTTCAGCTCATGCAGCTGATTTACCTGAGTTGAATGCAGCTTTTCTTGCTAACAATTTATGGCTTTTGATCGCTACTATTTTGGTGATCTTCATGAACGCTGGTTTCGCTATGGTTGAGGCAGGTATGTGTCGTTCTAAGAACGCAGTAAACATCCTTGCTAAAAACCTCTTTGTATTTGCTCTAGCTGTAACTTCTTATTGGTTTATCGGCTATTCATTAATGTACGGAGGAAGTGTTGCTGACGGATGGCTTTATTTTGGAGGCTTATTCTTTGATCCAACAGTCACCGCTGATATGGTTACTGATGCTGGATTAGTCCCAACTGTTGATTTCTTGTTCCAGTCTGCGTTCGCAGGAACTGCAGCAACTATCGTTTCCGGTCTTGTTGCTGAAAGAGTTAAATTTGGAGAATTTGTTGTTTTTGCTGTTGTATTAACTGCATTTATATATCCAATTGCTGGTAGCTGGAAATGGAATGGTGGTTGGCTTGATTCTTTAGGTTTTGTTGACTTCGCTGGTTCTTCAATTGTTCACTCAGTTGGAGCATGGGCGGGTCTTGTAGGAGCTATGCTTCTTGGGCCAAGAATTGGCAAATACTCTGATGGGAAACCACAAGCTATGCCAGGACATAATATGGCTATAGCTACTCTAGGTGCATTAGTCCTATGGATAGGTTGGTATGGATTTAACCCCGGTTCTCAACTTGCTATGGATCAATGGGTTCCATATGTTGCTGTAACAACTACTTTGGCAGCAGCCGCTGGAGCTATTGGTGCAACTATTGTTTCAACATTAACGTCTGGTAAGCCTGATCTTACAATGATAATTAACGGAATTCTAGCTGGTTTGGTTAGTATCACCGCTGGTTGTGGTGATATGACTCTTGCTGGAGCCTGGTTCGCAGGACTAGTAGGGGGAATTATTGTTGTATTTTCTGTTGCAGCTCTTGATGCCGCTGAGATTGATGATCCCGTAGGTGCATTCTCTGTTCACGGAGTTTGTGGTGTATGGGGTACTGTAGTTATCGGCCTTTGGGGTACAGCTGTACAAGGTGATGGAGCAGGTATGGGATTGTTCAATGGTGGAGGTATTACCCTTCTTCTTGTTCAAGCTCTTGGTGCCGCAGCTTATGCTATTTGGACACTAGTTACTTGCTGGATTGCCTGGTCTGTAATTGGAGGATTATTCGGTGGAATACGAGTATCTGAAGAGGAAGAGACTCAAGGCTTAGATATAGGAGAGCATGGAATGGAAGCATATCCAGACTTTGCATCTGCTAAATAATCTATCTGACAATTGATTAAAGAAACCTGACTTATGTCAGGTTTCTTTTTTTTTACGAAAAATTATTTAAAACGTGTAATATAGGAAGATGGATACTCAAGCTTTTAGAAGATCCCTTCATCATTCTGATAGATACAATAGAAGGGGCTTCGATTCTCCAACAAAAAGAGCTCAAGCGTTAGAAGAAGCTTACCAAAGTGATTTGATAAGTTCTATTAGAGATAATAATTTTACCTATAAAAAAGGGAGACTAAATATAAAGTTGGCCCAAGCTTTCGGTTTCTGTTGGGGAGTTGAAAGAGCTGTTGCAATGGCTTATGAAACAAGAAGACATTACCCAAATGAGAATATTTGGATAACAAACGAAATAATTCATAATCCCTCGGTTAATGATCATTTAAGAAAAATGAATGTGAAATTCATCTCAGCTAAAAATGGAATTAAAGATTTTTCTTTAGTTTCTAATGGAGATGTTGTTATACTCCCTGCTTTCGGGGCTACTGTTCAAGAAATGAAACTCTTGCATGAGAAAGGTTGTCATATTATTGATACAACTTGCCCATGGGTTTCTAAGGTTTGGCATACAGTTGAAAAACATAAAAAACATATTTTCACTTCTATTATTCACGGAAAATTTAAACATGAAGAGACTCTCGCTACAAGTTCATTCGCAGGTAAATATTTAGTTGTACTTGATCTAGAAGAAGCGAACTACGTTTCTGAATATATCCTGGGTAGAGGTAATAGAAATGAGTTTATGAACAAATTTGCTAAAGCTTATTCTAATGGATTTGATCCTGACAAAGATTTAGATAGAGTGGGAGTCGCAAATCAAACAACTATGCTTAAGAGCGAGACTGAGGAAATTGGAAAGGTTTTTGAAAGGACGATGTTAAAGAAATTTGGACCAGAAAACTTAAATAGTCACTTTTTAGCTTTTAATACTATTTGTGATGCAACTGAAGAAAGGCAAGATGCAATGTTCTCTCTGGTTGATGAAGACCTTGATATTTTAGTAGTTATTGGAGGCTTCAATTCTTCCAATACTACTCACCTACAAGAAATAGCAATAAATAAAAACATTTCTTCTTTTCACATTGATACGCCAGAGAGGATATCAGTTCAAGAAAACTCAATATTTCATAAACCACTAGGATCAGATTTAGAACTAAAAAAGAATTTTCTACCTAGTGGAAAAATTAATGTTGGAATTACCTCAGGTGCATCCACTCCTGACAAGGTGGTTGCAGATGTTATTGAAAAGTTAATTGATATTGCTTCCTGAATTTGTTATTAATTTATAAATTTGCTTAGTTTTTTTAATTTATTAGTCAGATAATTCCAAAAGATCTACTTTATTAACTAGAATAATGAAAACTTAATGCAGTATGGAAGACAAAGCACAAACTAATCAGGTTCAAACCGCAAGTATTAATAGAACTAAAGCGCCCCAAAAAGTTGAAGTTGTAGTTGCCAATTCATCTTCAGGTTCAGAAGTAAATATCCTTGGTGAACTATCGATTTTTATTTTAAGAATAGGTTTTTGTGCTTTGATGATTCATCATGGTCTAGAAAAACTTCAGGATCCGCAGGGTTTTGCAGAGTTTGTAGTTGGTAAGTATTTCCCATTTTTGCCTGGGGATCCTGTTATTTGGACTTTTGGAGCAGCAATTACTCAACTGGTATGCCCAGTTGGATTGGCTTTAGGTATTTTTGCGAGGCTTTCTTCTCTTGGTCTGTTCTCCACAATGGCATTTGCAGTTTATTTTCATCTCCTTGATACTGGATTAGAAGGCTTTCCTCTGGCAGTGGTTGAAGGTCATAATTATGCATTCGAATTATCTTTTATATATGGGGCTATTTCTCTATACTTTCTATGTGCAGGTCCAGGCAGGCTATCTTTTTTCAGAAAAACTAACAAGATTACATATTATCCAAAATCAACATAACTTAATGTAAAAAGTGCCTTTTTTGCGTAAATACCATAGAGATTCCTTTTAAATTACACATATCAATACTTTCTTGGTCTCTTAGACTTCCTCCAGGCTGAATAATAGCTTTTATTCCATATTCATTCGCTAGTTCTACAGTATCTGCAAATGGGAAAAACCCATCGCTGGCTAAGACAGCATCAGAACATAACCTTCCAGCTGCTTTTAATGCAATTTTTGCTGCTCCAACTCTATTCATCTGTCCAGCTCCAATTCCAATAGTTTTTTGGTCTTTTGCAATAACAATGGCATTAGATTTAACATGTTTACAAATTTTCCATGCAAAATTTAGATCTAAATTAACTTGATTACTCGGATTTTTATTCGTTACTGAAATCCAATTTTCAGTTTTTTCTTCATTATCGTCAGTATCTTGAACTAGTAATCCTCCCATTATTGATTTAGTGGAATTTTGATTCTTTTTTGGAAGTTGATCTTTTGAAAACTTTAAAATTCTTAAATTCTTTTTAACTTTTAAAATTTCTAAAGCTTCCTCATCAAAAGATGGAGCGACGACACACTCCAAGAAAATATCTTTGAGGTGGGTTGCGGTCTCACTATCAACATTTGAATTAAAAGCAACTATTCCTCCAAATGCACTAACAGAGTCGCATTCTAAAGCATTCAAAAATGCTTTGGAAGCCGAATTACTTATAGAGGCACCACAAGGATTATTGTGTTTTAAAATAACAGAAGCAAAAATGTCGGTCGAAAGTTCATCTTTTTCTGTGTAGCCAAATTCTAAAACTGTTGATAGTGCCGACTCTAGATCTAATAAATTGTTATAACTTAAGTCTTTTCCTTGTAATTGTTTCGCTGAGTTCCATCCAATGTTATTTAAACCATACCAGAAAGCTTTTTGATGTGGATTCTCCCCATATCTTAAGGTTTTTATTAGTGGATAAGATTCGATATAATTGGAAGCTAGTAAATCTCTTTCATTTTTTATCCAATTAGATATTGCAGTGTCATAGTCCGCTGTATGTTGAAAAGCTTCAAGGGCTAATTTTGCTTTATAAGAGTCTTTCAATTCACCTTTTTTACTTTCTTCAAGAAAATTTTGATACTGACTAGGATCTACTAAAACGGAGACATCTTTATGATTTTTAGCTGCAGAACGAATCATAGATGGCCCTCCGATATCAATATTTTCAATAGCATCTTCCCAGTTAGCTCCCCCATCTACAGTTTTTTTAAAAGGATATAAATTGACAACTACTAAGTCAATTAACTCAAGATTATTAGCTTCTATATCTTTTTTATGTTCCTCGTCAGTTCTTTTAGCTAATATTCCCCCGTGTATTTTTGGATGTAAAGTTTTAACTCTTCCTCCAAGAATTTCAGGAGAACTAGTAAAGTCTGCAACTTTAATAACTGGAATATTTGCTTCTATAAGATGTTTGGCAGTTCCTCCACTTGATAAAATTTTATAATTAAATTGATCTACCAATTCCCTACAAAATGGGATTATATTTTTTTTATCAGAGACACTTACTAAAGCTAATGGTGACATTATGGGAAAGTTTACTTACTTAAGAATATAAACATGAAATATGCCATCGATCATGAATTTGTCTCGATTAGCTCTCAAACTGCAACTCATAGAATTATTTTGATGCATGGTTGGGGAGCTGATTCGGATGACCTTTTAACATTTGGAAAGGAGATGACTGAAAAAATAAATCTTGATTTTGAGGTAATTTCTTTGAGGGCTCCTGGATTACACCCAAGCGGTCAGGGAAGACAGTGGTATGGATTATATCCACATGATTGGAATGCAGCTGAGGTTGAAGTAAATAAACTTTTAGTTACATTAAAAAAATTTGATACTGATCAGATTCCACTAAGAAAAACAATTTTGTTGGGTTTCTCTCAGGGTGCGGCAATGGCAATTGATGCAGGATTTAAATTAAATATTGGATTAATTGTTGCTTGTAGTGGTTATCCTCACCCCAACTGGACCCTAGGAGAAAAATTCTCCCCATTGATTATAAGTCATGGTTTATTTGATGACGTTGTTCCTATAGATGCTTCTAGGACTATTTATGAAAAGGTAAAGACTAGGTCTTCTAAATTTTGTAAATTATTAGAATTCGATGGATTTCATCAAATTGATTCAAATTTAATTAATTTTATAAGTTTAAATGTA
>CACNQS010000023.1 GCA_902622625.1 uncultured Prochlorococcus sp.
AGACAATATTTTGTAGATAGTTATTCCAATTCTGTTAAATTTCAATCCTTCAAAATTAAATTCTATAGTAAATCTTTTATTTGAATCTAATAAACTTGGAATAATTGCATCCTCCATATTCTTAAGAGATTCATTTAAATCTTTAGGTAGTTTGTAATTGGTTTCCATTAAAATTTGTCAATACATATTTGAATAAGTTCTAAAAATTTATCTATTTCTGACTTATTGTTTATTGAACTTAAAGTAACACGAATATTTGAATATAGTTCATCATCTTTAAAACCAATATTTTTAAGTGTTGAGCTAGGTTTCCCAGATGAGCTTGAACAAGCACTTCCACTACTTATGGCTATTTTATTTTCTGACATGAAATTAACAATCTTATAGGCCCTTATAGGCTCAAATAGTTTATTTAATAGTAGAAAAGAAATATGACTGGGAAGTCTATGGTTAATACTACCCGTAATCTTTATATGATTATTATCTTTAATTTTTTTTAAAAAATAATTTTTAAGTTTATTAATATTATTAGAAGGAAATTCAGTTATGTAATCATATAATTTTATTTTTCCTTCAATATTCTTTAGTGATTCATACATTCCAGCGATTAATGGCAAAGCTTGTGTACCTTGTCTAATTGAAAATTCCTGAGTAAGTGATATGTCATTATTTTTTAAAATTTGTCTAGACTTTTCTTTTGTTAAAAGAATACCGATCCCTTTTGGACCTCCAAATTTATGAGCGGATAAACTTAAAAAATCACATTTAAGATCTTTCCAACTGAATATTCCATTACTTAATATTTGAGTTCCATCTAAATGAAACATTATATTTAATTCTTCACATTTGGAACCAATAAATTGGACAGGTTGTATTGTCCCAATTTCACTTTGTCCCCAAATAATTGATACAAGCTTAGTATTAATTTTTAATAATTTTTCGATATTAGAAATATTTAAAATTCCATCATTATTTACCGCCCATTCGTAAATATCCCAATTTTGTTTTCTTAGTTTATTAGCACAAATAGTTGTTGCTTGATGTTCGACATTTGAAATAACAACCCTACCATTTTTAAATTTCTCATAAATATTATTAAATACAATATTTGTCGATTCCGAAGAACCAGATGTAAAAATTATATCCTCTGGATCTGCTTCAAATATATAAGCAATTTTAGATCTAATTTTTTCAAGATATGTAGAGCATTTTATCCCTAGCTCATATGTAGATGAAGGGTTATGCCAATAATTCCTATAAGTTGAATTAATTATATTTAAAACATTCTCAGATAATGGAGTTGTGGATGCATTATCTAAATAGATAAAATTATTTTCCATTAATTTAATAACATTGATCCTGAGAAAACCTTTTTAGCATCACCGGTCATCATTACTTCACAATCGTCTTTTGACCAATCAATTTTAAGATTACCTCCTGGTAAGGTTACTATAGTTTGTGAATTACAAAGGCCTAATTTATAAGCTGCTACATGGATAGCACAGGCACCTGTTCCACAAGCTAAGGTTGGTCCTGCACCCCTTTCCCATACTTTTACTTTGATATTATCTTTATTTAAAATTTGACAAAAATGCACATTAGTTTTTTCAGGAAATAATTCATTATTTTCAAATATAGGACCAAGTGTAGAAAGAACAATTGAATCTATGTCTTTTACAAAGAATATTAAATGAGGATTTCCCATCCCTACGGCATAACCCATATTATTAAAATCTTTCTCAATAAATTCGTGTGAAGGTATTGAATTTATTTTATTTTCAATTGTTGTTGGAATATTTTGACATTCTAAAATTGGAACTCCCATTTTTACTGTAATTTCATCATTTATATATTTTGCAATTTTTAAACCTGCTTTAGTCTCAATTTTATATTCTATATTTTTATTATTAATTGAATCATTTAAATGGAGATACTCAACTAAACACCTAATTCCGTTTCCACACATTTGCGCTTCAGAACCATCAGAATTAAAAATTATCATTTTTGCATAATTATCTTCATTAGGTTCTTCAATAAAAATCACACCATCTGCTCCAATACCAAATTGCCTGTTGCAAATTTGTTTTATATCAAATATTTTATTTTTCTTGTAATTTTTATATAAATCATTTCCTCTAGAATCAATTACTACGAAATCATTTCCGTTACCTTGATATTTTTCAAAAGTTATATTTTTCATTTGTAAATAATATATTTTAAATTTTAATTATAAATTATTACTTTTAACAATCTATTTCTATTTTATACAATGGATATTAAAATAATAATTTAACAAATAAAAATTAAGTGATTTCTCCCGATCAACAATATGAGACTGATACCAATTTATATAATCCATCTGAGTTAGAAAAAAAATGGCAGTCAATATGGACAGAAAATAATTTATATAAAACCGATGATTTAACTGAGAATAGCGATAAATTTTATGCCTTATCAATGTTTCCCTACCCTTCAGGTAATCTTCATATGGGACATGTTAGGAATTATGTTATTACAGACTTAATAGCTCGATTCCAAAGGTTTAAGGGCAAATCTGTTTTACATCCAATGGGTTGGGACGCTTTTGGTTTGCCCGCTGAGAATGCAGCGATTGAAAGAGGAATTAGTCCAAGTGTCTGGACTAAAAAAAATATTTCTCATATGAAGTCACAATTAAAGCTTTTGGGACTTTCAGTTGATTGGGACAGGGAATTTGCAACTTGTGATGAAGATTATTATATTTGGACACAATATCTATTTTTAGAGTTATACAAGTCAGGTCTTGTATATCAAAAGGAATCAGAAGTTAATTGGGACCCTATAGATAATACAGTTTTAGCGAATGAACAAGTTGACTCAGAAGGTAAATCTTGGAGATCTGGGGCAGTAGTTGAAAAAAAATTATTAAAGCAATGGTTTTTAAGGATTACTAATTATGCGGATGAGTTATTGAAGGATTTAGAAAAATTAAATAACTGGCCAGAAAGAGTAAAAATAATGCAAGATAATTGGATAGGAAAATCAATTGGTACAAATATTAATTTCAATATTATTACTAATCCAAAAGAGAAAATAACAGTATTCACAACAAGACCTGATACTTTATTTGGAGTTACTTATTTAGCAATTTCTGTAAATCATTCATTAATTAAAAATATCACTGATCAAGAAACCATACAAGATATAAAAAAACTTAAACAATATTTGAAAAAAAATAAAAACAATGAATTTGAAAAAATTGGTATAAAAACCAGCTTAATAGCAATAAATCCAGTTAATTCTGAACTTATACCTATTTGGGTGGCTAGTTATGTTCTTGATGAATACGGTACAGGCGCTGTTATGGGGGTACCTGCTCATGATTTAAGGGATTTTGAGTTTGCTAAGAAAAACAATATAGATATTAAACAGGTAATAGTAAAGGATAAAAGTGAACAAAGTAATGCGCTTGATAATGCTTTTGTAGAAAATGGATATCTAATTAATTCAAATCAATACAATGGTTTAGCAAATATTATTGCTAAATTAAAAATTTCAGAGGAGGGAGTAAATAATGGATGGGCCGAAAATAAGATTCAATATCGTTTAAGAGATTGGTTAATATCTAGACAAAGATATTGGGGATGTCCAATACCCATCGTTAATTGCAAAAAATGTGGAGCTGTTCCTTTAAACCAATCGGATTTGCCTGTTTCATTACCAAAAGATATAGAAATCTCCGCAAACAAAATTAATGCTTTAGGTGATAATAATAATTGGATAAATACAACATGTCCAAAATGTGGAATAGCGGCAAGAAAAGAAACTGATACTATGGACACTTTCATGTGTTCATCTTGGTATTTTTTAAGATACCCATCTTCAAAATGCTCAACTAAGCCATTTGAAAAGAATGAAATTAATAAGTGGTTGCCTGTAGATCAATATGTTGGAGGAGTAGAGCATGCAATATTGCATTTGTTATATGCAAGATTTTTCACTAAAGCTTTGCGAGATAATGAACTATTTGATATTGATGAACCTTTCAAAAAACTATTAACGCAAGGAATGGTTCAGGCCGCAGCCTATAAAAACAATAAAACTGGTAAATATGTTTCTCCTTCCGATATTATTGACTTATCAAATCCTACAGATCCAATTGACAATTCAAAACTCGAAGTTCTTTTCGAGAAGATGTCTAAGTCTAAATACAATGGGATAGATCCTGAATCAGTAATTAAAAAATATGGAGCAGATACTGCAAGAATGTTTATATTATTTAAAGCCCCACCAGAAAAAGATCTGGAATGGGGGGATACTGATGTTGAAGGACAATTCAGATTTTTAAGCAGGATTTGGAAGCTTTATATAAATTGTGCAAAAGATATTAATAGTAAATCTAATTCCTACCCAGATAAAGAAAAAAGTTTAATAAAGTCAATGAATATCGCTATAAAAGAAATTTCAAATGACATATTAAATAACCAATTTAATACTGCGATTTCAGAACTAATGAAGTTTTATAATTCACTATCAAATTCTATTAATGATGTAAACAATAATTTAAAAATTGATGCTTTAAAAACATTTTGTATTTTATTGGCTCCATTTGCACCTCATATCGCAGAAGAAGTATGGCATCTTATAGGATTTAAAAAATCTGTGCATTTAGAACACTGGCCTTCATTTAATGCCGAAGCACTAAAAGAAGATTCATATGAACTAGTAATACAAGTGAATGGAAAAGTTAGAGACAAAGTAAATATTATTAATGATATGAGTGAAGATCAAATTAAAGAATTAGCTCTTAAAAGACCAAACATTTTAAAATGGACTCAAGATAAGGAAATAAGAAAAATAATTATTGTTAAAGGAAAAATTATGAATATTGTTGTTTAAGAATTTATTTTTTGAATAACTAATGAATTTGGATTTGACCAATCACCCTTAACTAAATAATTATCATTACCGAAACACATTTCACGGAGTATGAAAAATATAGGTTCATTCACTGAATTATCAAATAATGATGTTATGTCATTAATAGAATATTCGCCACCTTCGTCTAATAAATTACTTACTTTTTGTTGATACTCAATAATATTTGCAGCTGCTTTCTTTCCAGCTTCAACTCCAGGTTGATCATATGCATTTATATTTACCAACTCAGCGTAGAAGGAAACAGCTCTCTCAAATAAAGCGATTAAGGCACCTAGTGAAATACAATTTAACTTTTCTAAAGTGATAGTGATACTTTGTCTGTTTTCACTAGAGAGTGCTGATCTGGTTCCTTGCAAAAAACCAGAAAGATATTCTTTAGGATTCTCTTTTTCATCAAAAATATTAGTAGATGGAGAATCTAATAATTCAATAAAAATACAAAAGAAATTATCAATACCATCTCTCAATTGCTGAACATAAGCATGTTGATCTGTAGATCCTTTATTACCAAAAACTGAAATACCTTGATTAACTACTTCACCATTCCTATTAAATTTCTTTCCTAATGATTCCATTACTAATTGCTGGAGATATTTACTAAATACCTGTAACCTATCTCTATAGGGTAAAACGACCATATCTCTCTTTCCAATACCATCTCCAGTCAAATACCATGCGGATGATAATAGTGCCGCTGGATTATTTTTAAAATCACTTATACGTGTGGCTTCATCCATTAATGATGCACCTCTAATAAATTCAGATATATTTTCATTAATAAGAGCTAGTGGAAGTAATCCCACAGAGCTTGTAATACTAGTTCTTCCTCCAACCCAATCTTGCAAATTAAATATTTTTAACCAATTTTCAGAGGTGGCTTTTTTAAATAACTTACTATCTTTCATAGTTATAGCTATGGCATTAGAATTCCATTCAAGAGAATTTTTTTCGCAGTGACTTTTAATAATTTCCATAGCAATTCTAGGTTCAGGCGTGCCACCTGATTTGCTTACTACTACAAATAATGTTGTTGTTAACTTTTCAGATAATTCTTCTAACTTTTCGCTAATTAAAAATGGATCGACATTATCGATATAAGAAAAATTTAAGCCACTGGAACATTTCTGCAGTGACTCTGTAATAAGTAATGGTCCTAACCCACTTCCACCAATTCCTATCCATAGAACATCAGTATAATCCTGATTATTCTTATTCTTTATATCTCCATTTAAAATTTGTTTTCCAAATTCAGAGATTGCATTAATATCTGCGTTAATTTCCTCTCCAATTTTTGAAGAGGGTGAAATTGATGGATTTCTAAGCCAATAATGTCCAACTTGTCTATTTTCATCAATATTTGAGATTGCACCATTTTCTAATTCTTTTATCGATGAAAAAACATCTATAAATTTATCTTCTAAATTTTTTATCTCTTTACTTGTGAAATTAATTTTGCTTATGTCTAACCAAATATTTAATTTTTTATCAAACCAAAGATAATTACAAAATTTATCCCAAGATTTTAAATCTCCATTCATTTTATATATTTGTTTCTTTTATTTATTATTCAATTATATCTATACGAATAGTACATAGATTTGAATCATTTAAATTTGTTTAAATTATTATCTTCAAATAAATATGTTTTTGAATATAAACAATTAAAATTGAGGGTTTTTTTTATTTCATATGAATTTATCATTGGATAAAATAAAAAACTTTGGATAGATCATTTAATTACATAATTTCGCCTGAGATATCTGAATTTAGATGCTTTTCACCAAAATTAAAAATAGGTGTACTTGCTTCTGGGAAAGGAACAAACTTTCAGGAATTAATTAACCTCTCAGAAAAAGGAGAATTAGATATAGATATAAAAGTTTTAATTACTAACAAAGATGAAGCCGGTTGTATAAAAAGAGCTGAAAGTAAAAAAATACCTCACAAAATTATAAGGGGCAAAGACTTTCTGCAAAAAGAAGCTTTTGAATTAGAAATTGTAAATACTTTAATTCATTACGATGTTGAACTTGTCGTTATGGCAGGATGGATGAAAATTGTTACTCCATTTTTTATTAATAAATTTAAGAATAAGATAATAAATATTCACCCTTCATTACTTCCCGCATATAAAGGAGGTTCTGCGATAAAGGACTCTATATTAAATGGTTCAAAAATAACTGGTTGTTCAGTACATTTTGTAGAGGAGGAGGTAGATAGTGGATCATTGATAATGCAAGCTGCATTGTCAATTAGAGATGATGATGATATTGATTCACTTTCAAAAAGGATACAAATGCTTGAGCATAAAATTTTACCTCACTCAATCTCTCAAGCAGGGTTTTTGATAAGAAGTAATTTTATGGAAAATTATTAGTTAAATCAAGACCTTCATCCATTGAAAATCCACTCATAATATTTAAATTTTGAATTGCTTGCCCAGTCTGACCTTTTAATAAATTATCAATTGCAGATAAAATAATAATCCTTCCATTTCGAATATCAACTTTAACAGAAAGGAAAATTTGGTTTGTATTTTTAACCCATTTTGTTGAAGGATATATATCTACAGGTAATACTTTAATATTTTTGAAATTTCTGTAATAATTATCCAAAAGAATTCTGCAATCATCAGAGGTTAATCCTGGATCTCTTAATCTCCCATATATAGTCGAATGCATACCCCTCGAAATTGGAACCAAATGAGGTGTAAAAAGCAGTTCAATTTTATTTCCAGAAATTATAGATGCAACTTGCTCGATCTCAGAGGTATGTCTATGGTTTATCAATCCATATGCTGATAAGCCTTCACCACATTCTGATAAGAGTAGCTTTTGGTTTGGTTCTCGACCTCCACCAGAGGTACCGCTTTTAGAATCAATCACTATTCCTTCATTTTCAATTATACCTTGCGATAGATAAGGTACTAATGGAATAAGAGCAGATGTTGGATAGCATCCTGGACAGGCAATTAATCTTCCTTTTGAAATGGCTTCTTTATTTATTTCAGGAAGACCGTAGACTGCCTCTTTACATAAATCATCATCATTCCTTTTATAAATAGCAGCTTCTTTGGAATATACATTTTTCCATTCATCTAAAGACTTATATCTGTAATCAGCGGATAAATCGATAACTTTAAGTCCTCGATCTAGTAGTTTCCTTGTCAATGTTGAAGATAAGCCATTTGGTAAGCAAAGCAAAGCTACATCTGCATTTTTTGAAATACTATCTACGGAAATTTCTTCTATATAAGGATCATTATCTAGATAAATAAAAGGAAAATTATCATTCCACTTTGATCCAGATGTTTTATTACCTCCTAAAAATGAAATTTTGTATTTTTTAATTTTCTTTAAGAGATTTACCGCTTGAATACCGCCGTAACCAGTAGCACCTACTATTGCAACATTCATTTCTTTGAATTGGCAGACTTTGAGATAGGATTATAAAGTGTTGAATTTAAGGTAACTAAAACACTATTTTTCTATATTGATAGGAATAATGAAAGAAACAAGTCCCAAATCAAATAATGGAACAATTTTGGATATAAATGAATCTTTTAAAATTGAATTTGATCCTATCAGCGATGCGTTGGCAGCTATAAGAAATGGTGAATGCATAATTGTTGTAGATGATGAAAGAAGAGAAAATGAAGGAGATTTAATATGTGCGGCTCAGTTTGCAACTCCACAGCAAATTAATTTTATGGCTACTGAGGGACGTGGTCTTATATGCCTAGCAATGCAAGGTGAAAAACTTGATTCATTAGATTTACCATTAATGGTAGATAGAAATACAGATGAAAATCAAACAGCTTTTACAGTATCAATTGATGCTGGACCTGAACATAATGTTACTACCGGAATTTCCGCTGAAGACAGGGCAAAGACAATACAAGTTGCTATAAACCCAAATACAAAACCTGATGATTTAAGGAGGCCAGGACATATTTTTCCATTAAGAGCAAAAAAAGGTGGAGTATTAAAAAGGGCAGGTCATACCGAAGCGGCAGTAGATATTGCCGCAATGTCAGGTCTTTATCCCGCTGGAGTGATTTGTGAAATACAAAATCCTGACGGTTCTATGTCAAGACTTCCTCAACTTAAAGAGTATGCAAAACAGTGGGGAATGAAATTAATATCAATTGCTGATTTAATAAGTTATCGGTTTCAAACTGAGAGATTTGTATTTAGAAAATCTGATGCTGTTCTTCCAAGTATTTTTGGTAATTTCAAAGCTTATGGATATGTTAATGAACTAGATGGCTCAGAGCACGTTGCATTAGTTAAACAAAAATCATCGAAGTTAAGCGAACCTGTACTAGTAAGAATGCATTCAGAATGCTTAACTGGTGATGCTTTTGGATCATTACGTTGTGATTGTAGACCCCAGTTAGAGGCTGCTTTATCAAGAATAGAAAAGGAGGAAGAAGGAGTTGTTGTTTACTTGAGACAAGAAGGCAGAGGGATTGGTCTAATAAATAAATTAAAAGCTTACAGTTTACAAGATGGTGGATTAGACACCGTCGAAGCTAATGAAAAATTAGGTTTTCCAGCTGATCTCAGAAATTATGGAGTTGGAGCGCAAATTTTAACTGATTTAGGTATAAAAAAATTAAAATTACTAACTAACAATCCTAGAAAGATTGCTGGATTAGGTGGTTATGGAATAGAAGTTATTGAGAGAGTTCCATTAGTTATTTGTCCAAACGATAATAATGCAGAATATTTGAGTGTTAAAAAAACAAAGTTAGGCCACATGATTGATGATGATAATTCTAATTCAAGTAATATTGATCCATTTATATCAATTTTTCTTGACGGAAAATATAAATCTATTGAATTAGTTCCAATTAAAAATAATGTTATTAAATTCTGTAGTGAACAAAACATTAATATTAAACTCGAAAGTAGTCCAAGATTATTGGCGTTTTGGAACCGACCAAAATTAGTATGGAGAATTTTACATGATCAGAATAGAACCAATTCCAACATTAATGATGAGGAAATAAAGAATATAGAATTTTTTATTCAGTTTTTATCCAAATATGAAAATAGTACAAAGATTGGAATTATTGTCTCTAGAAATATTGAACAAGCATTACACCCAAAAAGTAGCATCAAGCTAATCAATACTAAATTTACTATTAATAACGAAATCTTATATTCTTCTACAAGAAAATTTAATCTAGATAAAGAGACATTCAGTATTGTTTTTGAAGGCTAAAATACTATTTTAAAGATGCTTTTAGAATTTTTGACCCATTAGTGAGTTTTAGGACTACATCCATATCATCTGTCTTACCAAAAACAGTATGCACTCCATCTAAATGAGGCTGTGGTTCATAAACTATAAAAAACTGACTACCACCTGTATCCTTTCCTGCATGAGCCATTGAGAGTGAACCTTTTAGATGTTTATTAGAATTGATTTCACACTTAATGTTATATCCAGGTCCTCCAGTTCCAGGCATACCAGATGCTCCATCACGAGTATTTGGGCATCCACCCTGAGCCATAAATCCAGGAATAACTCTGTGAAATGCTAGACCATCATAAAAACCATCACTAATCAAATTCGTGAAGTTTTTAACTGTATTAGGTGCGTCGTCAGAGAAAAATTCAATATTTATGCTTCCAACTTCTGTCTCAAATAATGCAGTTGTCATGTTTTATTTGTTTAATAATTTATTGATATTTTAATATCTAAAGCAACTTTTCAAGGTTTTCCTTAATGGTATTTATATCAATGTTATCTTTTTTACTATTTTTGTCTTCCCCCCAATTTTCAACTTCAAGGTTTTTCTGGGGTGGAGAGATTAATAACCTATCTTCTGCAGTTTTAGGTACAAAATTCTTTTGTACTAATTTATATTCATAATCTAATTTAATACAGAAATCTTTTATTTCCTCTATGTTGATCATCTCTACTGTTGGCGAAGGAAAATCTTGAGCTTCTAGTAGACCGCAATATCTTGTTGCATCATCCTTATCTTCAAACATAAGAACAATTGTCCTTCCCTTAAGTTCGATTGAATGAATTCCTTCCTTATCTGTTCCTGAATTATATAAAAGAACAAATATGTCCATAAGTATCAATTTTTCTTATTATATAATATTTGATTAAGAATCAGAAAGTGATAATTCTTGTAATCTTGTGTATAAAGCAATTTCTTCATCATTTATGTCAGCGGGTATCACTACCAAAATTTCAACATATTGATCACCTACATTATCTTCAAAAATTAAACCCCTTCCTTTCAAACGCAACATTCTGCCCGTAGATGATTTTGGTGGTACTTGAAGTGTGACATTTCCATCAAGGGTAGGAACCTCTACTGCACAACCCAGAAGAGCATCATGAGGAAATAACTCTAATTTATAAAGAACTCTTAAACCATCAATTCTTAGACCACTTTCCGTTTGAACTTTTAACTGTAGATAGTGATCTTTACCTCCTCTTGCAATATTTTCAAGTCTTAATCTCCAGCCATCTCCTGCGAAAGGTGGTGTATCAACTTCTACAACAGTTTCATCTTCAAGCTCAATTAAAATTGAAGCTCCATTTAAGGCCTCATCAGGAGTTAATTCAATAACTGTTTCAATATCTTGGTGGAGTTTAACTGGAGGCGGCTCTTCTGGAGAGGTTGTAGGGTATTGAAAATTGTTAAATTCATCATTATTTGTATTTATCGATTCATCCTCAAATGATTCATCATCATATTCCTCATAATTCTTTGGTGAGTATTCATATCCAAATAATGCATCAAGATAATCTTGAAAATAAGGAAACCCTGTCTTGAAATTATTATTTTCATAATCATCCTTGATATTTTCATCAGAACTTTTTTTTCTTATATTAGGATCACGAAGATATTCGTATGCTTCATTAATTAATTTAAATCTTTCTTCTGCATTAAGATCATTTTTATTTAAATCTGGATGCCATTTTCTTGCTTCTCTTCGAAAGGCCTTTTTAAGTTCTTTATCATCAAAATCAGGGGATAAACCCAAAATCGACAAATAGTCTTTTTTAGAGGAAGTAGTCATTGTCCCATGGATCATCGTCCCTAGAATTACCATACCTCGAATTTCTATAATTTCTATTCATTTGATTATCCCAAGGATCATCATCCCAATAATCATCTGAAAAGAGTTCATCCTTTAATGATCCAAATGTATTTTTGATGCTCTGTAGGGGATTATTATCAATTTTCTTTTCTGCCGCAAATTTTCTGTTTAAACCGAATAATGCTTCTTGTAAGGCGCTTACAGAGATTTCTAATTCTTGAGGATCATCGTCATCTATATACTCTTCAACATCTTGAATGGCTAATTCAACAGCTCGTTGTTGCCTTTCGGCACCATAAGGACCAAATTCTAATGAAGCATCCCTAAGTCTTCTCTCAGCTTGCGCAATAAGAGTTAAAGCACTATTTTTTCTATCAATTACAGATCTTCTCTTCCTATCTTCATTAGCTTTTGCTTTGGCTTCATTAATTATCGAATTTATTTCTTGTTCATTTAAATTAGAACCTCCAGAGATTGTAACTGTTTGCTTTCTTCCAGTTGTTCTATCAGTTGCACTTACCTCCAAAAGACCATTAGCATCAATATCAAAAGCTACCTGGACTTGAGGTATCCCTCTTGGAGCTGGAGGTATTCCTGATAGTCTAAATTTACCAAGTGATTTATTTTCAGAGGCTAAAGGCCTTTCTCCTTGCCTTACTTGAACAACTACTGATGATTGATTAGCTTCGGAAGTACTAAAAACATCAGATTGTCTAACCGGTATTGGGGTATTACGAGGAATGAGTACCTTCATAAGACCACCAATAGTTTCTAAACCTAAAGATAAGGGAGTAACGTCATTTAGAAGTAAATCTTGTAAATCACCACTAATAATTCCAGATTGTATCGCAGCTCCAACTGCTACGACTTCATCAGGATTAACAGATTGACAAGGATCATTTGGAACAAGAGTCTTTACTAATTGTTGAACCATTGGGATTCTTGTGCTGCCGCCTACAAGAACTACCTCATCAATTTCGTCTGCGTTCCACCCAGAATCATCTAAAGCTATTTGCACAGGCTCTAATAATCTATCAAGTAAATCTTGTGATAATGATTCAAATATTTTTCTATCTAATGTTTCTTCAATATGTAACGGTCCCTCATTACTCGTTGTGATGAATGGTAATGATATTTTTGTTTTTTGTAATCCTGACAATTCACATTTTGCTTTTTCAGCGGCCTCAGTTAATCTCTGTAAAGCTTGTCTATCCCTTCTTAGATCAATATTATGTTTAACTAGAAATTTTTCTGCAAGCCAATCAACTATTTTTGAATCAAAATTGTTTCCTCCTAGCTGGGTATCACCACAAGTGGCTTTAACATCAAATACACCATTAGAAATTTTTAATAATGAAACATCAAATGTTCCTCCTCCTAAATCAAAAACCAAAACATTATTAGAAGAACTTTTTTCAAAACCATAAGCTAGAGCAGCGGCAGTAGGTTCATTTAGAATTCTATCTACTTTAATACCAGCTAATATTGCAGAATCCTTTGTAGCTTGCCTTTGAGATTCATTAAAATAAGCAGGGACAGTAATAACTGCAGAATCAACAGTATCTCCAAGATAAGTTTCAGCGTCATTAATTAATTTTCTAATCAATGAGCTCACTAATTCTTCTGGTGCATACTCTCTTTCTGTATTTGGACTAAGAACCCTAACGCTTCCATTGGAATTAGCCTTAACGTTATAAGGAACAGAGATACTATTCTCATCTAATTCATCCCATTCACTGCCAATAAATCGTTTAAGGTTATAAAAGGTATTCTTAGGATTTAGAACAAGTTGTCTTCTCGCCTGGTCTCCTATTACTATTTCCTTATCTTTTGTAAATCCAACTATTGAAGGTGTAGTTCTAGAACCCTCAGAATTTGCAATAACAATTGGACGTCCAGCTTCTATCACTCCGACAACAGAGTTAGTAGTACCTAAATCAATTCCAACAATTTGCCCCATGATTTTAGATCGCTAAATTAAAGCAAAATTTACTAATAATTTAATTAATTTTTATCTTAGATATTTACATATAATAGTAAAAATCAAATATTTTCAACTTAATTTAAATAAATAAGATTATTTATAACTTGTTAATAAGATTACTATCTATTTTAAAAGATATTTTGAAGACAAGGGTGTTGATGTATTTTACCAAAATAAACTAATATAAAACGGAGAGAGAGGGATTCGAACCCTCGATAAAGTTGCCCCTATACAGCATTTCCAGTGCTGCGCCTTCAACCACTCGGCCACCTCTCCCAAGGTTATTATTTTAACCCTTGTTCAACCCATTTTAGAGGAAAGTTATTTGAAAAAGACTTTCACAGTCACGATTAAAAATAAGGAAACCGGAAAGGTTTACCAAGAGCAGGTTAATAGTGATAATTACATACTTAAGGAATTTGAAAAGAAAGGTTTCAAACTTGCATTTTCATGTAGAAATGGATGCTGTACAAGTTGTGCAGTTAAAATTAAATCTGGTACCTTAAAGCAACCAGAAGCCATGGGTGTATCTCAAGCTTTAAAAAACAAAGGCTATGCACTTCTTTGTGTCGCTAAAGCAACTTCTGATCTTGAGGTAGAAACTACATATGAAGATGAAGTTTACGATTTACAATTTGGACAATATTTTGGGAGGGGAAATACAAGAGTTGCGCCACCTTGGGAATTTGAGGAAGATTAACAATCATGTTTGAATTAAGTGAAATAGAGGAACTTGCAAATCAATTAAACTTATCGATTTTGTATGAAATAGCCAAGAATTCCGCTCAAATTGGTAATGAAATTTTAAAAGTTAATTACAATAAAATTCAGAAAATATCATCAAAGGGTAGGAAGGGTGATCTAGTTACCAATGTAGATTTGGAAGTTGAAAATAAAATAAAAGAATATTTATTAGAACAGACACCAAACATATCTATAAATGCAGAGGAATCGGGTAAATTAACTAAATCTTCGGATTTAACGTGGTGTATAGACCCATTAGACGGTACAACAAATTATTCCCATGGATATCCTTTTTTTGGAACTTCTATTGGTCTTGTATATAAAAATAAGCCAATTATAGGCGCTATATCAGTACCTTATTTAAATGAACTATATTCAGCCTGTATAGGTTTAGGTTCATTCTGCAATGATAGTGAACTTAAAGTATCGAATCCCTCTAATCTTTCTGATAGTCTACTTGTAACTGGTTTCGCTTATGACAGATTTGAGACAGAGGATAATAATTATGCTGAATTTTGTTATTTAACACATAAAACTAGAGGTGTTAGAAGAGGAGGTGCAGCGGCAGTTGATCTAGCATTTGTTGCGGCAGGTAAGGTAGATGGATATTGGGAAAGAGGATTGGAGGTATGGGACCTAGCGGCCGGTGCTATTATTGTTAAAGAGGCTGGTGGTATTATTTCTGATTATCCATCAGGCGAATTTAATTTAAGTTCAGGAAGAATTTTAGCTTGTTCTCCCAGCCTTGAGAATGAATTAAAAAATGAACTAGATAAAGTCTCTCCATTAAAAAAAAATCTCTATACCTAAAATTAGTTAAATATAAAAATGACAGATATAAAGGAAATTAAATTAGTCGACGTAAAAAATAACTCAAATATAATAAATAATTTAAATAGTATTTATAAACTATGGGGATATGAAGAGGTTTCACCCTCATTTATAAATACTTTAGAGACCATAAAAGGCCGTGGGGTTATTGACGAAAATCAAGTTGTTGGAATAGTAAGTAATAATTCATTATGTCTTAGGCCAGAAATGACAACATCAATTGTTAAATTGTCATCTACTAGATTAATAAATAAGAAAAGACCTATAAGATTATTCACTAATGGAATGGTTTTTGATAAAAAACAAAATAATAAAGATTCATTTAAGTTACAAGAAAAATTGCAGAGTGGAATTGAATTAATTGGATATGATACTAAATACCCAGAAATTGAAGTTATTAATATTTTGTTTGATTCAATCGATAATATTAATTTGAAGGATAGTTGTAATTTATTTCTATTAGTAAGCACCACAAAAATAATGGACTTGATACTGAACAAATATAAGAATAATAATTTTGAAGAAATTAAGAAAAGTCTGGTTAATTTTGATCAAGATAATTTATCTAAATTAGGAATAGACGAAGATGATAAATATATCCTTAAAGATCTTTTATTCACACGAGGAGAGCCAATTGCAATATTAAATAAATTAAAAAATGTATATGGTACTAGTAAAACATTAGATGACTTAAATTTTTTATTTGAAACATTATCAAAAATATCAAAAAAATATGGTGTTAAATTACAACTTGATCCCACTTTTCAGCCTCACTTGAATTTATATGAAGGAATAGTTTTTCAACTAATAGGGGATAATGGCAAAAATAAAAACGTGATCGCAAAAGGCGGAAGATATGATGAATTAGTAAGATCATTTAGTCCTAATGAGAAAATATTTAATGGTATTGGATTTACAATTTCAGTTGACATTTTAAGAAATTTAATTAAAGAAGAAAAAACACATAACAAAAAGATTTTATTGATGTTTAAAGATTCTTATTTGTTAGAAAAAGGTATGAATGAACAAAAAGCACAACAGAAAAAAGGAAATATTGCTGTCTTACATTTAAATCCATGTGATGACTTAGCTAAGGCCAATCAAATTATGAAAGAAAACAATTGTAGTGAGATTTTGTGGGTTAAATAAACCCTTTTAAAAGATTATTTAGGTTTTAAAATTCAAATATTGTTCGGACAATACTCCTAATTAAACTTGATTAACAAGTTTTTAAGAAATAATATTTAATATGTTTGATTTTTTTTAAATGGAAAAAGGCGAAATTCGTATTAATACCGAAAATATTTTCCCAATTATCAAGAAGGCAGTATATTCTGACCATGAAATCTTTTTAAGAGAACTTGTTAGTAATGGTGTTGACGCAATTAGTAAAAGAAGAATGGCCTCTATGGCAGGTGATTGCGAGAATACTGAGGAGGCTCAAGTAAAAATAACAATTAACCGTGAAAAAAATACGTTAACAATTTCCGATAATGGAATTGGAATGAATGATGAAGAAATTAAGAAGTACATAAATCAAGTTGCATTTTCTAGTGCTGAAGAATTCCTAACAAAATACAAAAAAGATAATGAAGAATTCATAGGTCATTTTGGACTAGGTTTTTATTCAAGTTTCATGGTGGCAGATAGAGTTGATATATTAACTAAGTCGGCAATTGGGGAATCAAAAGCTTTCAAATGGTCTTGCGATGGATCGCCAAATTTCACGTTAGAGGAATCAGAAAGAGAGTCAATTGGTACAGATGTTATTCTTCACCTTCTTGAAGAAGAAAAAGAGTTTATCGAGCCTGAAAGGATTAAATCACTAATAAAAAAATATTGTGATTTTATGCCAATAGATGTCTTATTAGAAGGAGAGACAATAAATAAAAAAAATCCTCCTTGGAGAAAACAACCTAGTGAATTAAAAGATGAAGATTATATTGAATTATATAAATATCTTTATCCTTTCCAAGGAGATCCACTGTTATGGATTCATCTAAATACAGATTATCCATATGACATACAAGGGATATTGTATTTTCCAAAGTTGTCAGGCAGAGCTGATTGGGAAAAGGGAGAAATAAAACTATTTTGTAATCAAGTATTCGTAAGCGATTCAATAAAAGAGATAGTACCAAAATACCTTTTACCTCTAAGAGGAGTTATTGACTCTACAGATATTCCACTAAATGTTAGTAGAAGTGCATTACAAACAGATCGAAAAGTAAGGTCTATATCATCATTTATCTCAAAAAAAATTGCAAATAAGCTGAAGGATTTGATAAAAAATTCTCCAGACTTTTATGCTGAAATTTGGGATTCAATATCTGCTTTTATTAAAATTGGTGCTATCGAAGATGAAAAATTTGCTGATTTAGTCAATAACAGTATAATTTTTGAAACAATAATAAATTCAGAGAAAGACGTAACTAAAGACATTGAAAATAAATCCCTAATC
>CACNQS010000024.1 GCA_902622625.1 uncultured Prochlorococcus sp.
TTCCATGAAGTTCTGCGATTTCCCCTGATATTTTCGCACAAACACTTCTATCTGTATTTTTTATCTCAATTTCTTTAGTCAATTTTTCGTGACTTTTAATTGCATCTATAAATTCAGTATCAGACAAAAACTCGTCCTCTAATACAGAACCATTACTATGAGCATTTTTTGAATGTTTTAACCATGATCTATCAGTGGTTATGTGTTTATTATTTACTAAAGAAGAGAGATCGATATTAGAAGTTTTTGGAAGACCGATATTTCTTGCTGAGAGAAATTCTTGATTGCCAATCAGTTCTTCCATATTAGAAACTCCAATACTACTCATTATCTGTCTTACTTCTTCAGCAATATATAAGAAAAAATTGACAACATTTTCTGGAATACCTTTAAATCTTTTTCTTAACTCTTCTTTTTGAGTAGCAACTCCAACAGGACATTTGTTTGTATGACAAACCCGAGCCATTATGCATCCTTCAGCAATCATCGCTACAGAACCGAAACCGTATTCTTCAGCACCTAGTAAAGCTGCAATAACTACATCCCAGCCTGTTTTAAGACCTCCATCAGTTCTCAAAATTACTCTTTCACGTAAGTTATTGTCTAAGAGAGATCTATGAACCTCAGCAACACCTAATTCCCATGGTAAACCTGCATGTTTAATAGAACTTAGGGGCGAAGCACCTGTACCTCCGTCATGGCCTGAAATTTGAATTACATCTGCATTAGCTTTGCTTACTCCAGCGGCAATAGTACCTATACCAATTTCAGAAACAAGTTTAACGCTCACTTTCGCTTTTGGATGGACTTGGTGTAAGTCATGGATAAGTTGAGCTAAATCTTCAATTGAATAAATATCATGATGCGGGGGAGGAGATATTAGAGCTACTCCAGGTTTACTATTTCTTAGTTTTGCGATGTAAGAATCAACTTTTGGACCAGGCAATTGTCCCCCTTCTCCAGGTTTTGCACCTTGAGCCATTTTAATTTCGAGTTGTTTACCGCTTCTTAGATATTCAGGTGTGACTCCAAATCTACCTGATGCTATTTGTTTAATAGCTGAGCATGCGGTGTCTCCATTTTCTAGACCTTTAATAAATGGCAACGTAGCTGATTGAGTATTCTCATCGATATCATTTAAAACATTAAAACGAGCTGGATCTTCTCCCCCTTCTCCACTATTACTTTTTCCACCAATTCTATTCATTGCAACTGCTAACACTTCATGTGCTTCTCTTGATAAAGCGCCCAAACTCATTCCTCCAGTACAGAACCTTTTGCAAATTGATTCAACACTTTCAACTTCCTCCAATGGTATGTTTTTCCTTTTTGAGTTAATTGTTAGTAAATCTCTTAAAGATGTTGTAGGTCTATTACTAATGAGTCTTTTGTACGTTTCAAAATGATCGTATCCTGGTCCTTGTTTTACAGCTGAATGTAAAACTTTGGACATCTCAGGATTATTGGAATGATATTCTCCATTATTTCTAAATTGTACAAATCCTAAAAATTCTAATTTCTTTAGATCGATCTCTGGATAGGCTTTCGTATGTATTGAAATTGTTTCATTAGTTAATTCTTTTAATGTGATGCCAGCGATGCGGCTTGTTGTACCATCAAAAGCAATTTTTATTAAGTCAGATCCAAGGCCTACAGCTTCAAAAATTTGTGCGCCATGGTAACTAGATAAAAGTGAGATGCCTATTTTTGAAAGAATTTTTCTTAGGCCGTCTTCTAGAGCTTTTTTAATATTTTCTTGAACATCAATTATTGATAATGGATTTATTTTTTTGCTATCAATGAGTTTTTGTGTTTTTGGATGTTTTAACCAGTGTCTACCTGCTTCGAAGGTCAACCAAGGGCAAACTGCACTTGCACCATACCCAATCAAACAAGCCAAGTGATGTGTGCTCCAACATTGACCTGTTTCAATAATAAGAGAAGCTTTTAGCCTGATTTCTTTTTTTAGAAGATAATGATGAATTGCCCCAACAGCAAGTAAAGGAGGAATAAAAGTCTTTTTAGGATTAATTCCTTTATCAGAAATAATAATTATAGAGCAACCTTCTTTTATAGAGAGCTCACTCTTTTTACAAATTGCATTTAATTGGTTCTCTAAGCCTTGAACACCTTCTTCAAGATCAAACAAACTTGAAATTGTTTGAGATTTGATTTTTGATTTTTTAATCGAAATGAGTTCTTCTTCATTGAGAATTGGACTTTGCAAATGAACAAAAGGTTTAGGATCTTTAATCTCAAATGGAGTACATCTTGCTCCAAGATGCATCTCTAAACTCATTACCAGTTTTTCTCTCAGTGGGTCAATAGGAGGATTTGTAACTTGCGCAAATCTTTGCTTGAAATAGTCATATAAAATATGTGGCTTTGAAGAAAGCACTGCTAATGGGATATCGTCTCCCATGCAATAGGTTGGCTCTTTAGCTAATGAAGCCATTGAATCCAAGATAAGATCATTATCTTCAGCTGAAAAACCGTAAGCAGTTTGTTGTTGTAATAACTCAAGATCTTTTAGTTTGCAGTCTTTAAACCATTCACTATTTTCAATTTTTATAGTTCTATTACTTAGGAGACTTTTATAATCATGTCTTTGAGCCGCTTCAGATTTTACCTCCCAATTTCTGAGAATTCTATTTTGATGAAAATCAACCGCTAACATTTGTCCTGGTCCTAATCGACCTTTTTCTATTACTTTTTCCTCTTCAAGATCTACTACTCCTGTTTCGGAACCCATTATTACAAAACCATCATTTGTTATTGAATATCTTGCTGGTCTTAAACCATTTCTATCAAGCGTTGCTCCGACAAAATTTCCATCTGCGAATACAAGTAGAGCAGGACCATCCCAAGCTTCTTGTATGCTCGCAGAATACTCATAAAATGACTTAATATCATCTCTATGCTCAAGATCTGGTTGATCCCTAAATGCTTCAGGAACAAGTTTTAATAATGAATCAGTTATTGGTTGGCCTGAACGAATATTAATTTCAAGGGTTGCATCAAGATTTGATGAATCACTTTTATTTACATCTACAATAGGCTTTATTTCATTAGATAGCTCTCCCCAAAAATCATCTATATGTGTTTCTGAAGCTTTAGCCCAATTAATATTTCCCAAAAGAGTGTTGATTTCCCCGTTATGTCCTAAATATCTCATGGGCTGTGCAAGTGGCCACTTTGGAAGAGTATTTGTACTAAATCTCCTGTGATAAACGGAAAATGAGACCTTAAAATTGTCTTTTTTTAGATCTTGATAGAATTCAGATAATATTTCAGATCTAACCATACCTTTATAAACAACTGTTTGAGAACTAAGTGAGGCAAAATAAAATTCACAATCCCCAACATCGTTTTTAAAGGTTTCTCTTATTTTTTTTTCAATTCTTTTCCTTAACTGGAACAAAAGCCTTTCAATATCCTGATTATCTTTTGTATCTATGTATAGAATCCACTGACAAATATATGGGACATTTGCTTTGGCTAAAGGACCTAATATTTCATTATTTACAGGTACTTTTCTCCAAGATGTTTCTTTGATGCTTAATTTTTGTGCTTCCTCCTCACATATTGATTTGCATTCTTCAATTTTTTCTTTTTTATTAGGCATAAAAACCATACCTAAACCTCTGTCCAATTTTTGTTTATTTGTAAGATTCAATTCTTCATCTAAATAACACCAAGGAATTGAACATAAAATCCCTGCTCCATCGCCTGAGTCACTATCTCCTCCACAACCTCCTCTATGCTCCATGCAGTTGAGGCCCTTTAGTGATTGTTTAAGTATCCAGTTGCTTTCTATACCTTTAATATTTGCTACGAAACCAACTCCACAGGCATCTTTCTCCCCAATTATTCCATTTGGGGAATAACTATCATGATATGGGCCAACGATTCTTTTGATACTCTCTCCCATAGATTATTTAATTCTGTTTAGTTATTTATGTATTTCTATTATAAAAATAAATATGAAAATAAATCTAAAGATAATGAATATTTACCAAATGATTTTAATTTGACAAATTTTAAAAAAAATATAATTAAAAACTTTTAGTTAGTGCTCTTAAAAGGTTATGATGGATAGATGTTTATTTTTATCTAAGTTTAATAGATGCCCACCATCTCACAATTAGTAGGTTCAGAAAGAAAACGTCTGACAAAGAAAACAAAATCTCCTGCATTAAAAGCTTGCCCTGAGAGAAGAGGAGTATGTACAAGAGTCTATACATCAACACCAAAGAAGCCTAATTCAGCTTTGAGAAAAGTTGCTAGGGTTAGATTAACTTCTGGTTTCGAAGTAACGGCTTATATTCCTGGGATCGGACATAATTTGCAAGAACATTCTGTAGTACTACTTAGGGGTGGAAGAGTAAAGGATTTGCCTGGAGTTAGATATCATATAATAAGAGGAACTTTAGATACGGCTGGAGTCAAAGATAGACGTCAATCCAGATCTAAATATGGAGCAAAAGCTCCAAAAGATTAATTTGTAAACATCACTTTTTTTAAACATGTCACGTCGTAATGCAGCGGTAAAAAGACCAGTCCTTCCTGATCCTCAATTTAATAGTCGTCTTGCTTCAATGATGATTTCTCGATTGATGAAACATGGTAAAAAATCTACAGCTCAAAGAATATTATCTGATGCGTTTTCTTTAATAAGCGAGAGAACAGGGGGGAATGCAGTGGAATTATTTGAAACAGCTGTAAAAAATGCTACTCCTCTTGTCGAGGTACGAGCGAGAAGAGTTGGTGGTGCAACATATCAAGTACCTATGGAAGTTCGCCAAGAGAGAGGTACGGCTATGGCATTAAGATGGCTTGTTACATTCTCACGCGCAAGAAATGGCAAAAGTATGTCCCAAAAACTTGCTGGAGAGTTGATGGATGCAGCAAATGAAACAGGTAGTTCCGTTAAAAAAAGAGAAGATACTCATAAAATGGCAGAAGCGAATAAAGCTTTTGCACATTACAGATATTAATTTCATCAAAAGGTACTTAAGTAGTTTATTATTATTAAAGTTTGCTTGTAGAGTGAACTACACTTATCAAAATTTATTTTATTTGGAGCTTTAAAATTGGCACGCGACTTTCCCCTAGAACGAGTACGAAATATAGGTATAGCCGCTCATATTGATGCAGGTAAGACAACTACAACTGAAAGAATTTTGTTTTATTCAGGTGTAGTTCATAAGATAGGAGAGGTGCATGATGGTGCTGCTGTAACAGATTGGATGGCTCAAGAAAGAGAAAGAGGAATAACTATTACTGCCGCTGCAATTTCTACTAGTTGGCAAGATCATAGGATTAATATTATTGATACTCCTGGACACGTTGACTTCACTATTGAAGTTGAAAGATCAATGCGTGTATTGGATGGAGTTATAGCTGTATTTTGTGCAGTTGGTGGAGTTCAGCCTCAATCCGAAACGGTTTGGCGTCAAGCAGATAGATACTCTGTTCCAAGAATGGTTTTTGTTAATAAAATGGATAGAACTGGTGCGGATTTTTTAAAAGTTAATAAGCAAATTAAAGATCGACTAAAGGCAAATGCACTTCCAATTCAGTTACCTATTGGTGCTGAAGGTGATCTCACAGGCATTATTGATTTAGTAGCTAACAAAGCATATCTTTACAAAAACGATCTAGGTACTGATATTGAAGAAGCACCAATTCCATCTGACATGGAAGATGAAGCCGCTGAGTGGAGATTTAAGTTAATGGAAAGTGTTGCAGAAAACGATGAAGAGTTAATAGAAATATTTCTCGATACAGGAGAATTATCTGAAGAACAACTTAAAAAAGGTATTAGAGAAGGTGTTTTAAAACATGGATTGGTTCCAGTATTATGCGGTTCAGCTTTTAAGAATAAAGGTGTCCAACTTGTATTAGACGCTGTAGTTGATTACTTGCCAGCTCCAGTTGACGTGAAACCAATACAAGGTGTTTTGCCAAGTGGCAAAGAAGATGTTAGACCTTCAGATGATAATGCTCCATTCAGTGCATTAGCATTCAAAGTTATGTCAGATCCCTATGGAAAATTAACTTTTGTAAGAATGTATTCAGGTGTTCTTTCAAAGGGAAGTTATGTAATGAATTCTACTAAGGATGCTAAAGAGAGAATTTCTAGATTAGTGATTCTTAAGGCTGATGAAAGAGAGGAGGTTGATGAATTGAGGGCTGGGGATTTAGGAGCTGTATTAGGCCTTAAGAACACGACAACTGGTGATACTTTGTGTAACACAGAAGATCCAATAGTTTTGGAGACATTGTTTATTCCTGAACCAGTTATCTCAGTAGCTGTTGAGCCAAAAACTAAAGGCGATATGGAAAAATTATCAAAAGCTTTAACTGCTTTATCTGAAGAGGATCCAACCTTTAGGGTAAGTACAGATCCTGAGACAAATCAAACTGTTATTGCAGGGATGGGTGAATTGCACTTAGAAATCCTTGTTGACAGAATGTTAAGGGAATTTAAAGTTGAAGCAAATATTGGAGCTCCACAGGTCTCGTATAGAGAAACAATTAGGTCTAGTTCAAAAGGTGAAGGTAAATATGCAAGACAGACAGGAGGTAAAGGTCAATATGGTCATGTAATTATTGAAATGGAACCTGCTGAAGTTGGTAAAGGGTTTGAATTTGTAAACAAAATTGTTGGTGGAGCTGTACCAAAAGAGTATATTGGTCCTGCATCTAACGGAATGAAAGAGACCTGTGAATCTGGTGTTCTTGCCGGTTATCCACTAATTGATGTAAAAGTAACACTAGTCGATGGTTCATTCCACGATGTAGACTCATCTGAAATGGCCTTCAAAATTGCAGGTTCCATGGCTTTTAAAGATGGGGTTAAAAAATGCAATCCTGTCCTTTTAGAGCCTATGATGAAAGTTGAGGTCGAAAGTCCTGACGACTTTCTTGGATCTGTAATTGGTGATCTCTCTTCCAGAAGAGGTCAAGTAGAAGGACAATCTGTTGATGATGGATTGTCTAAGGTACAGGCCAAAGTGCCCTTAGCCGAAATGTTCGGTTATGCCACTCAACTCCGATCAATGACTCAAGGTCGGGGTATATTTTCAATGGAGTTCGCAAATTATGAGGAAGTCCCTCGTAATGTTGCTGAAGCTATCATTTCCAAGAATCAGGGCAACTCCTGATCTCTAAACTAAACACCCTTAAACCCTCGATTCTTTAATT
This sequence comes from uncultured Prochlorococcus sp., assembly GCA_902622625.1. Taxonomy (GTDB): domain Bacteria; phylum Cyanobacteriota; class Cyanobacteriia; order PCC-6307; family Cyanobiaceae; genus Prochlorococcus_A. The sequence continues at coordinate 7,210 of CACNQS010000024.1, forward strand.
CAAAATGGCTCGCGAGAAGTTCGAAAGAAACAAACCACATGTCAACATAGGTACTATTGGCCATGTTGATCATGGAAAAACAACACTAACAGCTGCTATTACAAATGTATTAGCAAAAAAAGGTCAAGCTCAAGCTCAAGACTATGGAGACATTGATGGTGCTCCTGAAGAAAGAGAGCGTGGCATTACCATTAATACAGCGCATGTTGAATATGAGACTGAAGGCAGACATTATGCTCATGTAGATTGCCCAGGACATGCTGATTATGTGAAAAACATGATCACAGGGGCCGCCCAGATGGATGGAGCGATTCTAGTTTGCGCAGCTACAGATGGTCCTATGGCTCAAACAAAAGAGCACATTCTATTAGCTAAACAGGTTGGAGTACCTGCTCTTGTTGTTGCTCTAAATAAGTGCGATATGGTCGATGATGAAGAAATTATTGAACTTGTCGAAATGGAAATTAGGGAACTTTTAGATAGTTATGATTTCCCCGGAGACGACATTCCTATAGTTCAAGTTTCAGGTTTAAAAGCTCTCGAAGGTGATTCTACTTGGGAATCAAAGATTGAGGAATTAATGAAAGCAGTTGATGCTAGCATTCCCGAACCAGAAAGAGAAGTTGATAAACCATTCTTGATGGCAGTTGAAGATGTTTTCTCGATTACTGGTAGAGGAACTGTTGCTACAGGAAGAATTGAGAGAGGTAAAGTTAAGGTTGGAGAAGAAGTAGAAATAGTTGGAATAAGAGACACAAGAGTAACTACTGTTACTGGAGTTGAAATGTTCCGTAAACTTCTTGACGAAGGAATGGCTGGTGACAATGTTGGTTTACTTTTACGGGGTGTCCAGAAAGAAGATATTGAGAGAGGAATGGTTCTTGTGAAGAAAGGATCTATTACTCCTCATACTCAGTTTGAAGGAGAAGTTTATGTTCTCAAAAAAGAAGAGGGCGGAAGACATACTCCTTTCTTTGCAGGATATAGACCTCAGTTCTACATCAGAACAACTGATGTGACAGGTCAAATAACAGCATTTACTTCAGATGATGGCTCTAATGTTGAAATGGTGATGCCAGGAGACAGAATTAAAATGACTGGAGAATTAATTTGTCCAGTAGCTATTGAACAAGGTATGCGATTCGCCATACGTGAAGGTGGACGTACTATCGGTGCTGGAGTTGTTTCTAAAATTCTCAAATAATAATTTTGAATTTTAAAAATTTAACCTCAATCATCTAATATAGGTTTATGGATAAGGGTCATTTTAATTAGTGACCCTTTACTAGAAGTTATTTGAAACTATGACTGCATCAATTGCACAACAAAAAATAAGAATAAGGCTCAAAGCATTTGATAGAAGAATGCTTGATTTATCTTGCGACAAAATTATCCAAACAGCAGATACTACTTCTGCCTCAGCAATAGGTCCAATACCTTTACCTACAAAACGGAAGATTTATTGTGTCCTAAGATCACCGCATGTGGATAAAGATTCTAGAGAGCATTTTGAAACAAGAACACATAGAAGAATAATAGATATTTACAGTCCATCAGCAAAAACTATTGATGCTTTAATGAAATTAGATCTCCCTAGTGGTGTAGATATAGAAGTTAAACTTTAATAAATCCCGAAACCGCCCTAAATTGTTTAGTATAAAAAAAAAGAAATGAGGTTTAAATGGGAGAACTCTCAGTAAGGGAATTACCTTTGTTTCCTTTGCCAGAGGTAGTCCTTTTCCCTCAAGAAGTATTGCCTTTACATATTTTTGAATCGAGATATAGGATTATGCTCCAATCTGTTCTTGAAAGTGACTCTATGTTTGGAGTGATTAAGTGGGATCCAACTACTAAAAGTATGGCTAATGTTGGATGTTGCGCACAAATTCTAAAACATCAAACTGCAGAGGATGGGAGAAGCAATATTATTACTCTCGGTCAACAAAGATTTCAAGTCTTAGAAATTACTCGTTCGACGCCATTTTGTTCTGCGATGGTTAGTTGGATTAGTGATGATAAAATTGATGACTTTAAAAAATTAGATTCTCTAAAAGATTCAGTAAAAGAGGCACTTAGTGATGTTATTAATCTAACGAGTAAATTGACTAATACAAAAAAAAATCTACCTGATAAATTACCCGATAACCCAATGGACTTATCATTTTGGATAGGAGCTCATTTGGGCGGTCCTGTTGCGGAAGAACAGCAAAGACTTCTTGAAGAGAGAAATACTTTTACCCGTTTGCAAAGAGAATATGAAATGCTTGATCATACAAGAAAACAACTTGCAGCAAGAACAGCATTGAAAGAGAGTTTTCCTGATATAAAATAAAATTAAATGTTTGAATTATTAATTCCTTTTTTTTTAATATTTTTATTGTTTCTAGTCCTAGCGATAATATGGAGAAAAAATGCTAGAAAATATATTTCTTCAGGTACAGTAGCCTCTGCATATGATGCTTGGACCCAGGACAAATTACTTGAGAGATTATGGGGAGAACATATACATTTGGGTTTTTATCCCTCAGGCCAAAAAAATATTGATTTTAGAAAGGCTAAAGTTCAGTTTGTTCATGAATTAGTCAAATGGAGTGGTTTTGATAAATTACCGCAGGGATCAAGAATTCTTGATGTAGGTTGTGGAATAGGGGGAAGTTCTAGGATTCTTGCAGAATATTATGGGTTTAATGTCACTGGCATTACAATTAGTCAGGCTCAAGTTAAAAGAGCAAGAGAACTTACTCCTGATGGGCTAAATTGCAATTTTCAAGTTATGGATGCTTTGGATTTAAAATTTGAAGATGGATCATTTGATGCCGTCTGGAGTGTTGAAGCTGGTGCACACATGAATGATAAAATTAGATTTGCAGATGAAATGCTGAGAACTTTAAGACCCGGAGGGTTTTTCGCGTTGGCTGATTGGAACTCCAGAGACCTCCGGTCAAACCCCCCATCATTTTTTGAAAAGTTAGTTCTTAAACAATTACTTGAACAATGGGTACATCCTAATTTTATTAGCATTAACGAATTTAGTAACATTCTTAGAACTAATGAAAATAGTTCAGGAAAAGTTATTTCTGAAAATTGGAATTCCTATACAAATCCTTCATGGTACGACTCCATTATTGAAGGCATACGAAGGCCTTTCGTAATTTTGTCACTTGGCCCATTTGCGGTAGTTAAGTCGATTAGAGAGATTCCAACAATACTTCTCATGAATTGGGCATTTAGAAAAGGTTTAATGGAGTTTGGAGTTTATAAATGTAGAGGCTAAATTAATCTAGTTCAACATTTTCAGAAAGATAATTTCCAAAGTCTACAAAATTATTGCAAAGTGGCTTTAACTTATTTTTTAATTCAAGAAAATTTTTAATGTTATTTTGATCATTGATTTCTAAATCAACATAAATTATATATTCACCAAATTCTCTTTTTGAAGGTCTCGATTCAATTTTACTCATATTAAATCCAAAATCTGCAATATAAGTTATAGCTTTAAGCAAAGCACCTGGTTTATTTGAAATTAATGAGAAAGCAAAACTGGCAAGATTAGCTAAATTTGAATTAGATTCCTTGCTCAATAAAACAAATCTAGTGCAATTACCTGGAACATCATTTATAGGAAAGGCTAATTCTTTAAGTCCTTCAATTTGAATTAACGATTTTGAACCGATAGCAGCTCTGAATTTACTCCCTTTGATCATATTGACAGCTTCTGATGTTGAATTTGTTGGTAGAGGAATCGCATTTGGAAGATTCTCAGATAACCATTCTGAACATTGAGCTAATGCTTGAGGATGAGATAATACTTCTGAAATATTTGAAAGTTCTCCATCACTAATTAATGCATGTTTTATAGGTAAAACAATTGCTTTATTTATAAAAATTTCAGGGAATTTCCAAAGGGCATCTAGAGTAGCTGTAACTCCCCCTTCTACAGAATTTTCTATAGGAACTACAGCAGCATCACAATTGTTGTACGCTATTGATTTAATGACCGAATGTAACCCATTACATGGTACAAATATAGGTGTCTGAAAATTGGCAAGCTTTGATAATATATGGGCTGCTTTTTCTGCGTATGTTCCTTGAGGACCCAAATATGCAACTTGTTTGCGCATGATTAATTGTAAAAAAAAGAGATCAAATAAGCATTGGAGGAATATAGAAAATGCTATTGTCTTTTGATGCTAAACAGAAACTCAAGCTTTCTGTAACACGTAATAAAGAATATCTTTCTAAATATCTTTTGGAAGAAGAAAGAGTTGTTGGAGCAATGCTTGACTCCAAAAAATTAGTACCAGAAGGAGTAGGTAGATATAAGTATACAGTAACAAGTTTTAAGGTTTTTCAATTAGATATTAACCCTGTTGTCTCAATTGCGGTAGATAATAAAGATGGAATTTTAAAAATGAGTGCCCTTGAAAGTACATTGGATGGTTTGGGGATGATAGATGATTTTAATCTTATTTTGAAAGCGAATTTGGAAGCAACTGATATTGGTTTAGAAGGTGAGGCGCTTCTTGGAGTATCTGTAAGCCAACCCCCTCTACTGAAGCTTGTACCAAGGAAAATTTTGGAATCTACTGGTCATTCGGTATTAAATGGGATTCTTTTGGGTATAAAGTCACGGGTTCAACAGCAACTCGTGAAAGATTTTTTAGATTGGTGTGAATTAAATAAGATTTGATTTCTTTAAAAAACTTTTCCTATGAAGTTTAGTTATTCCATTTCTTTTAATTAATGAAAGATGCTCTCTGGTTCCATAACCTTTATTTTTAAATATCAAGTATCCTGGGTATTTTTTTGCTAACCTCTCTATTAGATTGTCACGAGAAACTTTGGCAACTATGCTTGCTGAAGCTATCGAGATAAACTTTGAATCTCCAGAAATTATGTTTTTCTGAATTCCGTCCCATGGCCTTAATAATAAGGGACCATCAATTATTAATTCAGATGGCTTTTCTTTTAATTTTTTTAAAGCTCTTATCATTGAAAGTTCTGTCGCGACCCTGATACCTAACTTATCTATTTCTCTGGCCGAAGATTGCCCAATTCCATAATCTGAAGAGAGTAATAAAATTTTTGGTAAAAGTAATTTTCTTTTTTTGGGAGTTAGTTTTTTACTATCTGTTACTCCAAATTGTTTTAAGATTAATTTATTTTTGTCAGTTAATACCACAGCCGCTGCAAAAACTGGACCAAAAATAGATCCCCTTCCAACTTCATCTATTCCAACTTCTAATACTTTATTCAATGCTTGCTGAAGATCTTCTTCTTTTTTTTCTTGCATTGTTTAGATCATCTGTAAGTTCAACTTCATCCTTTTTATCTGTAAATACAACTTCATTATTTTCATTATTTTTATTTGTTGATTTATCTTTAGAATGTGCATTTGCTTCAACTTTTATTTGAATCTTATCTTCTTCCGATTTTGAGATTTTTTTTATTTGTTTTGCTTTTGTTTTTTTATTATCTAAGGGTTTTTCCGTTTCTTTGTTACTTTCTTTTAAACGCACAAAATTATTGCTGGTGAGATATTCTTTACCTAACTTTATAAGTGGATTTATACCTAATTGACTGAAAACAATTTTTTCTTCATTTGTAAGATCAACTGTTATTATATTTTTTTCTTTTGAATTTGATTGGTTCAAATTATCATCATCATTCTCTTTTTCTTTTTTATTAGAAGAATTCTCTTTACCTAGATCTTGGGAGTTAATTAATTCTTTTTCAATAATTTTTTCCTGCTCATCAGTTGATTGATAAGTATCTGTATCTATAGCTTTTAGATTGTTTAATTGATTAGATTTATTCTCAATATTTTTAATTTTGAAGTTAGAAATTTCGTGATTTAAAATATTTTCTACATGTCCGGTACCATCGCATGTAGAACATTTTTTACCGAATAATTCATATATATTTTGACCTTGTCTTTTTCTGGTTAACTCTACTAAGCCTAATTCAGTAAGCTGAGCTATTTGAGGTCTAGCAGAATCATCTTTTATAGCTGAGGTAAAATGCTCAAGTAACTGAAATTGATCTCTTCTAGATTCCATATCAATAAAATCTATTACTATAACTCCACCAATATTTCTTAATTTCATTTGCCTTGAGATTTCAACCGCTGCTTCGCAGTTTGTCCACAAAACGGTTTGTCTTGAGTTTGCGGATCTTGTAAATGATCCAGAGTTTACATCGATTACTGTTAAAGCTTCAGTAGGTTCGATAATGATATAACCTCCCGAAGGAAGATCTACTCTCGGCTGGAGAGCTTTTTGAATTGTCTTCTTAATTTCGTACTTTTCGAAAATATGTTGGTTTAAACTGTTATCGTGAAATTCAATATCTATATCAGATTCATAATTTATTAAAAAATCTTTTGCCCTTGCAACTGAAAATTTACTATCAATAATTATGCTTTTAGTTGATTCTTTAATATAATCTCTCAAGATTTTAAGAGAGAAATCATCATCTCTTTTTATTAAATTTGGCGGATTAGAAGCTTCAGAAATTTTTAGTATATTTTCCCATTGTTGAGTTAATTGTTCTAAATCTTCAATTAGAAGTTCTTCTTTTATTTTTTCTGCCTCTGTTCTAAATAACAAGCCTGTGCTGGGTGGTTTTATCAAAACCCCAAGAGCTTTCAAACGGCTTCTTTCTGTTTCTGTATTTATTTTTCTTGAAATATTTACTCCTTGGCCATATGGCTGTAATATCAGATATTTTCCTGGGATCGAAATACTCCCGGTTAGTCTGGGACCTTTAGATCCTGTGGGTTCCTTTATTACCTGTACTAGAACTTTTTGTTTTGGTTCTAGTAATTCAGTTATTCCAAATGTTCCTTTTTTAAGTCTTAGTGGACCTAAATCTGAAACATGGATGAATCCATTTTTCTCACTTTCTCCAATATTTATAAAAGCGGCATCAATTCCAGGGAGAACATTTTCAACTGTTCCTAAAAAAATATCGCCAATTTGATATTGACCTTGTGCGACGACTAATTCATCAACTCGATCATCTGTGAGTAGTGCTGCTATTCGAGCCTGCTCAGCGATGATAATTTGCTGAGAC
>CACNQS010000025.1 GCA_902622625.1 uncultured Prochlorococcus sp.
TTCCCATATTTGCAGTAGTAGTGTGCAAATCGATTGCAATTTGACAGGGTTTAGATCCGTCAATTCCAAATTCATCTACTAAAAAATTGGCTCTATTAGTTTCATAAAAGCTATTTTCGTGTTGATCAAAATTCTCACTTTCTTTAAAAGATCTATTTAAATCTACATCTATATATCTGCGACCTTTTTCATAGGCAGCAGGATTACCTATGATGTACTCATACTCAATACCATTATCTAAACTATTTTCCTTTCGATTGAATTGCTTAACAGCCCAAACTGGATTAATTTCATTCCCATGAGTGCCTGAAACGATAAGTATTCTTTGAACAGTCATTTTTTCTTTATAAATAAAATTTTATGCAAAATAAATACCTTATAAAGGCCTCCAGAAAATTCTGGTTTTGGTTTTGGACCCAATTAATGAATGGCTTCGCGCCATCAGATTTACATGGTAATTATAAAAGGCCTAAAGGTATAACCATTAATAATGAATACGATATTAATAATGAGAATGGACAAATTTTTTTATTAGTAGGTCATTCTTGTCCATGGTGTCAAAGAACTTTACTCGTACACGAAATAAAAGATTTATCTAAAAAAGTTAAAGTAATTTTTTTAAAGGCAGATGCTGAGCATGGCGAATGGATTTTAAATACAAAGATTAAAGGATGTATTAGACTTTCAGACCTTTACAAAAAAGCTAATAAAAAGACTATTTTTAGAGCAACATTACCTCTTTTAATTAGCTTTGTAAAAGATGAAGTAAATATTCTGTCTAATGAAAGTTCACAAATTATAAGACTACTCAATTCAATAAACAGCGAATCGAAATATCAGGCATTAAGTATTAAAGATGGTAATCAAAAATTTTTAGATTTAATTAATAACAGCATTAATGATGGAGTATATAAATGTGGTTTCGCCAGAAACCAGTCAGCTTACGAAAAAGCAAGTAAAAATCTTTTCGCAGCTATAAATGAAATTGAAAATTTACTTCAGAAAAACAAAGGAGACTGGATATTTGGCGAAGAGTTAACCTATGCAGATATTTACCTTTTTCCAACGCTAATAAGATGGGAATTGATATATAGCAAACTTTTCAAATGTACTGAACAAGAACTATCAAGTTTTGAAAAGATTATTGAATGGAGATTAAAATTCTTTAAATTATCTAACGTAAATAGGACATGCTTCGACAATGAATGGAAAAAAGATTACTACAAAGCTTTATTTCCTTTAAACCCAAATCAACTAATCCCAGTTTTACCCTCGTTAGAGGAAATAATGAGATTTGAGTCCTAATAAATACATAAATCAATTTAGAAAAAAAAAAAAAATGATGTTGTAATGAACACTTATTTAGTTCATAGATAATGCAATTTCATTAGAAATTAACTATGTTATGTATGTCTACTAAAGTACGAAAAGCTTAAAATGAAATCCATTGACGAACACATCCAAAAAGATCAATCGGAAATCGAATCTGCAAAAGCAGAGGGCAATCTTCCAAAGGTCAGACATTTAACTGAAGAGCTAAAAGAACTCGAAGAATATAAGGATCATCATCCAGAAGATAAACATGACCCTAATGCTTTGGAACTTTTCTGCGACGCAAACCCAGACGAACCAGAGTGTCTTGTTTACGATGATTAAGTTTATTTAATTATTAGATAATGCAAAAAAAAAGGGCTTTTTGAGCCCTTTTTTTAATTCCTGAATTCTTTTAGTAATCCATATTGAAATCTGATGGGCTACCTGTCAGAGAACATACCACAGACTCTTCATTTTTCATTTCCTTAACTTCTACAATCGGTCTTCCCATTTTCTTAAGAACCTCAATATCTTGTATGGTTTGACATCTAGCTATTATTTTTCCTTGTTTATCAAAACAACTGTAGAAATTCATATTAGGTTTAAAGAATTATCTTATTTATGGCTAATTTTCATTATTAAATCAAGTATATTTATTTACAAAAAAATTTTTAATTTAAGTTATATCCTTTTCCAAACTTCAGAAAGCAGTGAGGATAAACCTTTTTTTAAAGATGAAGAAATAACTAAAACTTTCTTTTTTGATAAATCTTCTAACTTTTTTGTAATTATTTTCAAATAATCATCATCTACCAGCTCCATTTTATTTAACACTATTATCCTCTCTTTATCTAAAAGACCTTTCCCATATTTTTTTAATTCCTGCTCAATAATCTCAAAATCATGTAAAGGATTTTCTGCAATTGCATCAATTAAGTGAACAAGTATCTTCGTTCTTTGGATGTGCCTTAAAAAATCATGGCCTAAACCTACGCCATCAGCTGCACCTGATATTAATCCAGGAATATCCGCAAAAAGGCAACCATTCCCATCAATTTTTCTTACTACACCTAAGTTAGGTATTAGAGTCGTGAAAGGATAATTTGCGATTTTTGGACGGGCGGATGATACAACAGAAATCAAAGTACTTTTTCCAGCATTTGGAAGGCCTATAATCCCAACCTCTGCAAGAAGTTTTAGTTCTAATTCAACCTCCCATATCTCACCATCTTTTCCTTCAGTGAATGATTCAGGGGCTCTATTTTGATTACTTAAATAGTAAGCATTACCATGTCCACCTCTTCCTCCAATGGCAATAGTTAAACTTTGTTTATCTTTAGTTAAGTCTCCTAAAATGATGCCGGATTTAATATCCCTTATTTCTGTACCGCAGGGGACTTTAAGGATTCTATCCTTACCTGAAGCACCTGATCTCTTATTCGGACCTCCTTTGCATCCATCTTCAGCAATTATTTCACGTTTGAATTTGAAATCTAATAATGTTTGAAGGTTATTATCAGCCATCAAAATAACTGAACCCCCTCTTCCACCATTTCCCCCCGAAGGTCCTCCAGCGGGAACGAATTTTTCTCTTCTAAATGAAACTATTCCATTTCCACCTTTTCCTGCTTTAAGAATAATGTTGGCTTGATCAATAAATTGCACTTAATACGCTTATTAAATTGTTTTCTAGGTATTTTAAATTTTATTTTATCCACGCAATACTGCAACCAGGGCCACCCTCGTTGTTGGCTGCATCTTCAATCTTATCAACATAATTTAAACCTGATAACCAATTTCTTAGTCCTTTTTTTAATTTTCCTGTGCCAATTCCATGAACAATCCATAGCGGGCCATGAAATTTTCTAATTTTCTCTTCAATAATTATTTCGGCTTCATGGACTCTTAACCCTCTTACGTCAATTGTATTTTTACTCGTTCTAATTTTAGAAAAAGAAAAATCTTCTCTTACAGACTTGATCTCAATTTTTGAACTTTTGAAATTAGGCTTTTCTCCATTAATACCTTCAAAGTCATTTACAGATAATGTACTTCTAAATGAACCACATTTAATTTCATAAAAACCATCTTTTTTATCTAAATCTACAATTTGTCCCGTACTATTTAGACTTTTAATTTTTACAAAATCACCTACCTGAGGGTTCCACGATATTGACTTTTCAGGTTTTTTTTGGGTTAAATGTTCCTTTTCAATTTCCTTTAATCTTTTTCCAATAATTCTGGTATCCTCTCCATTTACATTTTTATCTCTTAATTTTTTAATCAAATCTATCACCTCTTTTTTAGCGGATACAATATGTTTTGATAATTTAGACCTTTCAATTTCCTGGATTTTTTCAGCATTTATTTTTTGATATTCATAATTTCTCTTCAGTTCATCATGTAATATTTCAGTCCTTGCAATCAATTCTGCAGCAGCTTCTGCAGAATTTTGTTGTTTAATCTTCTCTTCCTCAAGTCCTTTGATAATACTGTTAATATTGTCAACTTCTTTTGGCTTTAGATAATTTGCAGCTTCATTGAGTATGCTTTCATCGAGACCAATTCTCTTTGAAATTGACAAAGCATTACTTCTCCCAGGAATACCCCAGTTGAGTATATATTTTGGCTTCAAAGAATCCTCATCAAAGGCAACTGATACGTTTTCAAATCTTGAGTCGTTATATTTTAAAGCCTTAATATCTCCATAATGTGTAGTTGCAAAAGTGATATCAGATTTATTTGCAAATTCTTTTAATAAAGCCATCGCAAGAGCACTTCCTTCAAGAGGATCTGTGCCAGATCCAATCTCATCTAGCAAAACAACCGACAATCCTTTCTTATAATCAAGTGAATCTAATATTTCTTTTATGCGGGATATGTGCCCACTGAAGGTAGATAAATTTTCTTCTAATGATTGATTATCTCCTATATCCACATATATATTTGGACAAAAAGGGATAATAGGATTATTAGTTGACGGTATCAATAATCCTGCTCTAGCCATAAGTAAAGACAAGCCCAAACCTTTTAAAGCTGCTGTTTTACCTCCAGTATTTGGACCTGTAATAGCTACAACTTTAATATTCCTATTTATATAAAAATCGACAGCTACTGGTGAAGGGGCTCCTTTTTTCTTATGTTCCCAAATCAATAACGGATGAGAAAAACCAATTAAAGAAATAATAGGACTTTTCTCAAAAGTAGGAGTTTTGCCTCCAATCCATTTCGAATATCTTGAACGAGTTAGGGCATTTTCTAATCTCAATAAAATGGATGCCATTTCAATAAGATTTTCTGAATTATCACTAACAACCTGGGACCATTTCTTAAGTAATTTAAATTCTTCTGCTGTGATCCTAGCTTCTAGGGAAGCAATCTTATTACCTTTAGTTACTACACTTTCAGGCTCAAAATATACTGTATTTCCTGAAGATGAAGAGTCATGAATTATTCCTTTAAATTTATCTACATAATTAACTTTCACTGCTAAAACAGGCCTTCCATATCGATCTCCAATAGTAGTATCTTGCAAATAAGCTAAATTCTTTTGAATAAATTTTTCAACTAATATTTTTCTTTCAAGTTTCTTAGATAAAAATTCTTTTCTAAGAATAGATAGTTCATTACTAGCATTGTCTGAAATCCTTCCATTGGATTCAATGCCTTTTTTTAAAATCGTTTCGATATTCTGATGGTCAATTAAATTTTTTGTGAATGATGAAATATAAGGCCTTTGTTCAAAATCTAATAAGATTTTTTTTAAATTTCTTGCTGCAGCAATTGTTTTCGCTATTTCTAACAATTCAGAAGATGAAATTACACCTCCCTTCGAACAAATTTCAATATTTCTACTAATATCAAAAACACCAGAAAAACTAATTGATTTATCTAAATTTTTTTCTAACTCATTAATTTCAACAGTTTCATTCAAAAGTCTTTTAGATGACTCGTATTCTGAAGGTATAACAAAACTTAAAATTGATCGTTTACCCATTTCCGTTGAGGCGAAGGAAGATAAATGGGTTTTTAATAAATCCCACTCTAAAAGGTTTATAGATTCTTCTTCTAAGGTGATATCTGAATATGATTTTTTAGAATAGCTTTTCTCTTGCATACAAAAAAAAGAATCAAGTATTCGATTGAATACCCTCAGGAGGAACATAAAGCATCTCAAGCCAGTTTCCTTCAGTATCCTTCATATAAAAAGATGCTGTTCCATCTCTATGCTCATGTAAAGGACCAACTTTTACACCAGAATTTTTTAAATCATTTTGAATATTTTCTACTTCTTTTTTATTTTCAAAATGAAAAGCAAAATGAGGTCCCGCAGCTTTGTAGCTAGGGCCTAACAAGGCAAGTCCATCTTTCCCTTTACCTGCCTCTAAATAAGACCAATCTTTATCATCCCAAACCAATTTCATACCCAGCTTAATATAAAAAGATTTCGCCCTTTCGAGATCCTCTACTCTAAGTGCAATGTGACCAATCCTATTTACTCCTTGTGAAAACTTCAAAACAAAGCCGTTAATTTATTATTTATCTAAGAATAAACCAAATTTTTGTTAATAATGAGTTTTTAAGTATCCTGCAACCATTGAGATGCATCACAAGCATGATAAGTGAGTATTAATTTTGCTCCTGCTCTTTTAAAACTAAGCAATGTCTCTAAAACAATATCTTTTTCGTTAATCCAGTTCTTCATAGCAGCAGACTTTACCATGGAATACTCCCCACTAACATTGTATGCAGCTATGGGCTTATTTGAAAATGTGCTTAGTCTATAAACAATATCCAAATATGAAATTCCTGGTTTTACCATCAAAATATCAGCTCCTTCATACTGATCCAATGCAGATTCAATTAAAGCCTCTTTTGAATTGGCAGGGTCCATTTGATATGTAGACTTATTGTCTGGAATTACTTTCTTACTATTTTCTCTAGGAGCCGAATCTAAAGCAGTTCTAAACGGACCATAATAAGCAGATGAATATTTAGCTGTATAACTAATAATACCTACATCACTAAATCCTTCACTATCAAGAGCAGTTCTAATTGCTCCAACTCTCCCATCCATCATGTCACTGGGGCCAATAAAATCTGCTCCAGCTCTAGCTTGAGTTAAAGCTTGTTTTTTTAAAATTTCGATTGTTTCATCGTTCAATATTTTGCCAGTTTCATCAACTAATCCATCATGACCATCACAAGAGTATGGGTCCAAGGCAACATCTGTCATTATTGCCATTTCTGGAATCTCTTTTTTTAATATTCGAATAGCTTTAGGTATTAAACCATCTTCATTAAAACATTCTGCTCCATCTTCAGTCTTTAAGCTATCGTCAATTTTTGGGAAAAGAACCACACACCTTATTCCCAATTCCCATGCCCTAGTAACCTCCTTTATTAAGCCATTAATATCCCATCTATAAGTTCCGGGCATTGCTGAAATGTCCTCTTTAAAATCTTTTTCATGAATAAATAATGGATATATAAAGTCAGATGACGTTAGATGGTTTTCTCTAACCATTTCTCTAATTGCCTCATTTCTTCTTAATCTTCTTGGACGAATAATCGAATTCATTTGAATATTATTTAAATTGAAAAATATTTATCTAATACATTAATCGCTTGCCTCGCACAAAAATTAATCAGAGACTACTTTTGTTCAGGAAAATTAACTAAAATTTATTTAATAAGAGCAAAAAAAGTTACAAAAATATTTTGCACAATCTTCATTTTTCACAAATTTACATCATTTAGAGATAATATCTTTTAGTTAAGTATTTATTTTGAGGAAAGCATCTTTGAACATAATTAATGGATTTCATCTGAAAAATGTAAGAGGCGATATTCTAGGAGGCATCACAGCCGCAGTAGTGGCTTTACCTCTCGCTCTTGCTTTTGGAAATGCTGCGTTAGGACCTGGCGGAGCAATTTATGGACTTTATGGAGCAGTAGTAGTTGGTTTTTTAGCCGCATTATTCGGCGGAACACCTGCTCAAGTTAGTGGACCTACCGGTCCCATGAGTGTAACTGTTGCTGGTGTAGTAGCAGGCTTGGCCGCAGTAGGGGTTCCAAGAGATCTTTCTGCAGGACAAATCTTACCTTTAGTTATGGCAGCGGTAGTCATTGGCGGCTTACTGCAAATATTATTCGGGATTCTAAAACTAGGTAAATACATTACTTTAGTTCCATATTCTGTTGTTTCAGGATTTATGTCTGGTATTGGAGTAATAATCATTGCGCTTCAGATTGGACCATTACTTGGAATTAGCACTCGAGGTGGAGTAGTCGAATCTTTAACTACTGTATTTTCAAATTTCCAGCCCAATGGTGCTGCTATTGGAGTTGCAATAATGACACTAGGTATAGTATTTCTTACTCCTAGAAAAATAAGTCAGTGGGTGCCTTCTCCTCTCTTGGCACTATTGATAGTTACCCCAATATCAATATTAATTTTTGGAGATGGAGCAATTGATAGAATTGGAGAAATTCCAAGGGGAGTTCCATCTTTAAATTTCCCAAGTTTTAATCAATATTTCCCAATTATTTTCAAAGCAGGATTAGTCCTTGCAGTACTTGGCGCAATTGACTCCTTACTGACATCTCTAGTAGCAGACAATATCTCTCAAACAAAACATAATTCTGATAGAGAACTTATTGGTCAAGGGATAGGAAATGCAGTTGCAGGTCTGTTTTCAGGTTTACCTGGAGCAGGAGCAACAATGAGAACAGTCATAAATGTTAAATCTGGAGGATCAACTCCTATCTCTGGTATGGTTCACTCGGTTGTGTTGTTGATAGTTTTAGTTGGTGCGGGACCTTTAGCTGAGCAAATACCAACTGCATTACTAGCAGGAATCCTTATAAAAGTAGGTTTAGATATTATTGATTGGGGATTCTTGAGGAGGGCTCACAAATTATCTTTAAAAACTTCAGTAGTAATGTATGGCGTACTTTTGATGACAGTTTTTTGGGATTTAATTTGGGCAGTTTTAGTAGGTGTATTCATAGCAAATATGCTCACTATCGATTCAATAACTGAAACTCAACTAGAAGGTATGGATGAGGATAATCCTTTATCAAAAGATGATCAAGCTAAAAATGCATTACCCGCTGATGAAAAAGCACTACTAGATAGATGTTCAGGAGAAGTAATGCTATTTAGACTTAAAGGACCACTTAGTTTTGGAGCAGCTAAAGGTATATCTGAGAGAATGATGCTTGTAAGAAACTACAAAGTTTTGATATTAGATATCACTGATGTTCCAAGACTTGGTGTGACCGCGACTCTGGCAATAGAAGATATGATGCAAGAAGCAAAAAATAATTCCAGAAAAGCATTTGTTGCAGGTGCCAATGACAAAGTAAAAGATAGATTAGCTAAGTTTGGAGTTGAAGGGATTATTGAAACAAGAAAAGAAGCTTTAGAAACTGCTCTAAATGAAATAGCCTAATAATTTATGGAAATAAGTCCAATTCTGCAAAATGTATTAGCCCCGCCAGTTCTTTTCTTTTTGATTGGAGCAATATCAGTACTCTTTAAATCTGATTTAGAGATACCAGCTCCATTACCTAAACTCTTCTCCTTATACCTACTCCTAGCTATTGGTTTTAAAGGAGGTATAGAGATACAGAAAAGTGGTTTTACAGATCAAGTATTGCCTACTTTAAGTGCTGCAATACTGATGTCACTAGTAATCCCGCTGATTGGATTTTTAATTTTAAGATTTAAGTTTGATGTCTTTAATTCAGCCGCGATAGCAGCAGCATACGGTTCAATTAGTGCTGTTACATTTATCTCTGCAGAAAGTTTTTTAGAAAGTCAAAAAATAGCTTTTGATGGGTTTATGGTTGGCGCTTTAGCTTTAATGGAGTCTCCTGCAATAATTGTTGGATTATTACTTGTGAAATTTGCAGCTCCAAAAAATAGACCAAAATCAAGAAAAATGCATCTAAGCGCAATATTACACGAATCACTTTTGAATGGATCAGTTTATTTATTGCTTTCAAGCTTGATTGTAGGATTTCTCACTGCTTCCAGTAATCCCTCAGGAATTGAAAAAATGGAGCCTTTTACTGGACAATTATTCTATGGAGCAGAATGCTTCTTCTTGTTAGATATGGGAATAGTTGCTGCTCAAAGATTGCCTAGACTGAAAAATGCGGGTTCGTTCTTGATTGGCTTTGCCATATTTATGCCTTTGTTTAACGCATTTATTGGTGTTTTCGTTGCAAGATTTTTATCATTAGGATCTGGCAACGCACTTTTATTTGTGGTTTTATGTGCTAGCGCCTCTTATTTAGCAGTTCCTGCAGCGATGAGGATGACGGTACCAGAAGCTAAATCTAGTTATTATATTTCAACTACACTAGGTCTAACTTTCCCATTCAATATAGTTCTTGGCATTCCCATATATATGAGTTTAGTAAATACCATTATCCCAATGTCCCCTTTATAAAAATGAAAAGATTAGACTTAATATTTAGTGAAAGAGAACTAGATGCAATCATTAAAACATTAGAAAAAGCTAATGTTCCAGGATATACAGTTATGAAACACGCCACAGGCAGAGGGCCTGAAAGAGTTGTTACTGAAGATATGGAATTTACAGGATTAGGAGCAAATGCTCATGTGATTGTTTTTTGTGAGCAAGAATTAATAGATAAAATGAGAGATAACATCAGAGACGATTTAAGCTACTACGGAGGAGTTGCTTATATTTCTGAGGCAACACCCCTTTAAATTAAAAAAGCAATATTTATTTTTAAGAATGAATCCAATCTACTCTTATATTTTTTCGACTATTTAAGTATCTATCAATTGACATTGCAGCAATACATCCATCAGAAGCTGCTACCACGGCTTGCTTAAATGGTGTATTTCTTATATCTCCAATAGCCCATACTCCATCAGAGTTTGTAGACATAAAATCATCAACAATAACTCCTCCGTCTTCTTTTAAAGCAATTTGGTCCCCTAAAAAATCAGTAATTGGCTTTGAACCACTCATATAGACAAACACTCCATCTAAATTTAAATTGATAGGATTTTCTTCTTGTTTATTTTTTACAACAACCCCATTCACACCCATATCATCGCCCAATATTTCCAATAATCTTGTTCTACTCCAATGTTTTATATTTGAATTATCCATCAATTCCATAGCTTCTTCGTTATCTGATTTAGGATCACTTGATGTAATCCAATGCACAGTTGATGCAAATTTAGTTAGAACAGTTGCCTCTTCAATTGCCTCCTTGTTCACTCCAACAACCGCAACTTCTCTATTCTTGTAAAAAGCCCCATCACATGTAGCACAATAACTTACTCCTTTGCCAAGAAAATCGGCTTCGCCCTTAAATGATGCAGGCCTACCCATAGCTCCACTTGCAAGTACAAGTGCTTTGGCTTTGAAAGTGCCTTCTGGCGTATAAACCATTTTCCATTCTCCACTAGCCTCTATTCCAAACACTTGTGCTCTTCTATAGTCTGTGCCGTATTGCACAGCCTGTTCTCTCATTAGAGTAAGTAATTTTTCCCCACTTATATCAACAGGAACACCTGGATAATTAGCGATTTGATGAGTTATTGCTAAGGCGCCAACAGATGGATTTTTATCTAAAATGACTGTCTTTAAGTTTGAACGAGATGTATAAAGTGCGCAAGTACATCCGGCAGGGCCTCCTCCGATAATAACTACATCTGACTCAATGATTTCCAATTTTTAAAAACTCCTTTTTAGTAGTTAATTAGATGAGTTCTTGGTTAGAAGATATTTTAATGTAAATACCTAAACCTCTATATAGATATAAGTTAAAAGAAAAAAGAGAAAAAAGCATAATATAGAAACAAACTTACATAGGAAAAACATAAAAAATTAATTATCAAAATGATCATGTACGTGAAATGTTCTGAATTGATCTATTATTAGTAAATATGCAAATTTAATTGCTGTAGAAACATTATATTTTTCATGACCAACTCTGATTATCTTTTAAAAGCTGCCATAAAGAAATTAACCGAAAAATTAAACGAGATACTGGTTGACAAAATTGAAGAAGCAACAAATATTGCTCAGGATGCTCCAGAAATTCTCAAAAAAGAATTTGATAATTTGAAAGAATCCATAATTGACGAAGCCTCAAGAATGGAAAAAGCCGAAAATAGTCAAGAAAATGAGTCTGCAAATACTTATCAAGATTCAGAAATAAAAAAAGCTTTAAATGAAATTGAAGATATCAATAAACAAATTGATCTCTTTAATAAAACCACAAATAATCAAATGAAATGAGTTTTCACATTCTTCATTATCGTTTAAAAAAGTTGAGGAGGGCCTTTCTTATTTGGATAACTCTGATTTCACTTTTAATAAATTTGTGGATAGATAATATTAGATTTACAATTTTCCAAGCTAAGAATAATGAAAAAAGAAGGGTCCAAATTAAAAGAGCTAGGAGTTTTACTAATCAATTAATAAAGCTTGGTTCAGCATTTATTAAAATTGGACAATTATTATCAGCGAGACCTGATTTAATTCCTAATACCTGGATACAGGAATTGTCTAAATTGCAGGATCAAGTTCCCAATTTTTCATTTACGCAAGTTGAAGAGACTATAAGAAATGAACTAGGGTCTAAGTTTAATGAAATAGATCAAATAATATGGGATCCCGTTGGATCAGCATCACTAGCTCAGGTTCATAGGGCGACTTTAAAAGATGGTAAGAAAGTAGTTTTTAAAGTTCAAAGACCCAACTTAAAAGAATTGTTTATTATCGATTTGGGCATAATGCAGCAAATAGCAGGATTATTGCAGAAAAATAAGAATTGGAGTCGAGGTAGAAACTGGGTTGAGATTGCTAAAGAGTGTAGGAAAGTTCTGATGAAAGAACTTGATTTTAATTGCGAAGCGCAATATGCAGCAAGATTTAGGCAGCAATTTCTAGATGATGAAAATGTTGAAGTTCCTGAAGTTATTTGGGATATGAGCAGTGAAAAAGTGCTTTGTTTAAGTTATTTAGAAGGGACAAAAATAAGCGACTTAGAAAAATTAAAATCACAAGAAATTGATTTATCTAAAATTGCAGAGATAGGTGCAATCAGCTACTTAAAACAATTAGTAAATTACGGGTTTTTTCATGCAGATCCTCATCCAGGGAATCTAGCAGTTTCAAGTGAAGGTAAATTGATTTTTTATGATTTTGGAATGATGGGGAACATTTCAAATAATCTTCAAACAAGATTAGGGGGGATGGTTAAGGCCGCTGCTCTTAGAGACGCCTCATCACTTGTTAGTCAATTACAACAAGCTGGGCTAATTTCAAAAGATATTGATGTAGGACCAGTCAGAAGATTAGTCAGATTGATGCTGAAAGAAGCCTTAACTCCGCCATTTAGTCCTAATATTATTGAAAAATTATCTGGAGATTTATACGAACTGGTTTATGAAACGCCATTTCAACTGCCTGTAGACTTAATTTTTGTGATGAGAGCTTTATCAACTTTTGAAGGAGTTGGTAGAATGCTTGATCCAGGGTTTAACCTTGTATCAGTTACCAAGCCTTATTTAATAGAACTTATGACTTCAAATAATCAAAGTCCCAACGATTTAATTAACCAATTTGGAAGGCAAGTAGGTGAACTAGGATCGAAAGCTGTTGGAATTCCCAAAAGAATAGATGAAAGTTTAGAAAGATTAGAACAGGGCGATTTACAATTGCAAATAAGAATGGGAGAGTCTGATAGGCAATTCAAAAAAATGTTTACAGCTCAAAAAACTTTAGGCCATTCAATTCTCATAGGAAGCTTATCAATTGCATCTGCTTTACTTGTAACCAATAAACAAAATAATTTTGCATTGTTGCCACTTTTTTTTGCACTACCAATAAGTATTGATTGGATAAAGTGCCAATTAAGTATGAGAAAAGGCTCACGTTTAGAAAAACTTAAGCGCTAAAAAAAACTATATATTTTTGGGACCTAATCCTAGAGCTCCAGCGAATCTTGCTTGATCTCCCAATTCCTCCTCAATTTTTAAAAGCCTATTATATTTTGCAATCCTTTCACTTCTGCTCAAAGAGCCAGTCTTGATCTGACCCGATCTTGTGGCGACAGATAAATCTGCAATTGTTGTATCTTCAGTCTCACCACTTCTATGACTTATAACACTTGTGAAGCCAGACATTTTAGCTAACTCAATAGCTTCCAAAGTTTCAGTTAATGTTCCAATTTGATTAACCTTTATTAGGA
>CACNQS010000026.1 GCA_902622625.1 uncultured Prochlorococcus sp.
AAAACTTTTACTTATATAAAAATATCTTAAGCTCAGTTTCTTATAAATTCGTTTATTGTAAAAAGAAAAAAATGAAAAAAAACTCCAAGAAAGATTACCTTAATAGAGATGAAGTTAATGAAATGATTGAATCAGCTTTAAGGAGACATAATAGAAGATCTACAATAATATCAAGCGTACTTGGCTGGATCTTAATTGGAGGTTATTCGTTTGGACTTTTTCAAGCAGTTCAAAATGTCTAATTAATCTTTTCTTTAAATAAGAACTTCCTAAATGATAAATTAATATAAGATTAATTATTTTTTATGAGAGATTATATTAAAGCAAATCTTACAGTGATAAGAAAATATTTAAAAAAACGAAAAAAGTATACATCAAAATTAAATAATGCTTCGATAATGGAAGAATTCAAAGAATGGAGCAAAGATCCATTACCTGAGACAGAATCAATATGGACTTTACCTGACTTAACGAGGAATGAAAGACTAAAAAATTTTTGTCGCTCAATTAAGAAGGAAATAAGATAAGCTTTTAACTACCTAGTTGTATATTATTTACCTTTAAGTAGAAATAACCCGCAAATCCAACTATATTCAAAATTACAACGAAAATCCAAGCTCCAATTGGCTGATTAGAATCAAATTTTTTTATTTTAACTTTTTCCTTTAGTCTTTCAATATATTTAGCCATAATCAAAAATATTTAAAAGAATATTTCTAATTATAGAGAGTTAAATTTTAAGGAATATTAAATAAAATGAAATTTCCTTTAATTCGAATTTTTATTTTCAAGCCTGTTAATGGGATATTTAATTAACTCCTTTTTGAGATTTTTTAAAAGTTTATTGTGATTCAAAATTGTAAATTTCCTAGTAAAGGAATAATGCCATTTCATTGAATTAAAAAAAAACTTGCTAATTCATTATTATTAAAATTATAATACTTATTACGGTCAAACAGACCATACATAATTTAAATAAGGACAAATTTTTCATGAGCTTAAAAGTAGGCCAAGAAGCACCAGACTTTAGTGCTACAGCTGTATATGATCAAGAGTTTAAAGAGATTACACTTTCAGGTCTAAGAGGTAAATGGGTTGTTCTATTCTTTTACCCACTAGATTTTACATTTGTATGTCCAACTGAAATCACAGCATTTAGTGATAGATACCAAGATTTCTCGGCACTTAATACGGAAATACTTGGTGTATCAGTTGATAGCAAACACTGTCATTTGGCTTGGATACAAACCCCAAGAAATGAAGGTGGTATAGGTGATATTAACTATCCGTTAGTTTCTGACTTAAAAAGAGAAATTTGCCAGGCTTACAATGTTCTAAATGATGATGGGGAGGCTGATAGAGGTTTATTTCTTATCAATCCCGAAGGAGTAGTTATGCATACGACTGTTAACAAGGCTCCTGTAGGTAGAAATGTTGATGAAACGCTAAGGATTCTTCAAGGCTATCAATACGTTGCGGCAAACCCCGATGAAGTGTGTCCAGCAAACTGGACCCCCGGGGAGAAAACAATGTTAGAGGACCCAAAAGGTAGTAAAGAATATTTTTCTGCGCTATAGGAGAATTAGAAACATTTAAGTAAGTAATGAGTAGTAAATAATTATAAAAAAATAAAAAATAAATATATTCAAAAAGGGAATAACATCACCTTTTTGGGGTTTATGCACGATCCAATCGCTCAAATTAGTTTTATATGATAAGAAGGACCACGTATAAAAAGAAATTTCTATTGCTACTAGGATAAAAAGATTAATTAAATTTAGGTCATTTAAACCAAAATATCTATAGATATGAAACTGATCATCAACACTAATATTAATAATTTGAAGATGCCAAATATAGAGAGAAATCAAAATAAAATTTACCAATATTATTTTTTTTAAAAGAAACCTAGATTTCTTAAAAATTAATATAATAGAAAATAAAAATATGAAAAAACATAACTGTGGAATATCCGGTTTTGGGACATTAATTCCTTCAAAAAATAAATTAATTATAAGATCAAAATTTATATACATATAATCAGCTATTAAGAAAGAGAGAAATATTAAATTTATTGCTACTAAGAATAATAATCTTTTTCCTTTAATTATTTTTTTACTATGGATTTTATCCTTAGTAAAACTATAATCTGTATAGTTTTTTAAAGAGTTTATATACACCAAAGATGGACATATTGCTCCGCTCAAATAGTAAAGGATTAAATAAAAGGAAATATCATTAATATTGAGTGAATACAAATTAAACCATTGTTTTTGTACAAATGGAAGAATAAGTAAAAATGAAAGTGTAACTAATAACTTCGTAGTATTGTTTTTAATTATCAAGAAAATATTTTTTTTAATTTAAAGCAATTAAATCAAACTTTCAACAATTTAGAAGTTGTTAATTTAAAAACTTTTTTATCTATAGTTTCTTGATTTAAAAGTATATCAACTAATTTATCTAGTAAGACTCTATTTTTTTTCAATATTTTTATTGAATTATTTAATGAAATTTTAGAAATATTTATGATTTCATTATCTATTCTAGAACTGGTATTTTCTGCTATGAGAGGCTTTCTTCTAAATAATCCATCTCCTAAATACATTTCATTATTATCAGAATCCATTGAAATTGGACCAATAATTGAAAATCCATATTTTGTAACCATTTCCCTTACGATATTTGTCGCATAAGAGATATCATTTATTGAGCATTGTGTAATTTCACCTTCACCATAAACTATCGTTTCTGCTGCTCTTCCAGCTAGAGCAATTTCAATTTTTGAAAACAATAATTTTTTTGAAATCAAGCCACTAGAAATTACATCTTCGTCAGGGCATATTTTTGTATATCCTCCTATAGATCCAGATCTAGGTAAGATCGTAATTTTATCAACGGATTCAATTCCATTTCTAACAGCAGATACAATCGCTCTACCTACCTCGTTATAAGCAATAATTTTTTTCATATTTGGAGAAGTTATTAATGAACTTCTTAGGCCGATGGTAATTTTATCAAGAGCATTTTCTATATGAAGATCACTGATTGATTTAGATTCATCTCTAGCACAGTGAATAGCACTCTCGTTCATCAAATTTGCAAGATCTGCTCCCGAAAATCCAACTGTTCTAGAAGCCCAATATCCTAAGTCAACTTTGCTAGAAAGTGGTTTAGAAAGTGAGTGAACTGAAAGAATTTTTTTTCTTCCATCTAAATCTGGAAGCATTACTTCGATTTTTCTATCAAATCTGCCTGGTCTTAATAATGCTGCATCCAAAATATCTGGTCTATTTGTTGCTGCTAAAACAATAATCCCAGAATTATCAGCAAAACCATCTAATTCAGTTAGAAGCTGATTAAGGGTTTGTTCTCTTTCATCATTTCCACCTCCGATCCCAGACCCTCTTTGCCTTCCAATGGAATCAATTTCATCAATGAAAATTATACAAGGAGATTTTTCCTTAGCCTTAGAAAATAGATCACGAACTCTGCTTGCTCCAACACCAACAAAAAGTTCTACAAACTCTGATGCCGATATTGAGAGAAAAGGTACTCCTGATTCACCAGCAATTGCTTTAGCTAATAATGTTTTACCTGTTCCTGGTGGGCCTATTAGAAGAACTCCCTTAGGAACTTTTGCTCCAAGATTTTCAAATTTCTTTGGTTCTTTCAAAAATGTTATTACCTCTTTTAATTCCTCAGCGGCTTCAGGGACGCCAGCTACATCATCGAATCTCGTTTCTACATCATCAATAGTTACAAATTTAGCTTGGTTTTTGGTAAAACCAAAAGCTTTGGAAGCTAATTTTGATGTACTCCTCAGGATTAAGACTATAGCTAATATAAAAATCAGGAAAAGACTTATTGAAGCAAATGAATTAGCAGCTGAAGCTTCTTTTCTACTATTGTTAATAGTTAGATCAATCTTATTTTCAGTAGCCTTTTCAAGGATTAATTGATCGTTGTAAAGGATAGGAATTTTAAATTTATCGCCATTTTTATACAAAACATCAATTTCTCTCTGCCTAGGATAGAAAAATATTGATTCTATTTTCCCCGTCTCTATATCTTCTAGAAGATCCGAATAACTTGATTTAGAATCTGAATATGAGAACTTTGATCTAAACACTAATCTTTATAAGTGATTAATAAAGCATATATGCTTATTTAAAAAATTGACGTATATATACAAAATATACAAGAAAGTTTTGGAGATAACCAGTTAAAGGTTATATTATTATATGGAAATAAAGAAACAGAATGGCTGTACCAAAGAAGAAAAAATCAAAAAGCAAAAGGAACCAAAGGCATGCTGTTTGGAAAGGGAAAGCAGCAATAGCAGCTCAAAAAGCTATATCTTTAGGTAAATCAGTTTTAACTGGGAAAGCTCAAGGATTTGTTTACCCTATTGAAGAAGAAGAAGAATAGCTTTTAAGACCCTAATTTAAATGCTTCAAGTATAACAGCATAAATTGCACCAATTCTTAATTTATCAACTACGGTCCATAGATAATAAAACTTTGAACTTGCAGAAGGTTTAATTCTTATAATGATCTCAATAAAAACAATAATTATTGGGACCATTATCAACTCATTTTTACCTTCAGATATAAATTTTGTAATAAAATTTGCGAACAAAAAATAACCTGTCAAAACAGAAATTAGACCAATAGATTTTGTTCTCCAAGTATCACTTAGAAAACCAAAAAATAAATTATTTAACTGATAGGTAATTTTTGAAAAATTAGTTTTTTGCATTATTAAAAGACACTAAATAATCACTTAGAAAGTTATAGTCAACATATGATGTTTTTAGTTTAGGGCCTTTAATTACATTTGCCACATTATTCTGATCACCAAGACTGTCTAAAATACAATCTAATTTAATATTTTCCTCAAGAACAACTGGGATATTTGAAGGAACAAAAATTGTTGGCAAGTTAGCTGCCAAGGAAGATTTCAATCCTGGATTGGAGTCTTCAAAAACAATTGAGTTGTTTTTGTTTATACCACTTAATTGGATTGCCTTTAAATATGGTAATGGATTTGGTTTCTTTAATTCAACGTCATCGCTTGAAATAATGAACTCAAAAGGGTTGAAGCCATTAAAAAGATAATCAACAAGCAGATTGACTTGAATTCTTGAACTTGAAGTAACAATAAATTGTTTTACTTTTTTTCTATGTAATTCATTTATTAATCTAAAAACACCAGTTTTTAAACTAACGCAATTTTTTTTTATAATTTCTAAATAGTGAAACTGTTTTGTTTCATGAATTTTGAGAATTAAATCTTCTGAGAAATTATCATTATTAGATTTAGCGTAATAAGCGATCCTATTTTTGCCCCCATTTATCTTCAGAAGTTTTATATATGTATTAGTATCCCAATCCCAATCAATACAAAGGTCATTAAAAGCATTATTAAAAGCAGGTAAATGGGCTTCTAATTCAGTATTTGCGATGGTACCATCTAAATCCCAATAAACACCCTCCAGATAAGTCACCAAAAAGAAATTCTTTTATTTACGGTAAAATACAAGAGCAATTATTGCTGGTCCTGCTAACGCAACTACAGCCAAAGGAATAAGTGTTGCCATGATTAATGAATATGTTTTGTGATACTATTTTTACAAATAAATGACGAAACTGTACTGATACGTTACAAGATTGAATTAAATTATGAAATCATGGACATGTATAGAAAATTGTGGAGCTTGTTGTAAATTCGACTTGAACGAAAGAAGCGATTTGGCTAACAAACTTAACAAAGAAGATATAGCTTTGATAAATTCTATGACGGCTAAAGACGGTTGGTGTAAAAACCTCGACAGAGAAAATAAAAAATGCTTAATTTATGAAACCAGACCACATTTTTGCCGGGTAAGTGAATTTTCAACTTCATTTAAAGGATATTTGAAATCTGGTGATAAATTTTTAATAGATTGCTGCAAACAACATATTTCATCAAATTATGGTTACCAAAGTAAAGAGATGAAAATTTTTAGAATTGCTGTTTCAGGAAAATGAATAGTAAATTAGAAAAAAAAGAAAACAATCTAGAAAAAAGTTTTTTTTCAATATTTATAACGACTTTTACAACAATATTTATTGCTGAACTTGGCGATAAAACTCAGATAGCCACTTTAATGCTTTCTGCTGAATCGGGCAGGCCAATAGTTGTTTTTCTTGGAAGTTCTCTAGCATTAATAAGCTCTAGCATAGTAGGAGTTCTTATTGGTAAATGGGTATCAAAAAAAATATCTCCTAGCAAATTTTCTTTATCTACTGGTACTTTAATGATATTGATAAGTATATTTTTAGCTTATGAAACATTCAAAAATTATTTATAAATGGTTTTAAGTTTATTACTATCAACATTTCTAACCGTTTTCATAGCTGAATTAGGTGACAAAACTCAATTAGCTACTCTAACTATAAGTGGCACTTCAAATAAACCATTAGCAGTTTTTCTAGGATCTTCTTCAGCACTTGTTTTTGCAAGTTTACTAGGAGCTTTAACAGGTGGTTCTATTTCAAGTTTTTTACCCGAAGTAGTTCTTAAGTCAATAGCTTCCATTACATTTTTCATCATTGGTATAAGGCTTTTTATCAACTCTTTCACCATCGAAAAAGAAGAAAAAGAAGAGAAAGAAAATAATTAGTTTTAAGCTTGGATAATAAGGTGTAATAATGAAGTGTATACCCCTTAATTAATTTATAATTTTATTTAGATTATGTTCACATCATCTTCAATAATTGATAATCTTAATCAGTCAGATGGGTTAGAATATAAAAAATTATGCAGATTATTAAAATTAACAAAGAAATCTGATAAGGATAAATTAGATATTGCTTTAACAGCTCTAGAAACACTTGAAATAATTAATAAAAATGAAAATGATGAATATACTTGCATAAAGGATAATAATCATCTTGTCGCCAAAATAAGATGTAGTAGCAAAGGCTATTGCTTTGCTGTAAGAGGAAAAGACAAAGAAGATATCTACATTAAAGAAAATCTACTAAACTATGCATGGAATGGAGATAAAGTTTTAGTAAGGATAATAAAAGAGGGATATAGAAGAAGATCACCTGAAGGAATAGTTGATTGTATTCTTGAAAGATCAAATCAAATACTTCTCTCTAAAGTAGAAATAATAAACAATGATGTATTTGCAATCCCAATAGACGATAGGATCCTTTCTAAAATTAAACTACCTAAAGAGAATGAAAAATACACTTTCAATCCAGACAATAAGAATATAGTAAAAGTTGAGATTGATAGATTCCCCATAGGTCAAGAAGAAGGACTAGGTCATGTGATACAAGAACTAAAACTAAACAATAATGAAGACTATGATACAGACTTTGTTTTATCTAAAAGCAATATCGTTAAATCATACGATTTAAATCATATTGAATCAAAAAAAATAGAACAAAGGGAGAGGATAGACCTTACAGATAAAAACTCTTATTTATTCAAAAGTTGGAATTCTAATAATTCTCCAATGCTCCCAATGATTCAAATAGAGCAGGGAAAAAATAAAAATACTAAATTATGGATACATACAAATAATCTTGCAGAAAAAGTAGATCTAAATAGCAAAAAATCTCTAGAAATATTATTCAAAGGCTTTGAGTCATTACCCTTATTGAATGATTGGCAAAACTACCTTGGTGATGCCATAAGAAATGATTCTGAATTTAAATTTGGTGAAAAGAATGAAGCAATAAGCCTCTGTGTCAATTTAAATAGTGATAATGAAATAATTGATTGGTCATTTCATCTTACTTTAGTAAAATGCACCCTCATTGTTGGAAGTGATCATACTGACGCGCTTTTATCAAGAAAAAGTAAATCAAGAATAACCTCTAGGGTATTAAAACCAATAAAGGAATATGTCAACGAATTGGATAAAATACTAGAAATTTCATGTTCATTCAGAGAAACCCATCTTTTGGAGGGTAAAGTAGAAATTCCTGCGCCACTGAATAAGATTGAAGCACTAGATGAATTTTTTATTCACAATCCAGCTGAATATTCAAAAGGATATTTTGAATCATTAAATAAAGAAGATTGCCAAACTTACCTTTCACCAATACTATATGAAGCTAATTTAATATGGTTCAAACATTCAAATCAATATGGCTTAAAAAGTGCAGGATACATCTCTAATGGAATAGATTACGTTAATGCCAATGAAATTATCAAATATTCAGAATTTATTGATAATGATGTAGAGCTTAATGAAGATGGCAATTTGACATTTAGTCAAGTAATTAAATTATGTGACGACGATAATAAAAAAAGAATTTTACATAAACTTCTAATTAATGAATTCAAGGACAATGAAATAAGGTTGATATCTAAAGATCCTGATAATTATGAATCAGAAAAATTATTTATTTCTCCATGGACAATTCCTGGATTTGACTTCACTAATCTTATTAACCAGTACTGTATTTTTAATATGATAATAAATGGTAAGAAATCCAAGAAAAATAATATTGATGCAATCAATATATCGGAAAGTAATTCATTAGACCTAGTAAATTGGCATATATTTAATTCATCAATTTCAAAAAATCTAGAAATATTATTTAACAAGTTTGTGATAGATAAACATAATGATTTCAAGTACAAAGTTAAACAATATAAATCTAATATGGTAGATATAAAAAAAGTAAGAAAAGCAGAAAAATTACTAGGTAATATTTATAATGGGTTTATTTTATCAGTGCAAACATATGGTTTCTTTGTTGAGATATCAGAATTAAATGTAGAAGGTTTAGTACACGTAAGCACTCTTAATAATGATTGGTATGAATACAGGTCAAGGCAAAATCTATTGATTGGAAGAAAATCTAAAAAATCATATAAAGTTGGAGATGCAATAAAAGTAAAAATAATAAAAGTCGATATTCTTAAATATCAAATTGATTTAGAATTAACATAAATAAATTTTCACAAAATATATTATGGAAATATTAAACAATTTAAGATAACTTTTTATAATAATGTTTAAAAAAAAATATTTACTTTTATCTCTTTTTTTAATAATAATTTTTCAAATTTTATTATATACAAATAATAATCAGAAGACTTCATTTAGATACTTTAAATGGACTTTCCAAGAAGTAAGTATAGGAAAGTTAATCAGTATTTCGTTTTTTTCTGGTTTATTTGTAAGCACATTATTGAATACAACAATTACTAGTACTAGTTTCAGAAAAAAAACTTTCGAAAATGCGGAAGATGATTTTCTATCTAATAATAATGAGGAAGAAATGGAACCAAACGTTGAGATGCCGCCACAAAGGGATATTAGAGAAACTCAACCAACAATTTCTGTTAACTATAGAGTAGTCAAGAATATGAATGATAATAATTTTAAAAAAGATCAAAATTATTCAAATCAAAATAATAATGATGACTGGGATAATGATGATAATGATTGGTAGATAAATAAATTAATTAAAAAATGTTTTTTTAATTTATAATGTAGTAAATAGTTTTTTTTATGGAAGAAAATTTAGACAAAAGCAATGAATTAAATAAAGAAAAATCTGACAACACTACTAATTCAAACTCTAAGGAAATAAAAGGACTTAAATCTGAAAAAGTTATCAATAGGGATATTAATAATGGTGATTCTGCTGCTAAATTTGTTATAAAAAATGAAATTAATACTTCCGAAAAACCAATAACAAAACCCAAAAAAGAACTCCCAGTAGAGAAAAAGCCTTTCCAAGAATTTATTAACACACACTTAATTCCTTCACTTACTGAGGAAATTAATCTAAGAGGATTAGAAATAAACAATATTAACCTGACAAACACAAATAGACCTATTGCTGGAGATAAATGTTGGGTAATAAATTGTGAAATTAAAGATACATGTAACTTTTGGTTATCCTTTGAGAAGGATGACATTAGTTCATTAAAAAGTATTTCTTTATCAAAACCTAATCAACAACCCAGTATTATTGAATCTTTTCTTATTGACGAAAAAAGAATTACCCTAAAATTAATAATTTCAAGAGTACTTCAAAGATTAAATGGGCAAAAGTTAATAGGAGTTAATTAGAAAAACAATAACACCAAGTTAACTTTTCCCTCGAAAATACAAATCATAGTAAATAATAGTATTAATAAACAGAATAAAAAATGACTCAATCAACTGTTGAATCAAAAAATAAAAAAGATATTAATAATGGAAAGATACCAGCAAAAGAAACAATTTTGTCCCCAAGATTCTATACAACAGACTTTGAGGCTATGGAAAATATGGATTTATCAATAAACGAGGAGGAATTGGAAGCTATATGTGAGGAATTCAGAAAAGATTATAATAGACATCATTTTGTAAGAAATAGTGAATTTGAAGGCGCTGCAGAAAAATTAGATCCTGAGACTAGAGAGCTTTTCGTTGATTTTCTCGAGGGAAGTTGTACTTCAGAATTTTCAGGTTTTTTACTTTACAAGGAACTTAGTAAGAGAATTAAAGTCAAAAACCCTCTACTTGCTGAATGTTTTGCTCATATGGCCAGAGATGAAGCAAGACATGCTGGCTTTTTAAATAAATCAATGAGTGACTTTGGACTTCAGTTAGATTTAGGATTTTTAACAGCAAATAAAGATTATACTTATTTCCCACCAAGAAGTATTTTTTACGCAACTTATTTATCCGAAAAAATAGGTTATTGGAGATACATAGCAATTTATAGGCATCTCGAGAAGAACCCTGATAGCAAAATTTTTCCACTGTTTAATTACTTTGAAAATTGGTGTCAAGATGAAAATAGACATGGGGATTTCTTTGACGCATTAATGAAAGCACAGCCACGTACTGTTAAATCCTTAAGCCAAAAAATTACCATTGGCGGCTCTACTTTTACACACCCATTATTTGATTATTTCCATAGGTTTAGATATTTTTTGAATAATCTTCCATTAACATCCAAGTTATGGTCTAGGTTCTTTCTATTAGCTGTATTTGCAACTATGTATGCAAGGGACTTGGGAATTAAAAAAGATTTCTACAGTTCTTTAGGTTTAGATGCCAGAGATTACGACCAGTTTGTTATTAATAAAACCAATGAAACTGCAGCTAGAGTTTTCCCTGTAGTAATGGACGTTTATGATAAATCTTTTTATGGAAGATTAGATAAAATAGTAGATAATAATAAGGTTCTTTCCGATATTGCAAACAGTGATGGAAATAAAGTATTTAAAACTATTAAAAAATTACCTAATTATTTATCAAACGGTTACCAGTTATTAAGACTATACTTATTAAAACCTCTTGATAGCAAAGATTTCCAACCTACGATTAGATAATCTTTTATATAGAGAAGAATTATAAACTCAAATGCTTTCGTCACAAATCAAATCAAATGAAATAGTTTTTGGTAGTTGCAATAAAGATTTATTAGAAGAAATTATTTTCTATGGAATTGGACTTGGGGCTGATTTTGTAGAAATATTTATAGAGAATACTGACAACTCAAGTGTGTTAGCTGAAGAGGATTATATTACGAGTGTAAGCCCATCATTTGGAAGGGGTGCTGGTATTAGAATCTTTAAAGAAAAAAAGGATGGATTTGTAAGTACAAATGACTTAACAAAGCAAGGCTTGATGAGTTCGGTATCACAGGCTATTGAGATGTTAGACATAACAGACAACAAAAAAAGAGAAGTTTTTAACGGTTTAAATAAACATAGGGACTACAGTTTATCAAAGAAAAAATGGATAAATGAAGTACCTTCTATTCATGAGATAAGTGAAAAACTATTAAACAGTACAAAGTCTTTAAAAAAGAATAATAAAATAATAACTAGAAAAGGAAGTTACTCAAGAAGTCTGCAAGAAGTAATTATAGCCTCTAGCGACGGGACCTATGTCTCAGATATTAGGTTGCATCAAACAGTTGGACTCAACTTAATTGCTAGTGATGCCCAATACAGATCTAGTGGAAGTAGAAGATTTGGATCATCAGGCATGCCTAATGAATTCAGATTATGGGATCACGAAAAAGCAGCTAATGATGTGTTTGAAAGTTCAATGAATATGTTGTATGCAGATTATGTTGATGCTGGACAAATGCCTGTCGTATTAGCTAATAAGTTTGGTGGCGTTATATTTCACGAAGCCTGCGGTCATTTACTTGAAACTACTCAAATAGAGAGAGGAACAACACCATTTGAGAATAAATTGAATGAAAAAATTGCACATGAATCTGTAACAGCTATAGATGAAGGAATATCCGAAGGATCCTTTGGTTCATTATCAGTAGATGATGAAGGTATGGAACCAGAAAAATCAGTTCTTATAAAAAATGGAATTTTAAAAAAATTTATATCAGACAGGGCAGGTGAATTAAGAACTGGCCATAAAAGAACAGGAAGTGGAAGAAGACAAAATTATTCTTTTGCTGCAGCTTCAAGAATGAGAAATACTTACATAGCTAAAGGTGAGCACTCTAAAGAGGATTTAATAAATAGTATTAGTGATGGTCTTTACTGCAAATCAATGGGTGGTGGCAGTGTAGGTGCTACAGGACAATTTAATTTTGCAGTAGAAGAAGGATATCTTATTAAAAACGGAAAATTAACTAGTCCAGTAAAGGGAGCAACTTTGATTGGTGAGGCTAAAGAAGTTATGCCAAAAATATCTATGTGCGGAAATGACCTGGAATTAGCTCCTGGATTCTGTGGATCCATTAGTGGAAGTGTAAACGTAACTGTTGGCCAACCTCATATTAAGGTTGATTCAATCACTGTTGGAGGAAGATAGGATATGAATTCAAAAGAAATTACAGCTCAAATCTCCCAAGCTGCAGATTTCTTAAATCTTAAAAAATGGGATTATGGTGCAAGCTTTTCTAATGACTATTCTGTGCAAGTAGATAAAGGTGAGGCTAAACAACTTAAGGCATCACAAAAACAAATCTTAACTTTAAGAGTTTGGAACGAATCAAATTTAGTTGGTATTACAACAACAAGTGATATCAGTGAATCTGGTATTAAAAAGGCTCTAAATCAAGCTAATATTGCATCTGATTTTGGCAACAAGAATGAAAGAACAGAATTCTCTCCACTAGCCAAGCATCCTATTGAAGTTAAGGACGCAAAAAAAAGAAATCCTGTTGGAATTAAAAAATTACTTACGATTTTAAGAGAAGCAGAAGTAAAACTATTAGAAAGCCATGAATCCATAAAATCTGTTCCATATAATGGTCTATCTGAGAGTTTTTATGAAAGAGTTTATGCAAATAGTGATGGTGCCTTTCGGAGTTATACCAAAAGTCAAGCTGCGCTTTATTTATATGCAAGAGCAGAAGAGAAAGATAAGAAACCTCGTAGCTCAGGTTCTGTAAAACTTGGATATGGAGTTGAAGATATAGATATAGAGT
>CACNQS010000027.1 GCA_902622625.1 uncultured Prochlorococcus sp.
AGTTTCATTATCAATGTTTATTTTTATTTTTAACAATAAACTTCCTACTGCAACTTAATTTATTAAATTGTAAATAACACATAATTTATCCTATAAATTGGGAAGTTTTCCAAAATCTATAAATGCTGCTAGTCTAAATGATTGGTTTAATTCTGAGAAAGAAAATCCAGTCTTGATTGATGTAAGAGAGCAGTCAGAGCTTGAACTGGCATGTTTCTCAAAAGAATTTTTACATATACCAATTAGTAAAGTTACATATGAATATGTTGAAGAAATATTTGCTGGTTTATTAGGTAGAGAAATTGTAGTTACCTGTCATGCAGGAATAAGAAGTTATAACTTTTCTCAATGGTGCTTGGATAATAATATTGTGAGCGAAATATGGAATTTGGAGGAGGGTATTGATGGATGGAGTAGATATATTGACCCATCAATACCAAGGTATTGATTAAATATCTAATGAAGATGCAACAGTATTAACATCTTTGTCGCCTCTTCCAGAGCAATTGATAACTATATGAGTATCTTTTTCAAGAGTAGGGCATAATTTATCTAACCAAGCAAAGGCATGGGAAGTTTCAAGTGCAGGAATAATTCCTTCTAGTTCACTAACAAGTTTTAAAGCGTCTAAAGCTTCTTGATCTGTGACTGATCCATATTCTGCTCTACCTATTTCTTTTAAATAGCTATGTTCAGGTCCTACTCCAGGGTAATCTAAACCTGCACTTATTGAGTGAGCTTCTTGTACTTGACCATTATCATCTTGCAAGAGAAGACTCATTGATCCATGCAAAATTCCAACTGAACCTTTAGTGATTGTGGCAGCATGTTTGTCAGTATCAACTCCGCTTCCTGCGGCTTCAACTCCAATAAGACGCACAGAAGTTTCTTTAACAAAAGGATGGAAAAGCCCCATTGCATTTGATCCCCCACCTACACAAGCAAGCAAAATATCGGGAAAAGATCCAAATGATTCTAAACATTGTTTTTTAGTTTCTTCACCTATAACTGCATGAAAATCTCGCACAATCTTTGGGAAAGGGTGTGGGCCGGCAACGGATCCTAAAATGTAGTGTGTGGTTTCGACATTAGAAACCCAATCTCTAATGGCTTCACTAGTGGCATCCTTAAGTGTTGCAGTTCCAGAATTTACAACTTTAACTTCAGCTCCTAGAAGTTTCATTCTGAAAACGTTAAGGGATTGCCTTTTTATATCTTCAGCACCCATGTAGATAATACATTTCAAGCCAAATCTCGCACAAACAGTAGCCGTAGCAACTCCGTGCTGACCCGCTCCAGTTTCTGCAATTATTCTTTTTTTGCCCATTCTTATTGCAAGTAAAGCTTGTCCGAGGGCATTATTAATTTTGTGAGCCCCAGTATGATTTAAATCTTCCCTTTTAAGCCATATTCTAGGAGTTGCTTGTTTAGTTTTGTAATGTTCAGTAAGTCTTTTGGCTTCATAAAGTGGTGTTTCTCTTCCTACATAAGTCTTAAGGAGATGATTTAATTCTTCTACAAAAAGTTTATCTTTCCATGCATTAGATGCAGCTGCTTCAAGCTCAAAAAGAGCAGGCATTAGCGTTTCAGGAACATATTGACCACCATATTTTCCAAATCTTCCCTCTTTAGAGGGTTGATTTAAATCGTCATTTTTATAGTTCTGATCTTTGCGAGAAAATGTACTTACCACTTTTTCTATAGAATAAGTATTAACTAACTATAGATTATATTGAAAATAATGGGAAAAAAAAATTGGATCGAATTTGATAATCAAGAAAAAAAATCAGAAGAAACAGCTAAAGTAGATACTGTTAATAAAAAATTAAAAATAAATATTTCAAAACAAAAAAAAGGTAAAAAGGGAAAGACTGTAACTTTAATTCGAGGTTTAGGCGCTGAGGATGAAATCTTATTAAAAGAATTACTAAAAAAAATTAAAGTTTTTTGTGGGACTGGAGGAACATTGATTGATAGAAATATCCAGTTACAGGGTGATATGGTATCGAAATCAATTGAGTTTCTTCGTAAAGAGGGATTTCATAATTTATGAAGCAAGGGTTAGGATAGGTTTTTAATTTTGATAGTCCAAACAATGAAAGAACAAGATCAAACAAAGTCAACCAATATAAAGTGGCACAATTTAACTATTGATAGAGAAAAGTTAGAGAAAATGAGAGGTCATAAAGGTATGGTTATATGGTTTACAGGTTTATCTGGCTCTGGTAAAAGTACTTTAGCTAACGCTTTAAATGAAGTTTTACACTTAGATGGGTTTTCGACTTACGTGTTGGATGGAGATAATATTAGACACGGTTTATGCAAAGATCTTGGGTTTTCGGATGAAGATAGAGAAGAAAATATAAGAAGAATTGGAGAAGTTGCGAATCTATTTATGAATGCTGGGATAATAACTATTACAGCATTCGTTTCTCCATTTATTAGCGATAGAGATAAAGTCAGAAAAATTATTGGATCTAAAGATTTTATTGAAGTTTATTGTGCTGCAGATATCACAGTTTGTGAGAATAGGGATACTAAAGGTCTTTATAAGAAAGCTCGTTTGGGCGAAATTAAGGAATTTACAGGGATTTCTAGTCCATATGAAGCTCCTCATAATCCCGAAATTGTTGTTGATACAGGTTCGTTAGATTTAAATGATTCCGTTGAGAAAGTTATTAACTACCTTAAAAAAGAAAACTTTCTTAAAAAGGCCTAATAAAAAATATTACTTCATTTATTTTGAAGATAATTGTCAGGTCCAATAGTTGATAACTTACTATTTTTAGTTCTTACCTGTGTATGTAGATTTTCTCTGAATTCTTTTAAAGTTTTTTTTATGGATGCATCAAATAAACTGATCATCTCTATTGCTAATAATCCAGCATTCTGAGCTCCATTAATTGCAACTGTTGCAACTGGAATCCCAGCGGGCATTTGAACGATTGATAAAAGAGAATCAATCCCCTTAAGTGTCTTACTCTCTACTGGTACTCCAATAATAGGAATACAAGTTATGGATGCCAGCATTCCTGGAAGATGAGCAGCACCACCAGCACCGGCAATGATTACTTTTATGTTTTCTGATTCTGCATTTTTTGCATATTCCATCATTTCAATAGGTGTTCGATGAGCAGAAAGTATACAAACTTCAGTTTTTATTCCAAATTCTTTTAAAATATCAATAGCTGGTTTCAATGTTTTAAGATCTGAATCACTACCCATCACGACAGCAATTTTATAAATATCTTTAGAATTCAATTCTGACAAAATAACAAATCAATTCTTTCCTATAATGGCGTGCAATTAATTTGGCGCCAGTTAGTTAGTATAAAAAGAAAAAATTTTCATAGAATACTATGACGTCAAATAAGATTATCGAAAAAAGTGAAGTAAGAGAGTATTTTAATGGTACTGGCTTTGAAAGATGGAATAAAATCTATAGCAAATCTGATGAAATTAATACAGTTCAGAAAAATATTAGGAAAGGACATCAAAAAACTGTAGATGATGTAGTCTCATATATCAAAAATTATCCCGAACTAACAAAAAAAAGTTATTGTGATGCAGGCTGTGGTGTAGGAAGTCTCTCCATACCTTTATTAAGACTCGGTATAAAAGAACTACAGGTGAGCGATATTTCTTCTGAAATGATTAAAGAAACAAAAAAACGTATTCATGAATTAGGTTTGAGTCAAGGTAAAATTAAATATGAAGTCTGTGATCTGGAAAAATTAAATGGATTATTTGATGTTGTAGTTTGTTTGGATGTATTTATTCATTATCCTCAACCGGTTGCAGAAGAAATGGTTCAACATCTATGCGATTTAAGCAAAGAAAAACTAATCGTTAGCTTTGCTCCTTACACTCCAGTTCTTGCTGTTCTAAAAAATATTGGAAAATT
Organism: uncultured Prochlorococcus sp.; assembly: GCA_902622625.1. GTDB lineage: Bacteria > Cyanobacteriota > Cyanobacteriia > PCC-6307 > Cyanobiaceae > Prochlorococcus_A. The sequence continues at coordinate 3,905 of CACNQS010000027.1, forward strand.
ATTTCCTGGGCCAAGTAAAACTACAAGGGCATATACATTGAAAGAAAAGGGTATTATTAATGCTGCTAAAGAAAGAGGATTTAAAGTTGTTAAAAAGAAATTAAATCAAGCTCCTTTTTATTTTTCAAAACTAATTGAATTCGAAAAAATTAAATAAGTTTTATTTTACTAAATGATTTTCAAGTGCATAACGAACTAATTCTGTTCGGCTAGATGTACCTGTCTTGATAAAAAGTCTACTAACATATTTTTCAACATTTCTAATTGACGTTTCAAGCTTTCTAGCAATTTCCTTGTTCATCAGTCCCTCTGCTACTAGTTGAAGTACACTTGCTTCTCTAGGAGTAAAACTAGGAAGATTAATTTTATTTTCTGAATTAGTCTGGTTTTGGTCTGTGAGCATAGATTTTATTTCAGTAATTTGTTTTGCCATTTTGCTTACGTCAATATCTGCGAATCGTGCCGCTTCTTTTAATAGCCGCTCTTGTCTGTTGATTACATTTTTAACTCTTGCAGCTAATTCATCGGGATCGAAAGGTTTGGAAATATAATCATCAACTCCTGCAAGATAACCTTCTGTTCTGTCTAGGGTCATTCCTTTTGCAGTTAGAAAAATAACTGGAGTTCCTCCTAATTTTTCATCCTCTCTAATTTTTTCTAATAAATCATAACCGTTGGCCCGAGGCATCATAACATCGCTAATTATCAAATCGGGGAAAATTGTTTGAGCTTTTTCCCAACCATCCTCGCCATCAACTGCAATAAATATTTCAAAGCCTTCATCTTCTAGAAATGTTTTAACAGCTGTTCTTAAACCAGGCTCATCATCAACTAATAAAATTCTTGATTTTCTTACCGGTTCATTATTTATTTGATTAATTTCATTCATTTTTTTAATTCTTAAATTTGATTTTCTAGTAATAAACAGAATTTTATATACTAAACATAATGCTATCAACTCCCATACTACTAGACTATCAATCTTCGACTCCTTGCTCTAAAGATGTTGTTGATTCTATGAAACCTTTTTGGAGTGAGATATTTTCTAACCCTGCAAGCAAATCTAATTTGGCGGGGATTAATGCAAGCGCTATATTGGAAGCCTCAAGAGAAAAAATAGAACAAAATTTATTTCTTAAGAATAAAAAAGTTATTTTTACAAGCGGAGCAACTGAATCTAATAATTTAGCCTTATTAGGTTTTGCTAGAAATTTCTATAAAAAAACAGGAAATTATGGACATATTATTACCTTAAAAACAGAGCATAAAGCTGTTTTGGAGCCCCTTAATCAACTAAAAAAAGAGGGATTTATGGTTACAGAAATTAATCCTGAAAAAGATGGCTTAATTTCAGAAGAAAAATTCAAAAAAAATATAAGAGAAGATACATTTCTGGTGAGTGTTATGTTGGCAAATAACGAAATAGGAGTTATCCAGCCTGTAGAGAATATTTCAAAGATATGTAAATCACGAGGAATTACTTTTCACTCTGATTTTGCACAATGTTTAGGTTATATCGAGTTAGATAATCTTTTATCAGATGTAAATATGATAACGATGAGTTCTCACAAAATATATGGTCCTAAAGGGATAGGACTTCTTTTGATTGATGAAGAAATGAATCTTGAGCCTTTAATTGTTGGAGGAGGTCAGGAATATGGTCTCAGGTCTGGTACATTACCTCTTCCTTTAGTAGTTGGCTTTGCTAAAGCAATAGAGATAGCAGTTTTTAATCAAAAAAATAATGCTGAGAAATTACTTTTACATAGAAACATCCTTCTAGAGGGTTTGTTAGAAAATAATTCTGGTTTATTAATTAATGGCTCCATAGAAAAAAGATTACCTCATAATTTAAATTTGACTGTATTGGATTTAAACGGAGCAAAATTTCATAAACTTTTAAAATCTAAAATAATTTGTTCTAGTGGATCTGCATGTAGTAATGGTGAACCATCTCATGTTTTACTAGCCTTAGGTAGATCTTTTAAAGAAGCAGAATCTTCAATAAGGTTAAGTATTGGATTAAGCACTAATTCAAATGATGTAAAAAAAGCAATTCATATTCTTACAAATACGATCAGATCATTACGCTAGAAATTGTTGGTTCTCATTTTAATTGCGCAATTCTTAATTTTCCACTTCGAGCTCTTTTATTGAGTTCGACTTCTTGTTCGGAAGGAGTTATTGGCTTTTTTGTCAGGTTTTTTAGTCTTTGATCATTCTTAAAAGAATTTTTAACTAACCTATCCTCTATGGAATGAAAACTAATAATAGAAATAATACCTCCAGGCAAGAGCCATTCAGGGACAATTTGCAAAAATTTTTCTAATACTTCAATTTCTTTATTGACAGCAATTCTTAGTGCTTGAAATGTTCTTGTTGCTGGGTGTATTTTTTTATATCTTTGTTTTGGTGGAAAGCAGCCTGCAATTGAATAGGCTAATTCTTTTGTTCCAGAATATTTCCCATTTTCCTTCAAATCCATTTTTATTTTCCTAGCAATCTTTCTTGATAATCTCTCTTCTCCATATTTATAAATTAGGTTAGCTAGATCTTTTTCATTGAAAGCCTCAATTAATTTCTCTGCATCAACCTCAAGAAAAGGATTCATGCGCATATCAAGCGGACCATCTTTTTGGAAACTAAATCCTCTTTTAGGGTCATCAATTTGGTTGCTATTTACTCCAAGATCTGCAATAACAAAAGAAACTTTTTCTTTTGGGATAAAATCCGCAAAATTTGTAGCCCTAATATCAAGCCTATTTTTATATTCATCAAGTTTTTTTGATGCTGATTTTCTTGCGAATGGATCTTGATCAAGTCCAATTATATGTAAATCCGAATATTTTCTCAATAAATGATAAGAGTGCCCGCCGCCGCCTAAAGTTGCGTCTATTCCTTTAAGTTGGTTGTTATGGATTAATGGGTAATGTTCTAATGAGGCCATAATCTCATCTGTCATAACTGATTTATGATTGAAAAAAGATGAATCAGATAGGTCAGTTTGCATAACTTTCGACTAAGATTTATTTAGAAGTTAAATTTCCAATGGCTCAGCTAGAGACTAGAACAGAACCAATGGTGGTCAATTTTGGCCCTCATCATCCCTCAATGCATGGGGTTTTAAGGTTAGTTGTAACTCTTGATGGTGAGAATGTCATTGATTGTGAGCCAGTAATTGGATATTTACATAGAGGAATGGAAAAGATAGCTGAAAATAGGACAAATGTAATGTATGTCCCTTATGTAAGCAGAATGGATTATGCAGCAGGAATGTTTTATGAAGCTATTGTAGTAAATGCTCCTGAAAGATTAGCTAATATTCCAGTTCCTAAAAGAGCTAGTTACATCAGAGTTTTAATGCTAGAACTCAATCGTATTGCTAATCATCTTTTGTGGCTCGGTCCCTTCTTAGCAGACGTAGGAGCTCAAACACCATTTTTCTATATTTTTAGAGAAAGAGAAATGATATATGATCTCTGGGAAGCTGCTACTGGACAGAGGCTGATAAATAATAATTTCTTTAGGATAGGTGGTGTCGCATGTGATCTTCCATACGGATGGTTAGAAAAATGTATAGACTTTTGCGATTGGTTTGGACCTAAGATTGATGAATATGAAAAATTAATCACAAATAATCCAATTTTTAAAAAAAGAATTGAAGGTCTGGGAACAATACAAAGAGACCAGGCAATTAATTGGTCTTTGTCTGGGCCAATGCTTAGAGCTTCTGGAGTTTCCTGGGATTTAAGGAAAGTTGATAGTTATGAATGTTATGATGATTTTGATTGGCAGATTGCTTCAGAAAATGAGGGAGATTGTTATGCGAGATATCGAGTGAGAGTCGAAGAGATGAGACAATCACTAAGCATCATTCGCCAAGCCTGTAAAATGATTCCAGGAGGTCCAACTGAAAATTTGGAAGCTCAAAGAATGGCGACTGAAGATAAGAAAAGTGAAATATTTGGTATGGACTATCAATATGTAGCTAAGAAGGTTGCTCCAACTTTTAAAATTCCTAACGGAGAATTGTATACAAGATTAGAGTCCGGTAAAGGAGAAATAGGTGTATTCATTCAAGGAAATAATGAAGTTACCCCATGGAGATTTAAAATCAGAGCAGCTGATTTAAATAATCTTCAAATATTGCCTCATATTCTTAAAGGTGCCAAAATCGCCGATATTATGGCAATTCTTGGCTCAATAGATGTCATTATGGGATCTGTTGATAGATAAGTTCTTTAAATGAGACCCGCTGACTGGTTGATATTGCAGAAGAAAGTAAGATTCGGTGATTGTGATTCTGCAGGTGTAATTCATTTTCATAACTTATTAAAATGGTCGCACGAAGCTTGGGAAGAGAGTATCGAAATTTATGGGATTCCATATCAAGATATTTTTCCAGATTTTTCTATACGTAAAAGTCAAATTGTTTTTCCCATAATAAACTGCGAAGCAAACTTTTTTGCGCCTATTAAAATTGGAGATTTTTTAAAAGTAAAAATTGCTCCTCTTAAAATTAATAATCATTTGTTCCAAGTAAATAGCTTTTTTATAAAAAATGGAAATAAAGTAGCCGAAGGGAAAATTATACATTGTTCTTTAGATGTTGATTCAAGAAATAAAATAGCACTTCCCGATCAGTTAGAAAGATGGATAGAGGCTTCTAATGTAAGTGCAAATTTAAAAGAATGCTAATTATTATTTTATAAATTTATAGTTTATTTTTTCTCTACTGGTATTTTTGTTTTTGACAACCCACTCTTCAGGCTTTTCATGTTTAGGCCATCTTTGAGAAAATTTTTTTAATAAATTTAAAGAAATTTCAATATTTTTATTATTTGTAAGTTCTCTAAATTCAATAATTACTTTAATTTTATTTTCCCATAACTTGTTAGACACTTTTGAAATATTGAATTTATTAATTGGGATATTTTCTTTCATAATGAAATCATTTAATCTTGATTCAATAACTTCTGGGAAAACGATTTCTCCTCCTGAATTAAAAGCGTTATCGCTTCTTCCAATAAAGTTTAAATAAAAAGAATTATTGATTTGATTAATTTCACCTAAATCACCGGTTTGCCACCACCCATTTTTATTTTTGAAATTTTCAGTTTTTGAAGAGTCTATTATCTCGATTCCAATTCTGGCTGAGTTTATCTCGATTAATCCTTTCGCGTTAATTCTTATTTTTGTATCAGGTAGTATTTCTCCAACATTTTTAAAACCCATTAAGAATTCTTTTGGTTTTAAACTCGTAACCATTGCCGCTGTTTCAGTTGAGCCGTAACAAGGTGCTAATTTTATTTTTTCTTCTATACATTGTTCTGCAGTTTCCCTTGAAATTGAAGCTCCACCTAACCAAATTAGATCAAAAATTTTTAGCCAACTAATACCATCTTTTTGAGCTAAAAGTCTTTGTAATTGTGTAGGCACTAATGATGTAATCAAGTGTTTTTTGTTTTTTTTTGATTTAATTGTAAAAAGTAAAAGTTCTCGAGTTTTTTTTATTAAATTCGGAGAAATATTAATACAATCACATCCCCAAGTTTGACTTCTAAAAATTGGCATTAATCCACTTATATGGTTCAGAGGTAAAGTATTTAAAATTAGGATTTTTTGCAATTCAAATCCTTGTTTTATAAGCCATTTTCCTGATGTAATAGCAGATAATTGAAGATTATCTAAATGGTGAAAACATTGTCTTGGTTTTCCAGAACTCCCACTACTATTTAAGATAATTCCAGGTCCATTTTCATTAATTGAATCTAATACATTTTCATCTTCATAAAATTTGTTTTTTATATAAATAATTTTATTCTCTCTAATTTTTTTAATAATTTTCTCTACTGATTGAGTTTCATTATTTTCAACTTCAATAATATGAATTTTATTTTTCATAGTTGATCCCATATCTTCTTTGCTTCATTTAAAAATAGAAACGAATTAGGGAATTTGTTCATTGCTAAACCAGGAACTTTTGGAGTTGGTCCTTGTAATTGTAGACAAGATAAATGATAAAGCCATCTCTGCCCTATTCCAGTTTCAAATGAGGAACTTATAGATATTAAAGCTTTTTTATTTTCTAATTCTCTTAAAAGATTAACTGGATTATTTTCTTGGGAAGGCCTTCGAATTTGCCAACCCTTCCACTCATCAATCAAAGTTGGAAATTTTAAAAGTGATTCGTCTAAGGCTATTGGGATTTTTTTGTTGAGTTCTTTCATTCCTTCAATATCATCAACACAGAGAGGTTGTTCTAACCAATCTATATTTTTGTTATCTTTCAAAATATCAGCCCATCTATTAGCTATTTTTCTGCCCCAAGAACCATTAGCATCTATTCTTAACTTAATATTATTGCCTATTTGACTTAAAATTTCTTCTAAATTTGCTTCTTCCTCATGATTATCTCTTAATGCTACTTTCCATTTTATTGTTACTAATTTTCTAATATTAGATTGTCTTTTTTTAATTTCATTTAGCTCTGAAATTAGATTTTCAGAATTTAAAAGTATGGCTGTTTTATCAATTTCATCAAAGTTATAGTTTTCTTTAAAAATTATTTTTCGATTTATCTCAGCTAATGCAGAATTTATTGCAGATTGAATGCATGGGTGAAAAATATTTATTTGCTCAGATAAATTAAATTCTTCTACATTCTCAGGGATCATATTTAGTTGTTTTGCACATTTTTTTAAGTCTTCTTCTAGAAGTGGTGACACTTCTCCAAACCCAATTTTTTTATCATTATTTGATAATTTAATAATCCAACCCAGTTTTGTAAGATAAGTGGTTTTAGAATTTTCTACTTTTCTGGATAACTTAAAGTTATAAGATTTTTTTTTAAATATTAATTTCATTTATTAAGCAAGTAATTAAAAATTAATCCTGTGATTAAGCCAACTCCATTAAGAGTTTGAAATTTAATTGCGACGAATTTAGAATTTTTTATTGCAGAAGGTTTTTTATATGAAGACTTTAATAAATTTATAAGTCTTATTGCTTGAGGAAAACTAATCAAATAAAGGATACAAAACACTGGAATAAATCCAGTAATTATAGTTAAAAGTTGAAAAATATATATTGTAAAAATTATCCAAGGCACAATTTTAGAACCTTTTTTTGCTCCTAGGCGAACTAAAGGTGAATTTTTCCCATGCTTTTTATCTTCAGAAATTTGATGAAAATGGGAACAAAATAATACAAGAGTTGTTGCCAATGAAGGTCCTGAACCAAGTAATAAAGAAACTTTCCAAGGAATATCTTCAGAGTAAATATTAGACGGATTTAACGCAATTAAGACTGCAGAGTAGGCAAAAGGTCCAAATGCAAGCCAGCATAATGGTTCTCCTAAGCCTTGATAGCCAAATCTAAAAGGAGGTCCTTGATATAAATATCCTAAGAAGCAGCAAGATGCTACCAAAATCAAAATGTTTATAGTTGTTGATATTGAAATAATTGAAATTATTAATAAACCAATAACTAAAGATGTATATGCAATAAATAAAATTATTTTTTTATTTTTTACAAGATTTACAATTGAATGGAATTTAAATTCATCGATTCCTGTTTCTGCGTCGAATAAATCATTAGTTAGGTTTTCCCAAAGTAATATTAAAATTGCAGCTAAAGTAAATGCAATCAAATTATAAATTTTTATCCTTCCATATTGATTGAGTATATAAGCCCCTGTTATTAAAACTGGAAGTATGGCAACAGAATAAAGAGGCCATTTTATCGCTTTTTTCCATAATTTTTTTTTATCTTCGTCCATTTTTATTTAACTCACAAAATTCGATCATTATTAAATGTAGTTTATAAATTGAGTTACATTTTTTACTTTATTGCATGATTTTTAGTTATTTTCAATAAGTAATGAAAAATGATTTAAACTTAACAGATTTTTTAAAAGATGTATTTTCCTCTTTCGATAAGAAAGTGGAGAATTCTGGATTAGTAAGTATTTGTGTTGAGATTCCTTCTATTGATTTATTACAAGTATATAAATTGTTTATCAATAAATATCCGTTTTCTTCATTTTGGGAGGAATCTAATGGTATTTCATATATTGCTTTTGAGAAATTTAAATATGTTACTTTGGATGGTCCAAAAAGATTTGAATTAGCAAAAGAGTTTAATTCTGAGAATTTTAAAAATTTAATTAACTTAACTAATGAATCAGATAATTCTTCACTTTCAAAAATAATTTATTTATTTTCTTTTTCTGAAAACTTGAATAATAAGAATTTATCTTCTGATGTTCCTAGTTTGGAAGCTATTTTACCAAAAATATTAATCATTAAAAGTAACAAGAATTGTTGGTTAAGAATCAATGGTCATGTTGAAGGTAAATCATCATTAAGAACATTAATTGAAGAAATATGGACAATTAGAAATCAAGTTATTAATTCTGGCTCAGAATTAATAAAATCATCTAGCTTAAAAACTAGTTTTGATTTACCTATGATTGATGATTTCTTGCACTCCTTAAAAACTTCTAATACAAGTTTGAAAAAAGTAGTAAATAGAGGAATTCAATTAGTAGAAAAAGGAATTCTCGAAAAGATAGTTTTAGCGAATAGGATTAAAATAAAATTTAAAAATAAATTAGATTTAGTAGAAATTTTAAAAAGATTAAAAACGAATCAACCAAATACATGCAGATATGTTTGGAAAAGAAATAGTAAGGATATTTTGTTCGGAGCATCTCCTGAAAAATTATTTTCTTTTAATAAACCTAATTTAACTTTGGAGGCTCTTGCTGGAACTATCTCTACTAATTCAAATTTTAAGAAACTCCTAAAAAGTACTAAAGACTTAAAGGAACATAATTACGTAACACAGTATTTGATTAAATGTTTAGAAGTTTTAAAAATAAAAAACTTTAAAAAAAGTGATATCAAGGTAAATTCATTTGGAGATATTTATCATTTGCAAACACTCATTTTCTCTAAAGTTGAAAATATATGTCCTTTTGAATTGCTTAAAAACTTACATCCATCTCCGGCTGTTTGTGGTTACCCAAAAAATGCAGCATTGGATTGGATAAACACTCTTGAGTCTTTTCCTAGAGGAAATTATGCTTCTCCAATGGGTTGGGTTGATTCATCAGGAAATGCTTCATTTCTTTTAGCAATAAGAGGAGCTAGGTATATTGAGGAAAATATTGAATTTACTGCCGGTTCAGGTATAGTTTCAGGATCCATTTTAGAGAAAGAAATAGATGAGATTCAATTAAAACTTGAATCTATAGTAAAACAAATATTTTTCGCTAAAAATACTAGATAATTTCTAGTAATTTTTCAATAACTTCCTCTGAAACAGTCTTATTGGATAAATTTTCTATTTCTCTTAAACCTGTTGGACTTGTTACATTAATCTCGCTAAGCATTCCATT
>CACNQS010000028.1 GCA_902622625.1 uncultured Prochlorococcus sp.
GCTGTATTTTTATTAAAAAGATCATAGATAGTATTAACATCTCTCCAACAAGTATTTAGACCCTGACCACCAACAGGATGAAATGTATGAAATGCATCTCCTACAAAAACTAATTTTTTAAAATTAAAAACTGGTAAATTTAAGGATAATGAAACAGGAAAAATATTAAATTCACCAATTATTTGGTCCAACTTGAATTCATCTGGCAAGATTGTTGATAAATTATCCATTAAAAAATTTTTGTCAGAATTCAACCTTTCAATTGCCTTTAATGTACTGGAAGTCCAAATTACTTGATATAAGTTTTTTTCTAAAGGTAATAATGCAAGTGGGCCCTCTTTTCTAAAAATTTCATAAGCACGCTTTTCACAATGACCTCTAAGAGAAACTTTAAAAGTTAAACAAGACTGACTATAAGATTTTTTTATATCAACAAAATCTAAGAATTTTTTATCAAGTGAATTTGCTCCTGTTGAAAAGAATTGATAATCAAATAATATTTTTTTACGTAACAATCTCTGTGGTGTCATAAAAAAAATATTTTCATAATTATCAATCTCTTGAAAAAATACGTTCATGAGATCCGAATGTTTAACTACCCAACCAATATTTTCAGCGGAACTTATATCATCATCTAAGTCTGAAGTTGATAAATTGGTGAAAGCTAAAGTTACGCTATCTGAAATTGAAAGGGTGTCAAAGCCAAATAAAAAAGGTTCTAATTTTTCCCACAGTCTGAATTTAGATAAGATTTTTCTTGTTGAGTGAGTAATTGCATACGTTTTATCTTTATCAATTAATCTATCTTTTGTTAATAAATCAGTTAAATAAATATTGCAATCAAATTTTGAAAGTGCAATTGAGAGTAATAAACCTGTGGGACCTGATCCAACAATTTTAAAATTGAATTTATTATTCATCAGATAATATGAGCATCAACTATCTATTCAAATAAATATAGCAAATTTCCTCAAATGCCGGTCTTAATAAATAGGGGTACTCACCAACCCATAAATTAATTTCAGGAAGCCAAGCATCGGTCAAATAAAAATCTCTATCAAAATTACGGTTATCAGATGTTATTAAACATCTAATACTCGAACCCACCCTAATTTGACTGTGCTTATTTTCCATAGGAAAACTTAATTTTTCCAAATAACCATCTTCATCTTCTAATTCAAGTACTAACCAAGTCCTTTTGTTTTCTATAACTTCTAATCGACCTTGCCTATTAGATTGTTCTCTTGAACTTTCAATCTTTTCTGTTTTATAGATATCTGATATGTAGCCATCAAATATAGAAAAAAATTTATATTTTCTTAATTGTAAATTTTTTCTACTTGATTCAAGAATTGGGCCCCAGATGATATACAAAAAGAAACCTACACATAGGAATAACCAGAAATTATTAGTTTGATCTCCAGTCGAACTAACAATTAATGATATAAATCCACCAATTGAAGAAACTATTACTCTTTGAAGTATTTTTCTCGGATTCCCCAACGCGTACTTAAATTGACTTCCTGTACCAACTGCAGGAATAAGTTTTGTAATTTGACTTGAATTAATAGGTATTAACATTTTAAAAAATCAATTTTTCAAGTCCGTAAACTAAAGTTTCATAATTACCAATTTTTTTAATAGCCTGTAAAACTCCTGGCATATATGCCTTCCTATCAATAGTGTCATGCTTAATTGTGTAAGTTTCACCAGGAGATCCCATAATTACTAACTGATGAGCGAGTAATCCTGGTAATCTTACAGAATGTATATTAATTCCTGAATCCCTAAGCCCACCCCTTACACCTTTCAATGACTCAGACTCTTTTACTAACTTCTGATTAAATTTCTTTGGATATTCTTCAATCATTTCTGCAGTTTTTATACATGTCCCGCTAGGAGAATCAGCTTTTTGATTATGGTGCATCTCAATTAATTCAATATTGTCATAAAACCTTGCAGCTACAGATGCCGCCTGCTGAAGAAGAACCATACCTACTGAAAAATTAGGAATTATTGCACAACCAACCGATGCTTTCTGAGCAAAAACAGACAAATCTTGTATTTGCGAAGGGCTTAGACCTGTAGTTCCTACTACTGGTGATACACCATATGCAATAGCTGATCTGGTATTTTCATATACAGAAACAGGATGAGTAAAATCAACGAGGACAGGTTTGATATTTCCATTTCTATAGTTTTGACTAACAGAACATAAAGTTCCTTCAAAATCATTTGAAACAAAAACATCACAATTTTTTACCTTCAATAATTCAGAAATACTTGAGCCATTGTTCTTTTCGTCTATGTCGATTGCTGCAACAAGTTCACAATCTGTAGAATTTAATACAGTATTAACAACTTCGCTACCCATTCTGCCTAAAGCTCCGGATACTAGTACTGGTATGGGTTTTTTAGAATTTTCAATCATTTTTTTAAAAATTTTTTTTTTAAAGGTTGTTACACGCTATTTATATTGCACACAATAACGTCTTTTCATTCGTAGGCTGGTAGAAATACTTAAAAAAATCAATGTTTACGCAGGTCCGCTCAGCAAACCGCAGAGTATCTCCTGTTGAGGATAACAAACACAAAGTTGTAATAAAAGCAGTTTATGTTGTCCTTGAGCCACAATACCAAAATTCCTTAACGGAAGCTGCAAAGTCAATAAATAAAATGAATGGCCCAATAGGTATAGATCTTAGCGGCTATCTTATCGAAGAACTTAGGAATGATAGTAATTTTGAGGATTTTAAAGAAGATATAGCTAATGCAGATATTTTCGTAGCTTCTCTAATTTTCATTGAAGACCTCGCTCAAAAAGTGGTTGATGCAGTATCTCCATTTAAAGACAAACTTAAAGCATCAATTGTTTTCCCCTCCATGCCAGAGGTAATGAGATTAAATAAAATAGGTTCATTTAGTATGGCCCAACTTGGTCAATCTAAAAGTATTATTGGAGATTTAATAAAAAAGAAAAAAGAATCTGATGGAGCAAGTTTCCAAGATTCTATGTTGAAGTTATTAAATACACTACCTTCTATACTTAAATATTTACCAGTAGAAAAAGCTCAAGATGCGAGAACATTCATTCTGAGTTTTCAGTATTGGTTAGGTGGTACCACGGAGAACTTAAAAAACTTCTTGTTAATGATTTCTGAAAAGTACGCTGTTTCAGAGATCATAAAAGATCAAATAGAAGAATTCAAAATTCAAGACCCTGAAACATTCCCAGATTTAGGAATTTGGCATCCTCTTGCTCCTTGCATGTTTGAAAGTCTAAAAGAATATCAAAATTGGGAAAATAATAGGAAAGATATAAATCCTAAAGATGACAAAACTCCAACAATAGGCTTAGTGCTTCAAAGGAGTCATATCGTTACGGGAGATGATGCTCATTATGTTGCTGTTATTCAAGAATTAGAATACAGAGGTGCGAGAGTACTTCCTATCTTCTGTGGAGGTCTAGATTTTTCTAAACCAGTTAATGAATTTTATTATGATTCCATAAATAAGGATCTACCTATAGTAGATGGAGTTGTATCTCTAACAGGTTTTGCACTTGTTGGTGGGCCAGCAAGACAAGATCATCCTAAAGCTATTGAAGCCCTAAAAAGGTTAAACAGACCCTATATGGTTGCACTTCCATTAGTCTTCCAGACTACACAAGAATGGGAAGATAGTGATCTAGGTTTACACCCTGTTCAGGTAGCACTTCAGATTGCAATTCCAGAGCTTGATGGTGCTATTGAACCAATCATTCTCTCAGGTCGTGATGATGCTACAGGTAAGGCGCATACGCTCCAAGATCGAGTTGATGTAATAGCTGAAAGAGCTATAAAATGGTCAACTTTAAGAGTTAAACAACGAAAGGATAAAAAATTAGCCATCACAGTATTTAGTTTTCCACCAGACAAAGGAAATGTTGGTACGGCAGCATACTTGAACGTTTTTGGTTCAATTTATAGAGTACTTCTTGAAATGAAATCAAAAGGATATCAAATAGATGAACTTCCAAGTAATTCAAAAGAATTAATGGAAAATGTAATTAACAATCCTGAAGCGATGGATGGCTCTCCAGAATTAAATATTGCTCATAAGATGTCAGTAAAAGAATACGAAGAGTTCACACCATATTCTCAAAGACTTGAAGAGAATTGGGGTAAACCTCCTGGAAACCTCAATAGTGACGGACAAAATCTTCTTATCTATGGGAAACATTTTGGAAATGTTTTTATAGGTGTTCAACCTACATTCGGTTATGAAGGTGATCCAATGAGGTTACTTTACTCAAGAAGTGCTAGTCCTCATCATGGTTTTGCCGCTTATTACACCTATGTAGAAAAAATCTGGGGAGCTGATGCTGTTCTTCATTTTGGAACTCATGGATCACTTGAATTCATGCCTGGTAAACAGATGGGCATGAGTGAAACTTGTTATCCAGATTCTCTCATTGGATCATTGCCTAATTTGTATTACTATGCTGCGAATAATCCATCTGAAGCAACAATTGCGAAGAGAAGAGGATATGCTTCAACTATTAGTTATCTGACTCCTCCAGCGGAAAATGCAGGACTCTACAAAGGACTTAAAGAACTAAGTGAACTCGTTGGTTCTTATCAACAATTAAGAGAAAATAGCAGGGGTATTCAAATTGTTAATGCAATAGTTGAGACTTCTAAACAATGTAATCTTGACAAGGATGTTGAGCTCCCTTCAAAAGATGTAGAAGAACTCTCAATAGATGAAAGAGATTTATTTGTTGGGAATGTCTATAAACAGTTGATGGAAATTGAAAGTAGATTATTACCTTGCGGTCTTCATACTATTGGGGAAGCCCCAACGGCAGAAGAAGCTGTTGCAACACTTGTAAATATTGCATCATTAGAGAGAGAGCAAGAGGGATTAAGATCTCTTCCTGGATTGCTAGCTGAATCCATGGGCCTAACTATTGAACAAATTTATGATGGTAATAATAAAGGTGAACTCAAATTTGTAGAGCTAAATGAAAAAATCATAAAAACAGCAAGAGAGTCTATTTTTGCGATGGTCAACTCTTTAAAGATTATTGATGGCAGAGTTTATCTAGAAAAATCACTTCTTTCCAAATTGTTTGACTTTCTTAAAGTATTTGGTTTGAATTTACCTACCCCTTGGCTAAGAGTCTGTAACTTAAATGGATTTAATGAAGTCAACCAGAAGGAATTAAATAAATTATTTGATTACTTACTTTTCTGCTTGGAACAGGTCTGTGCTGATAAAGAAATGGATAGCCTCATTAAAGCATTAGATGGAAATTATGTTTTACCCGGACCAGGTGGAGACCCTATAAGAAATCCAGGTGTTTTACCAAGTGGTAAAAATATCCATGCACTTGATCCACAATCAATCCCTACTACAGCGGCTGTAGCCGCTGCAAAGTCAGTTGTTGACAAATTAATTGAAAGACAAAAAGATGAGCAAGGAACTTGGCCTGAAACAATTGCTTGTGTTTTATGGGGTACTGATAACATCAAAACTTATGGAGAATCACTTGCTCAAATCTTATGGTTTGTCGGTGTAAAACCAAAACCAGATTCTGTTGGAAGAATCAACAAATTAGAATTAATCCCTTTAGAAGAATTAGGTAGGCCAAGAATAGATGTTGTAGTTAACTGCTCTGGAGTTTTTAGAGATCTATTTATAAATCAGATGGCATTAATAGATCAGGCGGTCAAATTAGCCGCTGAGGCTGATGAACCATTGGAATCTAATTTTGTAAGAAAACATTCACTAGAACAAGCAGAAAAAGAAGGTACCTCTATCAGAGAAGCTTCAGCGAGAGTATTTTCTAACGCAAGTGGAAGCTACAGTTCAAATGTTAATTTAGCTGTAGAAAACTCAACTTGGGAGGAAGAAAATGAATTACAAGAAATGTATTTATCACGCAAAACATACGCTTTTAATGCTGATAATCCAGGTGAGATGAATCAAAAAAGAGATGTATTTGAGTCAGTAATGAAAACAGCAGATGTTACATTTCAAAACCTTGATTCCTCCGAGATTTCATTAACAGATGTAAGTCATTATTTTGATTCAGATCCAACAAAATTAATTAAGACACTTAGAGATGATGGGAAAGAACCAAGTAGCTATATAGCTGACACTACTACTTCTAATGCTCAAGTTAGAACACTTGGAGAAACCATCAGATTAGACTCAAGGACAAAACTTTTAAATCCTAAGTGGTATGAAGGTATGCTTAAATCTGGTTATGAAGGAGTTAGAGAACTTTCTAACAGACTTAATTACACTCTTGGTTGGAGTGCGACAAGTGGTCAAGTAGATAATTTTGTATATGAAGAAACTAATGAAACATTTATAAATGACGAAGAGATGAGGAAAAGATTAATGGATCTTAATCCTAATAGTTTCAGAAGAATTGTTGGAACTCTGCTAGAAGTTAATGGGAGGGGATATTGGGAAACTTCAGATGAGAATATTGAACAGTTGAAAGAACTATACCAAGAGGTAGAGGATAAAATCGAAGGAGTTAAAGAATAATAAATTTATTATTTTCGGTGAATCTTATCAGCTACTTTCAGGATTTGATAATTTAGTTTGACGTTGTGTACCCTCACAATGTCAATATTAAATTGAGAACAAAGACAACTTATTGCAAGTGTTCCTATATCTCTTTCTTTGGGATTTTTCTCATTCAATATTTCTCCTATAAATCTCTTCCTAGATGCACCTATCAAAATTGGCAAATTCCACTTTTTAAATACATCTAAGTTTCTTAAGATTTCCAAATTATGAATGATATCCTTTGAAAAACCAATTCCGGGGTCCACTATTATATTTCTTTCAGATATATTTTTTTCTAAAGCATTTTTTATTAAATTATCAAGCGAGAACTTAACATCACTCAATACATTCTTGTAATTAGAGAGTTGATTCATATTTTTACTATTACCACGACTATGGGTTATGACGAATGGACAGTTGAATTTTGATACAACATCCAAAATTTTCATGTCTCTTCTGCCTCCCGTAACATCATTTATCCAGTTAGCACCATTTAAAAGAGCTTCGTAAGCCACTTCAGAATTAAAAGTATCAATAGAAATTAAAACATCTGGAAATTTAGATTTTATTAATTTTAGATATGGGATCAATCTTTTTATTTCTTTACTAGATCCAACTTCTTCAGCTCCAGGTCTAGTACTTTGAGCACCAAGATCAATAACATCAACACCATTGCTCAAGAAATGTTCTACTTGATCTATAACTTTTTTTGAGGAGTTTAATTCCCCACCATCACTAAATGAATCAGGAGTTAAATTAATAACTCCCATAATTGAAGTTTTTTGGCCCCACCTTTTTGGCCATGGATTTTTCTTATTGATAATTTGCAATTCTCGCAAAAATATTCGGATCTAATGAAGCCCCTCCAACTAATACCCCATCTATATCACTCATTGACATGATTTTGTCAATATTATTTGGTTTAACAGATCCACCATATTGAATAATTACATCATCAAAACCTATTAAATTCCGAATCAAAGAACATATTTTATTAGCGTCTTCTGCCTCACATGTTTTACCAGTGCCAATAGCCCATATTGGTTCATAGGCAACAATTAAATTAGATGGATCTGTATTTTCTAATCCTTGTTCAACCTGTCTAGTAATAACTCTAACAGCTTCTCCTCTCTCTCTTTGTTCTAACGTTTCTCCTACACAAACTATTGGAGTAAGTCCACTAGATTGAGCAAAAACTGCTCTTTTATTAATTTGTTCATCACTTTCACTAAAATATTTTCTTGGTTCACTATGTCCAACGATTGCATATGAGACACCATGTTCAAGAAGCATTTTTGGAGATATTTCTGCAGTAAATGCCCCTTGATCTTCCCAATGAATGTTTTGACTAGAAATATCTAAATATTCAAAATCAGAATGATCCGAAAAGGTTGAAATAGCAGTAAAAGGCGGAGCAATAACAATTTTACGATCGTCTTTTATGTTTTTTATTAAGGGAATAAACTTTTCTAAATAGGATTTAGCCTCAGCACAAGTCATGTGCATTTTCCAATTACCAGCAATTACAGATTTTCTCAAAATACTATCTCCAAGAAAAATATACTAATACAAAGTGAGTTGAATAAGCTAACTATTCAAAAATTAATTCATTTTTTAGAAATATTACTTTATCTCCCTTGTTTAACTTCCTTCCTCTCCTAGTCTCGATTACACCATTAACCTTAACAGAACCCGATTTAATAAAAATTTTTGCTTCACCACCAGAAGATACCAAATTCTTCCATTTTAAGAATTGATCCAATTTCATTGTTTTTTATACTCAAAGATATTGATAAAGTAGGATAAACAATTGAATATATAATAACTTGAGACTAATACCACCAGTCAGACCATATTCAAATAGGTTTATCAAGGGTTTTATATGCATGCTTATTTACGTAGCTTGTTGGCCTTTATTAGCTTATTTAGCTGGAAACTTAATCCCAGCGATTGGGTCAGGTGATCTTTCAAAAGTTTCTAGCATAATAATTAATTCTTTATTTGTATTTTTAGTTCAGAAAACTGCTCAATTTGGACAGGATGTATTCATAGCAAAACCATCTTTAGAAATTAGTGAAGTTATGAGAGGAAATTTATTTAGAAGAATTCAAAAAATAAAGATGAATTCCGTTGAAAATATTTCAGCCGGGGACATCACATATAGACTTACAGAAGATGCAGACAGGGTAAGCGAAGTTATTTACAAAACAGCTCAAGATACTATTCCATGCACTTTACAGTTGTTAGCGGTAATAATCTATATGTTTTATTTGGACTGGTCACTAACAGTGTCAACATTCGTTTTAGCACCATTGATTATCCTTTCAGTTAATAGTTTTGGAAGAAGAGTTTTAATAGCATCCGAAAAAAGTCAAGAATCAACAAGTAATTTAGCAGGATTAATAGGTGAATCTATAAATGGAATGTCCACGATAAGAGCTTTTGCTGCAGAAAATTGGATTGAGAAAAGATTTTATAAAAGATTAAGTTCAAATAAAAAAGCAAAATACAAAACATTAAAACTGCTTGCTTTTCAACATCCAGTTGTAGGATTTGTTGAAGCATTTGGAATATTAGCAATATTAGGTTTAGGAGCTGCAAGAATCAATCTAGGCCTTCTAACAAGCGAAGAATTTAGTAGTTTTTTTGCAGCAATATTAATGCTTATTGATCCAATAAGCCATGTAAGTACAAATTATAACGATTATAAACAGGCAGAAGCTTCAATAAAAAGATTGAAAAATATAAATCAAGAACCTGTCGAAGATGATAAAGAAAATTTACGAAGAATATCCAATTGTGAAGGCAAGATAAGTTTTAAGAAAGTAAATTTCGCTTACGAAAAAGATAATCAAGTACTTAAAAATATCAATTTAGAAATTAAAAGAGGTGAAGTTACAGCATTCGTTGGAGCTTCTGGAGCTGGTAAAAGTACAATGTTGGCTTTGATATTAAAGTTTATAACTCCAAATAATGGAGACATTTTTATAGATGATAAAAATCTCAAAATATTAAATACAAAAGATATTAGAAAAAACATTGCATTGGTACAACAACAGCCTTTTTTGTTTTCAGGAAAAATTATTGATGTAATAAGAATGGGCAGAAATTTCACCAAAGAAGAGGTTATAGAATCAGCAAGAAAAGCAAACGCTCACAACTTCATTCAAAAGCTTCCTGAGAAATATGAAACTGAAATAACTGAAAGAGGATCAAATTTCTCAGGTGGTCAGATACAGAGGATAGCAATTGCTAGAGCAATACTTGGAAACCCCTCAATTCTCCTTTTAGATGAGGCCACAAGTGCGTTAGATGCAGAATCAGAATCTGAAGTACAAAAAGGACTTAATAGAGCTATGAAAGGTAGAACAGTTATTGTAATTGCTCATAGATTAGCGACTACTCAAGGGGCCAATAAAATAGTTGTTTTCGATAAAGGTGAAATTATTGAAGTTGGGAAACACCTTGATTTAATAAATAAACCTGGCATTTATAAAGAATTATGTGAAAAACAATTGATTAAAAAATTATAGTTCTATTTTATTTATTAAAAAAGAAAATCCATGAGCGAAAACACAAATGATTCTGCAAATCCAGTTTTAACCTTTGAAGGGAAAAAATATTTAATAAATGAACTTTCTAATGAAATAAAAGAATCTATAAAAGTACTACAAATAGCGGATACACAACTTAAGATGCATCAAGATACTCTCAAATTACTTTCAATTAGTCGAAACTCTTTAGTTAATCAATTAAGAGAAAAACTAAAAAACTTAGAATAAAATTTTAATAATTATGGATTTCTTGTAAAGAGTAAGTATTAATCTTATTGCATTGCAAAGCTTTGATCGCCTTAATGGCTGCATTTGCTCCAGGAATAGTTGTAAAAGTTGGAATATTGTATTCTAAAGCGGCACGTCTTAAATAAGCATCATCATGAAGAGCCTGTGAGCCAATTGGAGTATTAATTATTAATTGTACAAGTCCGGAACGAATTAGGTCCTCAATATTTGGTCTTCCTTCATGAACTTTTAGCACTTCTTCAACTTGAATTCCTAAATTCACCAAATATGAAGCTGTACCTTTTGTTGCGATTAATTTAAATCCTAAATTCAATAGTTCTCTAGCAACTTCCTCAAGATTTTTTTTATCTAAATCATTTGTAGATAAAAAAGCAACTCCTTCTGAAGGGACACCATTACCCGCTGCCAATTCCGACTTCGCATAAGCAATTCCAAAATCTTTAGCTAAACCCATAACTTCTCCAGTAGATCTCATTTCAGGACCAAGTAATGTATCAGACCCAGGAAATCTTTTAAAAGGTAAAACGGCCTCTTTTACTGCCTGATATTTTGGAGAAAATTCTTCTGTGAAATTAAGATCTTCTAGTGTAAAACCTTGCATTAACTGAGTAGCTAATTTTGCAATTGGTTTACCTATGGCTTTTGAAACAAATGGAACTGTCCTAGATGCTCTTGGATTTGCTTCGAGAATAAATAATTTATTTTCTTTATTATTTGTATTTATTACTGCAAATTGCAAATTAATTAAACCAACAACATTTAATCTTTGTGCAATTAATTTAGTCCAGTTCCTTACATTTTCTATTGTGGATTTTGAAAGAGAAATGGATGGTAAGCAACAAGCTGAATCTCCTGAATGAATTCCTGCAGGTTCCACATGTTCCATTAGGCCAGCAATTACAACCGAACCCTTTGAATCGCATAAAGCATCAACATCTATCTCGATTGCATTATTCAAATATTGATCAAGAAGGATTGGATGATCAGGTGATACCTTAACTGCTTCAGAAATGTATCTCGATAATTCATTCTCATCTTTAACAATTTCCATTGCCCTTCCACCTAAAACATATGAAGGTCTTACAACCAAGGGAAATCCTATATTTTTTGCTACTATTTCCGCTTCATCTTGATTACGTGCAATACCGTTTAAAGGTTGTCTAATACTTAATTCTTCAAGTATTTTTGTAAATTCCTCTCTATCTTCTGCTAAATCGATAGATATTGGTGAAGTCCCAAGAATTTTTGATCCAGTTCTGATCCCATCATTAGATTTAAGCCATTCAAATAAAGGTAAAGATAATTTCAGTGGAGTTTGGCCTCCAAATTGAACAATCAAACCATAAGGATTTTCAGCTTCTATTATGTTAAGCACATCCTCCAAAGTTACAGGCTCAAAATATAAAATATCGCTAGTATCATAATCTGTTGATACAGTTTCAGGATTACTATTAACCATTATTGTTTTATAACCATTTGTAGAAGCTTGATATGACGCATGACAACAACAGTAATCAAATTCTATTCCCTGACCAATTCTGTTTGGACCTCCTCCTAAAATCATAATTTTTTTTGATTTACTTTTTTCTGAAATCTCACTATCAAAAATTTGAGAATTAAAATTAATGAAAGATTCTTCGTAAGTTGAATAATGATAGGGAGTTGAGGATGAGAATTCCGCTGAACAAGTGTCCACGGTTTTATAAATTGGAATTATATTAAGTTTTTTTCTATATCTTCTTACTTCAAAAAACTCAGAATTAGTTAACTTTGCAATCTGTTGATCTGAAAAGCCTAATTGTT
The DNA here is from genome assembly GCA_902622625.1 of uncultured Prochlorococcus sp. Taxonomy (GTDB): domain Bacteria; phylum Cyanobacteriota; class Cyanobacteriia; order PCC-6307; family Cyanobiaceae; genus Prochlorococcus_A. Next base: position 12,174 of record CACNQS010000028.1, read on the forward strand.
TAGCATGTAACATCAAATCCCTATCTAGAGTATAAAGGTGCTTATCTTTCAAAAAATCATTTTCAAAATTAAAGATATTACGTAATTTTTCGATAAACCATAAATCTATATTTGTAACTTCTTGAATATAATTATCAGTCTTCCCAAGCTGCATAGCTTTTTTAATTAGAAGAATTCTTTCGGATGTAGGGGTTCTTAAACTATTTTTAATTTGACTTTCATCTTTAAATTCATCTTGTGAATCACATTCCCATCCAAAAACACCTACTTCTAATGACCTTAATGCTTTCTGAAATGATTCTTCAAAAGAACGACCTATTGCCATTGACTCACCAACAGATTTCATAGCAGTGCTTAAAGTATTAGATGAGCCTTTAAACTTTTCAAAAGCAAATCTTGGGATCTTAGTAACTACGTAATCAATTGACGGCTCAAAACATGCAGGTGTTTTTTTTGTAATGTCATTAATAATCTCATCAAGTGTATAGCCAACAGATAATAAAGATGCAATCTTAGCTATGGGGAATCCAGTTGCTTTACTTGCCAAGGCAGAGGATCTACTTACACGAGGATTCATTTCTATAACAATTACTTCTCCATTAGATGGATTTATTGCAAATTGAATATTACTCCCTCCTGTTTCAACTCCCACCTCTCTAATAATCTTCAATGACAAATCCCGCAACCTCTGATACTCCTTATCTGTTAAGGTCTGTGCAGGAGCTACAGTAATCGAATCTCCAGTGTGGACACCCATTGGGTCTAAATTTTCAATACTGCAAACTATTACCACATTGTCAGCGGTATCTCTCATTACCTCTAGTTCAAACTCCTTCCATCCAATGAGTGATTTTTCAATTAATATTTGATTACTTGGAC
>CACNQS010000029.1 GCA_902622625.1 uncultured Prochlorococcus sp.
ACAGGCAATATTCTTTATCCTTTTCCTATAGAAAAATTTCTCACCACAATTTTGACAAATTCCTATGTATTTTAATTCTCTCCTTTCAATAGGAAATGAGTGCCTCACAGAAATTTGAAAATTCTTCTCTTTCTCATTAATTTCATTCATCTTTTCTAAGAAATTTGGACCATGTATCTCATTTTTTTTTAATATCCTATCTACCCATGCATGAATCATTTCATGACATAAAGTACTGTTTATTTCACTGGTAGATAATTTACTCAAAATAGGTCTCGATAAGATAATTTCAGAATCTACAAGACCACTAATTCGTTTTCTTTTATAAAAACCAGCAGTAGTTTTTAATCTATTATCACTCCATCTAACTTTTACTAAAGGTTGATTATTAATCGCTAGAGAATTTTCAAAATATTGGCTATTAAATTTATGAAATAAAGGTAAAAGAGGAATTACAGGCATTATGGATTAAAATTAGTATTATTTTGACAAAAAAAGCCATCAAAAACGATTTCTTTTCTTAAAGTAATAAAAACTTAAATCAACATGGATGCAACACTAGTTAAAGATATCGGAATTAAAGCATTGCTAGTTGGAGGAGCTGTACTAGTTTCTTTTTGGACTTTTAATGCAGTCAAATTAGTTATAAGCGCCAGAGGCATTAATCCATTAGTAAGAAAATTTTTTGATCAAATAGCCGCTGGGAGAATTGATGCAGCCTATGGTTTAACTACAAAAACTTATAAAACTCATGTGAAGCGCCAAGACTTTCTTAAATTTTTAGCTAGTTTAAACCTCAACAAATACAGAAATTTAAAATCAGGAAGACCTAGAGTCCAAGAAGATCAAATCATAATAACTTTGAATTTAAAATCAGAAGATAAACAAGATGAGCTACCACTAGATTTTACTTTCGCAAAAACAGACAATGATTGGAAAATAGACAGAATAGCAAAAGTGAATTAATAATTTCTTGTGAGGCAAAAAGAATTGTTTAAAGAAGAGATAATACAGCAACTAGAATTACACCCAAGTAGATTAGATAAAGAAAAAATCATCTCAGAAGCCATGGAACGAGGTCTAGATGATTTTTTTGAGGGCGTCCGTATGGCACTTGATCCGTTGGTAACTTTTGGTGTAAAAATTGTTCCTGAAAAAGATAACGACAAAAGTCAAAATTTTTTATGGAAAGATTTTAAAAAATTAGCAAATAAGCTTATTCAAAGAGAACTTACTGGTCACGCTGCGCGCGATGCGATTATTACCGCTATGGAATCTGCCACGAAAGAAGAGTGGAATGGTTTTTATAGACGAGTTTTAATTAAAGATCTTAGATGTGGTGTATCTGAAAAAACAATCAACAAGATAGCCAAGAAATTTCCCAAATATGCGATTCCTATTTTTTCTTGTCCTTTAGCTCATGACAGTGCAAATCATGAAAAAAAAATGATAGGGAAAAAGCAAATTGAAATCAAATTAGATGGTGTGCGCGTCTTAACTATTATTAGACAAAATAAAGTAGAAATGTTTTCTCGTAATGGGAAACAATTCCATAATTTTGGTCATATTATCTCAGAAATAGAAAACGTCTTAAAAGAAGATCCTGCACCTCATGACTTAGTCCTAGATGGTGAAGTGATGAGCGCTAACTTTCAGGATTTAATGAAACAGGTTCATAGAAAAGATGGCAAACAAACAAAAGACGCAGTTCTTCATCTATTTGACTTATGTCCCCTTGAAGATTTCCAAAAAGGGAGATGGAACACAATTCAAACAGCAAGAAGTTTATTAGTAAAAGAATGGGTAGCAAAACATTCTATACTTCTTAGACATATAAAAACACTTGAATGGGAGAATGTGGACCTCGACACCAATGAGGGACAGAAAAGATTTATAGAGCTGAATAAATCTGCTGTTGAGGGTGGATATGAAGGAGTAATGATTAAAGATCCTGATGCCATTTATGAATGTAAAAGAACACACAGTTGGTTAAAAGCAAAACCTTTCATTGAAGTCACTTTAAAGGTTGTATCTGTTGAGGAAGGTACAGGTCGCAATAAAGGTAGACTAGGAGCTGTACTAGTAGAAGGTAAAGATGATGGACATGAATACAGTCTTAGTTGTGGAAGCGGATTTAGTGATATCCAACGTGAAGAATATTGGTCAAAACGGAATCAACTTATTGGTCAACTTGTAGAAATAAGAGCTGATGCTAAAACTAAATCCAAGGATGCGGTAGCTTTTAGTCTTAGGTTCCCTAGATTCAAATGCTTTAGAGGATTTAAAGCTGGAGAAAAAGTTTAAATTTTAAAAAATAATATTCAACAAAGTAGTCGATGAAAAATGTGGTTTTTAAGTAAAAAAAATAAAAATCTCAACTATAGAATGTAAGAATTATTATTAGGACTTTTTGAGAGACTTATGACGAAGAAAACAGTTTTCAAATTCATAAAAACACCTTGTGGGCAGGCAAAATATATCGAATTAGAAGCCAACAAAACTTTACTAGGTAAAATTAGACTTTTGTGGTTTATCTTAATTGCATCTATTAGAGATTGGAATATTAAAGGGTAAATTCTTAGGATTTTTCAAAATATTCCCTAGAGTATTTAGCTGAAAAATATACAACTAAAAAAGTTGAAATAATTCCAACGATAGTAATAAATAAATTATTTGGTGATTGCACATATTTTAACTCCTGAATACTTTTTGCCAAACTACCTATTGAGCAATACAGAAAAGTTCCTGGAATTATTCCAAGAAGACCAAGAGCGAAATCTCTAAATTTAACATTATTCAAACCATAAAAATAATTAAGAATACTAAAGGGAAATATCGGTGATAATCTCGCTAAAAAAATTAATTTCAGTCCGCCTTTTTCTACTACTTTTTCTATAACACTTAATTTTGGATAACGGCTAAAAAGATTTTTTAGCTTTTTTGCAAAAAAACTTTTTGATACGAAAAAAGCAACTGATGCTCCTATGGAAGCGGAAATGAAAACGATAATAGATCCTAAATATGAGCCATATAAAAAACCTGATAATAAAGATAACCAAGAAGCTGGGAGTATTAATAAAATAATTAAAATATAAATACAAACAAACGAAAAGATCCCTATTCCAGTATTAAAAAAAAAAGACAGATTATAAATATTTTCAAGAAATATATTCATTTTCAATTCAAAAGTTCGAGTTTTTTAGTAATTCTTCCCTTTTGTACAGAACCCTCATTTAATTTAAATCTACATTCATCAACAATATCTTTGGGAGCCTTATCAACGAAATTTTTATTAGATAATCTTTTATTTAAATTTTCTAATTCAATAGTCACCTTTTTTAAATCCTTGGTTAACCTTTCCTTTAATGCATCTATATTTACAAAATCCTGAAAAGGTAAGTAAACCTCTAAATCACTAATTATCCCAGAAAAAGATTTAGCAAACTCTTTTTTATCAACAGCATTAGTTTTAAAAATAAATACTTCAGAAGATTTAGTTAAGGTTTGAATATCATCAACTAAAGTTTCTAAAAAATCAATCAATTCATCATTGTCTGAAATTAAATATACAGGAACTTTTTCTGATGGCTTAAGACCTAATTCAGCTCTCAAATTTCTAATCAGCCTAATAATTTCAAAGAGTTGTTGAAAGGAATTATGAAGCTTATTATCAACAAATTTATTTTCGTGAATTGGCCATTTTTGAAGAGATAATAATGCATTATCTGGTTTTAGTTGCAGCACATGCCAAAGTTCCTCAGTAATGTGCGGCATAAAAGGATGAATCATTACCAAAATATCATTGAGCACTTTTATTAAAACTTTTTCAGATATTTGTCTATTTTTAGTCTCTTTATTATTAAACCTTTGTTTAGCAAATTCTACATACCAATCACAAAAATCATTCCACGTAAATTCATATAGTAGTTTCGCAGATTCTCCCAATTTATATTCTTTCAACAAAGCAGAGACTTTTATATTTACCTGATTCAATTTCGATAAAATCCACTTATCACATAACTCTAAAGAAGTTTCATCGCTCTCATTAAGCGAATAATTATTATTAGAAGTTTTATTAATTAACACAAATTTAGTTGCATTCCATAATTTATTCGCAAAATTTCTTGAAGCTTCAACAGTTGAAGAGGTATCTTTTTTCCTATCAAAATCAAGCCGGATATCTTGTCCAGCGCCTGCAACTTCTCGAATTAAAGCAAAACGTAGCGCATCAGAACCATATTTATCAATTAATAGTATTGGATCAATACCATTACCTGAACTTTTGCTCATTTTTTTATTGTTTTCATCTCGGACTAGACCATGAATATAAACATCCTTAAAAGGAATATTATTCGTAAAAGTATTCCCCATCATTGTCATTCTCGCCACCCAAAAGAAAATAATATCGAAACCAGTAACAAGAACACTATTTGGATACCATGTTTTAAAATCCGGATCATTTGTATTTGGCCAACCAAGGGTTGAGAAAGGCCATAAACCACTTGAAAACCATGTATCCAAAACATCTTTATCACGAACCAATTTAATATTTAATCCAAATTTTTTATTAGCTTCGATTAAGGCATCCTCTTCATTTCTCGCAACAACATATGGAGTATTTTGTTCTATTGAGTCTTGAGATTCATCTAAAACATACCATGCTGGTATTTGGTGCCCCCACCACAGTTGCCGACTGATACACCAATCATTAATATTCTCTAACCAATCCTTATAAACTTTCTCCCAGCGTTTAGGAATAAAAGATGGTTTTTTAAAATCAATTTCATTAAGACATCCTTGTGATATATCATCCATTTTCAAAAACCATTGTGTTGACAATAAAGGTTCAATTGGCACCTTACCTCTATCAGAAAAAGGAACAGTATGTTTATAATCCTCTATCTTTGTCAAAAGGCCTAAGTTATCCAATTCTTTGATAATTTTCTTTCTAGCCTCATATCTATCTAAATTTTGAAAAATACCTGCATTAATATTTAAAGTTCCATCTTTGTTCATTACATTTATCTGTTTTAAATTATGCCTTTTTCCTATTGCAAAATCATTTGGATCATGAGCTGGAGTAACCTTCACACAACCGGTACCAAAATCTTTATCAACATGTGAATCAGCGATAATAGGTATTTCTCTATCAACGAAAGGGACTTTCACTTTGACACCAATTAATTCTTTATATCTATCATCATCTGGATTAACTGCCACAGCGGTATCACCCAAAAGAGTTTCTGGTCTTGTTGTTGCAACTTCTAAGTACCTATCTAACGGTTCACCACTTTCAGAAATTAAAGGGTATTTAAAATGCCATAAATGACCATTTACTTCTTTCATTTCAACTTCAAGATCACTTACAGCAGATTGAGATTCAGGGCACCAATTAACCAAATATTCGCCTCTATAAATTAAATTCTTTTTATAGAGAATATTAAAAGCCTCAATAACTGCTTCATTTAATTTTTGATCAAGGGTAAATCTTTCTCTAGTCCAGTCAACTGAATATCCTATCCTCTTTAATTGAGAAACTATTCTTCCACCACTTTGATCTTTCCAGTTCCATGCTCTTTTAAGAAATTTATCTCTTCCAATATCTTCGCTTGTTTTGCCTTCATTTTTTAATTGTTTTTCGAGAATAGTTTGAACAGCTATTGAAGCATGATCAGTTCCCGGTAAACACAAAACATTCTTACCTATAAGTCTTTGAAAACGTACTACAACATCTATCAAAGCCGTATTAAATGCATGCCCCATATGCAAAGATCCAGTTACATTTGGTGGCGGAATAACAACACAAAAAGGCTCGCCATCATCCTCGGGGTTAGGACTAAACGCCTTTAGACTTTCCCATTTTTCTTGCCACTTTTTCTCTACTTCAAAAGGTGAATAATTCTCTAAGGATAATTGATCATTCATCTCTGTCATGTGCAAAATTTATTTCAATAAACTTTTTGTTTATTTTATCTTGAGAGCAGCCAATTAATGAAAATAATATTAGTTTGCAAAAAAAGACACTTCCATTCTACAAAAGTTTGAAGCCAGAGCCACAGGAACAACGTTTTGCATTTTTTGGTGTTGAAATAAGAAATCCACCACCGCTCAAATCACCGTAATAATCTAATTTTAAATCTTTTAGTAAATTAAACTTTTTTACATTTGCGTATAAAGTTACTCCTTCAGTTCTTGAAATAGGGGATCCATTACATCTACCTGGCCTTAATTTAATATGCATCCATCCTTCGGAACAATTTTTATCCTCTACCAAATCAATCGACATTTCTCCTGGAGAACCTCCAAAAGAAGCTTGCCTAGATAGTTCTGAAGCAGCACTTTGACTGATTGAAAGATTGACGATCTCAGTCATTAGAAAAATAATAAGTGGGCGATCCAGGGTTCGAACCAGGGACATCCTGCTTGTAAGGCAGGCGCTCTACCGCTGAGCTAATCGCCCTTATGATAAATCATTCTAATAGATGAAGTTGAAAAATTTATACTAAGTATTTAAATATTTCATGATTGAGGCAAAATTTAATTAACAAAATATATCCTATGTCCTCAAACAATAGATATAAATTGGAAAACAATTCCGATTTAGAGACTATAAATAGTTTTAAAATCTTAATATCTAATATCAAAGCATTAAAAGATAAAACTTGGGGCTGCCCATGGCAAAAAATGCAGTCTCATATATCATTAATCCCATTTTTGTATGAAGAAAGTAATGAATTTATAGATGCGATATATGAAAAAAAAGCAGATAACATATGTGAGGAGTTAGGAGATCTTTTATTACAAGTAATGCTTCATGCTGAAATCGGTTACGAAGAAAAAGAATTTGCACTAAATGATGTTATAAAAACTCTTAACAAGAAAATTATTAATAGACATCCATATATTTTTACCAAAAAAGAAAAAGTATCATTAAAAAAAGCACAACAGATTTGGGTAAATATAAAAAATTTAGAAAAAGAAGCACCTTACATGAAATCTTCAATTAGTAGAAATTTAAATTTGAAAATTAAAAATTTACCACCAACGGTTGGAACAGATAAAATCACAAATGTTGTTAAAGATCATGGTTTCAAGTGGGAAAGTACTGATGAGATTTTTAAAAAGTTAGAAGAGGAGATTAATGAATTAAAGGAAGCAATTAAAAGTAAAAATGATTCAGAGATAAAAAATGAATTTGGAGATATTTACTTTACTCTTCTTAATCTCTCAAACTTTTTAAAGATTAATCCTGAATCAGCTCTTCAAAAAACTAATATAAAATTTTTAGACAGATTTTCAATCGTCGAAGAGCATGCAGGAGATAATATTAAAAAACAAACTCCCAAAGACTTTCAACGGCTTTGGCAAATAGCCAAGCAAAAACTGGCGGGAAAAATTCCTAAAAGCAAATGACAAATATTACAACATGGATAGATGAATATCATAAAGGCTCAAGATTCGGCCTAAATGGGAAAATCCTAATTAAAAAAACCTCAAAATATCAGGAAATTATTGTTATTGAAAATGAATATTATGGTAAAGCTTTAATGTTAGATGGTTGCTGGATGACATCATTAAAAGACGAGAAATATTATCATGAGTGTCTTGTGCATCCTGCATTAAGTAGCATTGACGAAAAATCTAATGTACTAATTATTGGTGGTGGTGACGGCGGTACTTTAAGAGAATGCGTTAAATATTCTAAAATATCAAAAATTAATCTAGTAGAAATTGATGAGGAGGTAATCAAAATATCTAAAAAATTTCTAAAAGAAATTGGAGGCGAAGCATGGAATGACAAAAGATTAGAAATACATGTTGATGATGGTGTTCAATGGGTAAAAAAAACAAGAGATAATTTTTACGACGTTATATTTATAGATTGTTCAGATCCCTCAGAATTTTCAAATTTATTATTTTCAGATTCTTTTTATAAAGAATGTAAAAGAATACTTACACCAAGTGGGATATTAGCAACGCAAAGCGAATCTCCTGAATCCTTCAAAAATATTCACATAAATATTTTGAAAACCCTAAACAATATATTTAAATTTTCTGAAACTATGTATTCCTTTGTGCCTATATATCCAAGTGGGATTTGGAGTTGGACATTTGCTTCTTCAGAAAATCTAAATTTATCAAAGCAAAATTATGATGAAGTCCTAAAAATAGAAAAAGGATGCGAAATTTGGAATTTAAATTTTCAAAAAGCAGCATTCAAAATGATGCCAAATAAAATTGTAAAAGAACTAGATTCATAAGATGACAAAAAATTTTTTTGATAACGAAAATGCAATTTATATGGGAGCAAAAAGAAGTCCTGAGAATTGCTCAATTGGTATATTTGGAGTTAATTATGACGGGACATGTTCGTTTAAACCAGGAGCAAGATTTGGTCCAGAAGCAATAAGACAAGTCAGTTCTTGTTTAGAGACATATTGTCCAAAAATAAAAAAAGACTTAGAGGATATTATGTATGTTGATTTTGGATCAATACTAATTGATAAAAATGACACAAACTCCGTTATTGAATCGGTTAAATCAGCTACAAATTATTTAATTAGTAAACGCCTTAGTCCTATTATGCTTGGTGGTGAACACTCTATTACAAGAGGTGCTATTGAAGCATTAATAAAAAAATATCCAGATTTGATATTGGTTCAACTTGATGCTCATGCAGATTTAAGAGAATCATATATAGGGAATAAACACAGTCATGCTTGTACTATGAAAAGATGCTTAGAAGTGCTACCTGAAAAAAAAATTTTGCAAGTAGGAATTAGAAGTGGGACTAAAGAAGAATTTGAAATTATGCATAACAAAAGCCAATTAGTTAACTTTTGTCCAGGCGGAAATGCACATGAATTAAAACAAGCTCTTCAACCATACGCTAAGTCTCCAATCTATTTAACAATAGATTTAGATTGGTTTGATCCCAGTTTACTAGCAGGGACGGGCACTCCAGAACCGGGAGGATTTTTTTGGAATGATTTTGAAGAAATACTGAAAACTTTAAAAGACTTTAGAATTGTGGCTTCAGATATTGTGGAATTATCTCCAGAAATTGATAAAAGCGGAGTAAGTAGCATAGTTGCAGCCAAAGTACTTAGAAGCTTAATTTTGTCATTAGAAAATATGCAATAAAAAATTTCTAAACTACAGTGTAAAAATACTAAATACAAACAAAATATTTCATGGATTTGCTAAAAAGTCCTCTTTACTCAAAATATGTTGAATCCAATGCAAAATTAGTAGATTTTGCAGGTTGGGAAATGCCCATATCATTTTCAGGATTAATTAAAGAGCATGAATCAGTAAGATCTTCAGCGGGATTATTTGATATTTCTCACATGGGTGTGATTTCTATCAAGGGAATCAATCCAAAGGATTATATTCAAAAACTTTTTCCTACTAATTTATACTCCTTTTCTGAAGGTCAGGGACTTTATACAGTAATGCTCAATGATAAAGGAGGAATAATAGATGACTTAATAATTTATGACCTTGGTATTCAAGAAAAAGACATATCAGAATTATTATTAATAGTTAATGCAAGTAGATATGAAGAAGATTTTCAGTGGATAAAAAATAATTTAAATATTTCTGAAATTTCGATAACAAACTTTAAAAAAGACAAAGTACTTTTAGCACTACAGGGAAAAAACTCATTCGATTTATTTGAAGAATGGATTGAATCTTCGATCTCACATATCCCTAACTTTGGATGCGAATTTAAGATTTTTGAACATGTTTCGCCTAAAGAAAAAATCTTCGTTGCCAAGACGGGATATACAGGGGAAAATGGTCTAGAAATACTTTTATCTAAAGAAGCAGCAATTAATTTATGGGATTTCTCAATTTCCAAAAATGTTGCACCCTGTGGTTTAGGAGCTAGAGATACTCTTAGACTTGAAGCAGGCATGCATCTTTATGGTCAAGACATAAATGAAGAAACCTCTCCATATGAAGCAGGGTTAGGCTGGCTAGTACATCTAGAAAATAATCACGAATTCTTTGGAAGAAGATTTCTTGAAAAGCAGTCAAGATTAGGTATTCAAAAAAAGTTAGTTGGTCTCTCTATAGAAGGTAAAGCAATAGGAAGAAAAGGTTGCGCAGTTCTTAAAGGTGAAGAAAATATTGGTACTATAACAAGCGGCAGTTGGTCTCCAACTAAACAACAAGCTATAGCTTTTGCATACATCAATACTTCGCATGCCTTAATAAATAATGAAGTTCAAATATTAATAAGAGGCAAAAAATTAAAAGGGGTAATAACAAAAAGAGCTTTTTATAAAAAAAATTATTAACTAAATTTACCCTTGAAGAATTATTATAAGTTATTGATAAATAAATCATTCTTAGATGAGAAACAAAATTTGCAAAGAACTCAATAATACAGATATTGGTAAATTAGTTAATTTATGCGGATGGGTAGATAGAAGAAGAGATCATGGTGGTGTAATTTTTATTGATTTAAGAGACCATAGTGGATTTCTACAAATAACAATTAACCCCGATGATGGTGCAGATCTATTTAAACAGGCAGAAACTCTAAGAAATGAAACAGTAATAATGGTTAGCGGAATTATTAATGAAAGGCCCAAAGATTCCATAAATACAAATTTAAGTACTGGTGAGTTAGAGCTTAAAGTTAAAGATTTGCAAGTTCTCAACCAAATTAAAAACAACTTACCTTTTCCAGTGTCTATACATGATTATGAAAATACAAAAGAGGAACTAAGATTAAAATATAGATACCTTGATTTAAGAAGGGGAAAATTACTAGAAAATTTAAAAACAAGACATAAGATTATTAAAGTTGCTAGAGAATTTCTTGATAATTTTGGATTTACAGAAGTAGAGACCCCATTACTTACAAAGTCAACTCCTGAAGGCGCTCGCGATTTTCTTGTTCCTGCACGTCTTTCAAATGGAGAATTTTTTGCTTTACCTCAATCCCCACAACTATTTAAACAACTTTTAATGGTTGGAGGCTTAGATAAGTATTATCAAATCGCAAAATGTTTCCGTGATGAAGACTTAAGGGCAGATAGACAGCCAGAGTTTACTCAATTAGATATTGAGATGAGCTTTATTAGTGAAGAAGAAATAATTTCTTTTAATGAAAGTCTCATAAAAAAAATATGGAAAGAAGTATTAAACATTAACTTTAATAATACTTTTCCAAGAATGTCATGGCAGGCAGCAATGGATAATTACGGCACTGATAGACCAGATACTAGATATCAAATGTTATTAAAAGATTTAGGAGGAGTATTAGGTGATATTGGATTTAATATTTTCACCAAGGCAATTAAGTCTGGAGGTTATATAAAATCCATAACAGTCAAAGGAGGTAATTCAAGTATTAGCAACGTAAGGATTAAACCAGGAGGTGATATCTTCCAAGTAGCTCAAGATGCAGGAGCTGGTGGTTTGGCGTTTATAAGGGTCAAAGGAGATGAGCTTGAGACTATAGGGGCAATTAAAAATAATTTAAATGAAGAGCATATAGCTGATATTTTAAAAATCACAGAAGCAAAAGATGGAGACTTAATCCTATTAGGAGCTGGAGATAAACAAATTGTCAATCAGTCATTAGATAGGGTTAGACAATATATTGCAAAAGACTTAAATCTTATTGATAAAAGTAAATGGAATTTCTTGTGGGTTACTGACTTCCCAATGTTTGAGAGAAATGAAGATGAAAATAGATATGAAGCTTTACATCATCCTTTTTGTTCTCCAAAAAATATAAAATCTAAAGATTCTGAAAACTTGAAAAAAGAAATTGAGAGCTCTACAGCAAATGCTTATGACTTAGTTCTCAATGGCTTGGAATTAGGAGGTGGCTCTTTACGTATTCATGAAGCGAACTTACAAAGAGAAGTTCTGAAAACGGTTGGACTTACTGATAAAGAAATTGATGAAAAATTTGGATTTTTAATAGAAGCCTTAGAAATGGGTGCTCCTCCTCATGGTGGAATAGCGTTTGGATTGGATCGTATTACCATGCTGATCATTGGTGCAGATTCAATCAGAGAAACCATTGCTTTTCCAAAAAATCAACAAGCAAAATGTCTTCTCACAAATGCACCTTCAAATGTCTCTGAATCACAATTAAAAGAATTAAATATTGAAATAACAATTGATGAATAAGAATATATATGGATGTTCTAAAAATTTTTTGTTTAAATAAAATATAAGGAGGCCGTGCTTAATTAAAAATATTTAATGTCAAAATTTGTTTTTGTCACTGGAGGAGTTGTTTCTAGCATTGGTAAAGGAATTGTAGCTGCAAGCTTAGGAAGATTATTAAAATCTAGAGGATATAGTGTTTCAATATTAAAACTAGATCCATATCTAAATGTTGATCCAGGCACAATGAGCCCCTTCCAACATGGAGAAGTATTTGTAACCGAAGATGGAGCTGAAACAGATCTAGATTTAGGTCACTATGAAAGATTTACTGATACTGCAATGACTAGATTAAATAGTGTAACTACAGGATCTATTTATCAAGCAGTCATTAACAAAGAAAGAAGAGGTAACTATAACGGTGGAACTGTTCAAGTAATTCCTCACATAACTGGAGAAATAAGAGAAAGAATCCATCGAGTAGCCGCCAACAGCAATGCAGATATTATTATTACTGAAATTGGTGGAACAGTTGGTGATATTGAATCTCTACCTTTTTTGGAAGCAATAAGAGAATTCAAAAATGATGTCAATAAAAATGATGTTGCATACATACACGTAACATTACTTCCTTTCATCAAAACCTCTGGCGAAATCAAAACTAAACCAACTCAGCATTCAGTAAAAGAATTAAGATCCATTGGAATTCAGCCAGATTTACTTGTTTGCCGAAGTGATAAATCGATAAATGAAGGTCTTAAA
>CACNQS010000030.1 GCA_902622625.1 uncultured Prochlorococcus sp.
TCCAATAAAAGTTGCTCTCGTAGGTAAATACATTGAACTTGGAGATGCATATTTATCGGTTGTGGAAGCTTTAAGACATGCATGCATTGAACATAAGGCTTTATTAGATTTACATTGGGTAAGCGCTGAAATGATAGAAAAAAATTCAGCAGAAACTTACTTAAATGAAGTTGATGCAATTGTGGTGCCTGGAGGATTTGGCAATAGAGGAGTCAATGGAAAAATTTCGGCTATAAAATTTGCAAGAGAAAATAAAATTCCCTTTTTAGGGCTGTGCCTTGGTATGCAATGTGCAGTTATAGAATGGGCAAGGAATGTGGCTAATCTTCCAGATGCATCTAGTTCTGAACTAGATCCAAATACTCCGAATCCAGTGATACATTTATTGCCAGAACAGGAAGATGTCATTGATTTAGGTGGGACAATGAGACTTGGAGTTTATCCATGTAGATTGACAAATAATACAACTGGAAAAAACTTGTATGATGAGGATGTTATTTATGAGAGGCATCGACATAGATACGAATTTAATAATTACTACAAACAAAGTTTTTTAAATTCCGGATACAAAATTAGTGGTACATCACCAGATGGCAGATTAGTTGAGTTAATTGAGTTAGAAAATCATCCTTATTTCTTGGCATGTCAATATCATCCTGAATTTTTATCAAGACCTGGCAAACCTCATCCTTTGTTTAAAGGTTTAATAAAAGCCTCTCAAGAAAAGTTAACTCAATCAAATTAATATTCTTAATTTTTTTGAATGAAAAAATGACAAATTTTTTACCCTTAGTCGAACAATTTCATTCATTACAAGGTGAAGGCTATCACGCTGGAAAAAGTGCTTATTTTGTGAGATTAGCTGGTTGTAAAGTTGGATGTTCTTGGTGCGATACCAAGAATTCATGGGATGAAAAAAAATATCCCCTTATATCAATTGAAAAAATAATAGATCGCATAAAAATTGCTAGAGGTAAAGGGGCATCTTTTTGCGTAATTACAGGTGGAGAACCTTTACAACATAACTTGGATAATTTTTGCAAAGCCATAAAAAAAACGACACTGGATGAAGAACAAACCTCAATGAAAATTCATATTGAGACAAGTGGAGTTAATTCAATATCAGGAAGTTATGACTGGATTACTTTATCTCCTAAAAGACACTCACCTCCAAAAAATTATTTTTTAAAAAACTGCAATGAAATCAAAATAATCATAAATGAAATAGAAGATATTGAATTTGCTACTCAAATAAAGAAAGAAACTTTAAAACAATATCAACTCTCTAAAAGCGAAGATGGCTTAAAAAAAGAAAATAAAATTTTTTATTTACAGCCAGCATGGAATAATGCGACTGGTTTTTCTCTTGCTATTGATTTCGTAAAAAATAATCCAGATTGGAAATTAAGCCTTCAAACTCACAAATACTTAAAAATTAATTGAAATCATATGACTCTTAAAAATAAATCGATAGTAGTTTTATTATCTGGTGGTTTAGATTCTTCTACAGTTACTGGTATCGCAAAAGAATCCGAAGCTAAAATTTTTGGCCTTTCATTTGACTACGGTCAACGTCATAAAAAAGAATTAAATTCTGCATCAATAATTGCAAAACACTTTGATATCGAAGAATTTAAAATCATTAAGCTTGACTTATCTTTATGGGGAGGCTCTTCATTAACTGATACTCAAAAAAAAATTCCGAAGGAAGGATTGCAAACTAATAAAATTCCTAATACTTATGTTCCTGGGAGAAATACTATATTTATTTCCGTTGCACTAAGTTATGCCGAAGCAATAAATGCTGATTTTATAGGATTAGGAGTTAATGCACTAGATTATTCTGGTTATCCAGATTGCAGGCCTGACTACATTAAAAAATTTCAAGAATTAGCAGATTTAGCCAATAAAAGAGGAAGAGAAAATAATCCAATAAAACTTTGGACGCCACTATTAGATTTAAATAAAGAGGAAATTATTCAATTAGCTTTTGCTAATCATGTCCCTTTAGATAAAACATGGAGTTGTTATTCGGGTAATTCAAAACCATGCGGTAAGTGTGATAGCTGCAGAATAAGAAATGCCGCTTATGAAAAATGGCTTAATAACAATAATAAAAAATGAAAATAAAAAAAATAATTCTAGAAAAATGGATAGATCCAGCACTGATTACGCATGATCTAACAAAAAAATTCGGAGATAAAGGATTAGCTTGGCTAGACAGTGATGGCAAAGAAAATGGGGAATGGTCAATAATAGGAATTAAACCTAAAAAAATAATCCAATCAAGAGATATCAATAACTTAGAGAAAACTAATAATCCATTTAACAATTTAAAAAATATTGAAAAAGGATTTTGGATCGGATGGTTAAGTTATGAAGCTGGAGTTTACATAGAACCAAAAAACCCATGGAGAAAATCTAATATGGCAACTTTATGGATTGCATCATATGATCCAATCATAAAATGTAATCTAATAAAAAAAGAAATTATTATAGAAGGCACAAACTCATCTGAACTGATGAATTATAAAAATATAATCAATAATATAAAAAATATTGAAGAAGAAAAAATTATTAAAACAAATTTGAATTTTGATTTTTCAAAAATAAATTTGGACGAAATGGCTGAAAAATTTCAGAAAAATATTTTAAAATTGAAACATTTAATTTCCCTAGGAGATATATTTCAAGCAAACCTTACAACTAAATGCGAAATTGAATCTTCCAAAAACTATAATCCTCTAGATATTTATTTAAAAATAAGAAGGAAATTAAGAGCTCCCTTTGGAGGAATAATAATAAATAATGATAATTATAAAGAGGCTGTTTTATCTACCTCGCCAGAAAGATTTATAAAAATAGACAATAAAAATTTTGTAGAATCAAGACCTATCAAAGGAACTAGATCCAGAGATAAAGATTTAAATCAAGACGCACTAAATGCTATCGATTTAATAACGAACGAAAAAGATAGAGCCGAAAATATTATGATTGTTGACCTAATAAGAAATGATTTAAGTAAAGTTTGCGAAACAGGAAGTATTATGGTGCCAGAAATTTTAAAACTTGAAAGTTTCTTAAAAGTTCATCATCTAACTTCAGTAATCAGAGGCAAATTAAAAAAAGACAAGAACTGGATTGATTTACTAAAAGCTTGTTGGCCTGGAGGTTCAATAACTGGAGCACCTAAATTAAGATCATGCCAGAGACTTTTCGAATTAGAAGAGTGTGAACGCGGACCATACTGTGGCTCATTTTTGAAGCTTGACTGGAATGGAGAGTTTGACAGCAATATCCTAATAAGATCATTTTTAATTAAAGACAAAAAAATCAATATATATGCTGGTTGCGGAATAGTTATTGACTCAAACCCTGAAGAGGAAACTGATGAATTAAAGTGGAAACTTTTACCTTTAATTGATTCACTAAAATGATTGAAACATTAGGCTGGCACAAGGATCAATGGTTGGATATTGATAGAATATTTATTGCTGCTAATAATAGAGGATTAAAGTTCGCTGATGGTATATTTGAAACTATTTTGATTAAAGAAAACAAACCTATTCTTTTTGATGAACATCTGAAAAGATTAGAAAAAAGTAGCAAGATTTTAAATATTAATCTCAAAATAAATAATTTAACTTTGAGACAACTTATTCACGATGGTATTAAAAAGTTATCGCTTAAAAATGATCAATTTGCTTCAGTGAGAATAAACTATACTCGAGGAGCTAATGAAGGTCGAACACTAACAATTGATAGCACTTCAGAGACAAAAGATTTGGATAATTTATGGCTTGAGTTCTATAGAATCAAACCAAATTTTAATCCGATAAGCGTTTGCATTAGTCAAACGGAAAAAATAAATGAATTCAGTCTTATAAGTAAATGCAAAACATTTTCATATAATCAGGCAATACAAGTTTTGACAGAAGCTAATGAAAAATCATTTGATGATTCTATCCTTTTGAATACGGCAGGTGAACTTTGTTGTGGAAGTACATTTAATCTTCTAATTAAAAGAAATAATCAATGGATAACGCCCAGAAAAGAGAGCGGCTGTCTAGAAGGAATTATGGTTTCTGAAGCTTTAAAAATGAAAATTGTAAAAGAAGAATTAATTCCTCCACAATTTGAAAATGATGACATAATAGTCGCAATTAATAGCTTATCTTGCAGACAAATTAACCAAGTTAATGATTTAGAGCTTAAAAGTAAATTCGATCCAATTTACTTTTGGGATTTATTATATAGTTGAACTTTATTAATATCTGGTAAATAGACATCAGATACTTTAGTTATGTTGTTATTAACCTTAAATTCAACAATTTTTCCAATAATGATAATTGATGGAGCTAAAAATTCTTTATCTTTGATTTTATCTGAAAGATTATCTAATTTCTCTATCAAACATTTTTGATTTTTTAAAGTAGCTTCTTGAATAACAGCGCATTTAGTACTCCTATCTAAACCACCTATAATTAATTCTTCCACAATAAATTCAATATTTTTTATACCCATAAAAATTACTAAGCTATCTGATGATTTAGCTAAATCTCTCCAATTCACTGTCTTTTTTTCCTTATCTACACGCTCATGTCCAGTGACGAAAGTTACAGAACTCGCAGCATCTCTATGAGTAAGTGGAATACCAAAATATGTGGGGGCAGCTATCCCTGAAGTAATACCAGGAACGATTTCAACTGAAACTCCATTTTTTTCTAAAATTGATACCTCTTCGCCACCTCTAGAAAAAACGAATGGATCTCCCCCTTTAAGCCTTACAACATTTTTGCCTTCTTTTGCCAATTTCAAAATAAGAGCATTGGTTTCAGCTTGAGGTACAGAACACTTCCCAGCTCTTTTGCCTACATGGAAAATTTCTGTATTTTTTCCTGCCTCTTTTGTTATTTCATCAGGTATTAAAGCATCATGAACTAATGCATCGCAATTTTTTATTAGGCGTAGGGCTTTAAGAGTTAGAAGCTCAGGGTCACCAGGACCTGCTCCAACTAAATAAACAATGCCGGGCACAATAATCTCCATTAACAAGTATGGTAGTAGAAGTTAATCGCAATGAAGGTAAATATTGTGAAAGAAAGTTTATTAAAACCAAATAAAAAATTTACTCTCTTTAGTGCGTTTATCACTCTTCTAAACGATCGTTTAAGTGAAAGTATACTTCTACCTATATTACCCTCTTTTGTTTTACTTTTTGACTCTAAAGCAAGTACATATGGTTTATTATCATGCACTTACCAATTAGCTCAATTTACAGCTTCTCCTTTGATAGGACTTATGAGTGATAGATATGGAAGAAGACCTGTCACTCTTTTTTGTATTACTGGTTCAATAATAGGAATATCAATATTATCTTTTACGGTTCTTTTTAATTGGTCAAATTCAATAGCCTCTATCCCTTTATTTTTATTATTTTTAGCAAGACTAATTGACGGTTTAAGTGGGGGCACTGCAGCTACTGCAACAACAATTCTTGCAGATATTTCAAGCCCTGAAAAAAGAGCAAAAACATTCGGTCTTATTGGGGTAGCTTTTGGTTTAAGTTTTTTCTTAGGTAATATTTTTGTTGTTATTTTTGCAAAAAATACAAATAATAATTTTATTATTCCAGTTTTGATAGCCTCAATCATTCCAATAATAAATTTCCTCCTTGTATTTTTTTACTTACCAGAAACCAACCCTAATAGCGAGTTAAATAAATCAAAAACTATTTTAAAAAATCCTTTAAAAAACCTATTTACAGTTTTCAAAGAAGAAAAGATTAAAAAATTATCATTAGCTTTTTTTATTTACTTTATTGCTTTTACTGGATTGACCAATATCCTTATATTTTTCCTTCAAGAATCTTTAAACTGGACGACCAAAGCATCAAGTGGAACTCTTGTTGTAGTAGGAATTATTGCAATTATCGTTCAGGGAGGACTAATTGGGCCTCTTGTAAAGCAATTTGGTGAAATGAGATTAACACTTATCGGATCAGGGTTCATTCTTGTGGCATGTGCTCTCCTAATAACTGCTCCAAAAGAAAATGCAGCAATTAATATTTACTCAGCTGTATCATTTTTAGCCGTTGGGGCAGGCTTAATTACGCCGACCTTAAGAGCACTAATATCAATGAAATTAGAGGTTGATAAACAAGGATCAATTTTAAGTAATCTTCAAGGACTACAAAGTCTCGGAGGAGTTTTAGGAATTGCAATGGCAGGAAGAGTTTATGATAGTTTTGGTCCTAAATCACCTTTTATAGCTGGTTCCGTTATCTTACTTTTCATGATATACCTTATTGCAGAGGGTAAAAGTAATAATTACTTTATCAATCAAAAATCAAAAGTATTTTAATGAAAAGCCAGTCTGATGTTTTTATTAATAGAGAATTAAGTTGGATCGAATTTAACAAAAGAGTACTTCTAACTGGTATGGAAAAGGACTACAAAATCCTTGATAAAGTAAAATTTTGTTCAATTTTTAGTAATAATCTTGATGAATTTTTTATGGTAAGGGTAGCTTCATTAAAAGCTCAAGTTGAAGCAGGTATTACAAAAAAAAGTATTGATGGACTTACTCCTAAAGAGCAATTAACAAAAATAAATAAAGAAGTAAAAAAATTAACTACCCTACAAGAAAACTATATAAATAACGAATTGAATAATGAATTAAATGAAAAAGGTATAATTTTAAAAAAATTTAAGGATCTAAATGAAAATCAAAGAAATTGGTGCAATAACTACTTTATTTCATCTATTTTTCCTTTATTAACTCCATTAGTTGTTGATCCAGCACATCCATTTCCTTTTATAAGTAATTTAAGTCTAAATTTGGCAGCTCTGATAAGGGATGGTGAAGATTCTAAAAATCAGTTTGTCAGAGTAAAGATACCAACAAAAAATATAAAAAGATTTATACAAATTCCTAATGAAATTATTCAACATGGTTATGAAAGTACATATTTTTTCATAAGTGTTGAAGATTTAATTGGGAATAATATAAATACTTTATTTAACGGAATGGAATGTATAAATTACTCATTTTTTAGAGTGACAAGAGACGCAGATTTAGAATTAAAAGAACTTGAAGCTGATGATCTTCTTTTAGCAGTTGAACAAAGTTTGCAAAAGAGAAGATTAGGTGGAGACGTAGTTAGATTAGAAGTTGAATCGGATATGCCAGAAAATATTCTGAAATTACTCATTGAAAGTATCTCAATACAAAAAGAGTATATTTACTTTTGCAAAAGTTTTTTAGGCCTTGACGATTTAAATCAGCTTACGAAAATTAATAGAGATGATTTAAAAGAAAATCTACTAATTGGTAAAACTCACCCGAATTTAAAAAATTTAGATTTACCTTCAAACAAAAACTTCAATTCTATTTTTAGAATACTTAGAAAAAAAAATATTCTGCTTCATCATCCATACGACTTATTTAGAACTTCAGTTGAAGAATTTATAAGCACAGCGGCTAATGATCCACTTGTAATGGCTATAAAAATTACTTTATATCGAGTTTCCAAGGATTCTCCGATCATTGCAGCTTTAATGAGAGCTGCAAAGAACGGGAAAGAAGTAATGACTCTTATTGAACTAAAAGCACGATTTGATGAAGACAACAATATTCAATGGGCAAAACAACTTGAACAAGCTGGAATTCATGTTGTATATGGAATCATAGGATTTAAAACACATACAAAAGTAGCTTTAATAGTAAGAAAAGAAAAAGGACGATTAAGGAATTATTTCCATATTGGAACAGGTAATTATAACTCTAATACTTCAAAGTTTTATACAGATTTAGGATTACTTTCAACTGATCCTGATATTGCATCAGATTTACTTGAGTTATTTAACTACTTATCAGGTTTTTCTAAACAAAAAAGTTATCAAAAGTTATTAGTTTCTCCCTCATCGATGAGAGAGAAATTTATATTTCTGATAAAAAGAGAAATTAAAAATGCAGAGGAAGGAAAAAAAGCCGAAATAATTGCAAAAATGAATTCTTTAGTAGACCCAGAAATAATTAAACTTCTTTATTTAGCTTCAGACTCAGGTGTAAAAATTAGTCTTATCGTGAGAGGTATTTGTTGCTTATATCCTCAAAGAAAAAATTTAAGTGAAAATATTAAAGTTATAAGCATTATTGGCCATTTTCTTGAACACTCAAGAATTTTTTGGTTTTCTAATAACGGTGATAATGAAGTTTTTATTGGTAGTGCAGATTGGATGAGAAGAAATCTTGATAGAAGAATAGAAGCTGTTACTCCTATAGAGGATTATGAATTGAAATCTAAAATATACTCACTTTTGCAAACCTACATGAAAGATAATTACTTTTCTTGGATAATGAAGGAAGATGGTTCTTATTCGAAATATAAATTAGATTCATCAGATAATCGGTCGCAAATTGACCTTATAGAAAAACAAAATTAATATTGATTTTTACAACATTTAAAAAAATAGTTAATATTTTAAATTTTTTTTAATTTTTATAAAATCCATTGGTGTCAAAGGATTTCAAGAAATTCGCTTTTAAAAACGAATTTTTATCTTTAAAATTTCAACGTAAAAGTAGTTTTTATTTCAATTTCAGTGCTAGCTTTTTAAAAAATCCATTATTTAGGAGGCCAGGGTGATGGGGATCCCTCTGGAATCTGCAAAAAGCTCTTCAGATAATAATTTTGATGAGCCAAGATTACCAAACACTGCGGGCAAATCTCGCAAATCAAAATCCAGTCTTACGGCAAAACAAAGTCAAAAAAAATCTGGCAGACTCGCTTCAGATTCTATCGGCTATTATTTAAGTAGCATTGGAAGAGTACCTCTTTTGACTCCAGCGGAGGAAATAGAGTTAGCTCATCATGTTCAAAACATGAAAAAGTTGCTACAAATTCCTGAAACTGATAGAACACAACGAAATCTTTATCAAATTAAGATTGGCAAAAGATCCAGAGACAGAATGATGGCAGCTAATCTAAGGCTTGTTGTATCCGTTGCAAAAAAATACCAAAACCAAGGGCTTGAATTATTAGATCTTGTCCAAGAGGGGGCTATTGGCCTTGAAAGAGCTGTAGATAAATTTGATCCTGCTATGGGATATAAATTCTCAACTTATGCTTACTGGTGGATTAGGCAAGGAATGACAAGAGCTATTGATAACAGTGCAAGAACAATCCGTTTGCCTATTCACATAAGTGAAAAACTATCCAAAATGAGAAGAGTCTCTAGAGAATTATCACATAAATTTGGTAGACAACCTACCAGATTAGAAATGGCAACTGAAATGGGAATTGATCAAAAAGATTTAGAAGATTTAATTTCGCAAAGTGCTCCTTGCGCTTCCCTAGATGCTCACGCAAGAGGCGAAGAAGATAGAAGTACTCTTGGGGAACTTATACCTGATCCAAACTGTGAAGAGCCTATGGAAGGTATGGATAGAACTATTCAAAAAGAGCATTTAGGAACTTGGCTTTCTCAATTAAATGAAAGAGAACAAAAAATAATGAAGCTTAGATTTGGCTTAGATGGTGAAGAACCATTAACACTCGCAGAAATAGGCAGACAAATTAATGTTTCACGAGAAAGAGTTAGGCAACTAGAAGCTAAAGCAATATTAAAACTTCGAGTAATGACAACTCATCAGAAAGCAGCTTAACCAAATTGATTCAATTTACTGTAATTTTATTATATTTATTTTCAATTTTTTTAATATCAATAGTTTTTAAAAAATATAATGCAGATAGCAGAGAAATCGTCAGAAAAATAATACATATTGGAATAGGACCTTTAATACCAATTGCTCAATTTTTAAAAATTAATCAAAACTCAGCTCTAATTTTTACTGGAATTATTTCATTAATGGTTTTTATCAATTATACGTATAAATTATTTCCAACAATTGAGGATGTTGAGAGAAAGAGTTATGGAACATTGTTTTATTGTCTAAGTTTATTTATTTTGATTTATCTTTTCTGGGATAAAGATCCATATGCATTAATAAGTGGATTTTTCATAATGACTTTTGGTGATGGATTAGCTGGGTTAATAGGAAAAAGCTTTGCCTCGAAGAGTTGGATTTTTTTTAAACAAAAAAAATCTTTAATTGGCACTATGACAATGTTTTTAACAAGTTTAATAGTAGTTTGCTCAATAGGATACGCCCAACAAAATAGTTTAAATTTAAATTATTTTACATTAGCTTTTTTTGCGACTTTGCTCGAACAATTTAGTTTTTTAGGAATAGATAATTTCATTGTTCCAATTTCTTCAGCATTATTTTTTAATTT
>CACNQS010000031.1 GCA_902622625.1 uncultured Prochlorococcus sp.
CAATTCTTTCATGGGAAATAATTAATCTTGTTAAGTCTTCCATTTAAAACACTTAATCTTTGAAAACTAAATCTTCATGTTCTTCAACTGACCAATCATTATTTTCACCCCCAATAATTAATTCTTCAATTTTTACATAATTATTTGATATCTCATTCAAAGAATTAATTAATATATCTATTGAAATGGAGTCTGAAGTTCCAAAATCAACCCAACATCTTCCCCAAAGATTTTGATATTCCATAATTCCTAAATTATGCATTAAGGCTGGAAGAGATGCATTTTTTTGGTCATTATCATAGGACATCCAACTTAGATCAGAACCCTCTTCATGAGTTTGCAAATTTTCAGAATTAAATCCACCTAACCTTCCTAAAACGTACCAACTATCAAAAACACCATCTAAATAATTTTTTTCGTCTTGAGTTGGTGATTCTGAAAACCTGATCCATATCCAACAATTAAAAGGATCAACTTCCCTAAAAATAATATTCATATTGACTAATATCTTTTTAAATCTAAAGCTATTATAAGTAAGTTATTACTAGATTCAAATTCATACCTATAACTTAATTAATAATGCTTGATTTAAAAGAAATATCTTATCAACCCCAAACTGGTGAAAGAAAAATAATAGACAATTTAAATTTAAAAGTTCATGAAAATGAAATCATTTTAATTTGCGGCGATAGTGGTTCTGGGAAAACAACACTACTCGAAATAATAAGCGGATTAACAAATCCGCAAAAGGGAAAAATTACTTGGAAGAATAAAATTTTGTCTTCTAGACAAAGAAGATGGTTTTGTGGAGTAGTATTCCAATTTCCTGAAAGATACTTTATAGGTACAACCATTGGTAAAGAATTAAAAATAGGCCATAAATCTTTAAGAGAAAAAAATATAGAAATAGTTTTAAATAAAGTTGGTTTGAAAAAAATTAATCTGACTCAACCACCAGAGCAGCTAAGTGGCGGACAACAAAGGCGGTTAGCTGTAGCAGTTCAACTACTTAGAAACCCCTCAATTCTTTTACTTGATGAACCAACCGCTGGATTAGACTATTCAATGAGAAATGATGTGAAGAATTTAATTCTTGATTTAAAAAATAAAAATACAATTATTATTGTTACTCATGAACCTGCCTTATTTGAGGGAATTCCTTCTAGGATATTATTCTTGGAAAAAGGGAAAATCAAAAATTTTATGAAAGAAAAACATGCAGGATAGGATAGTTCGGGCTACTGCAGCCAATGGAGGAATAAGATTAGTTGCGGTCTTAACAACAGAATCTTCTTTAGAAGCAAAAAAAAGACACGGCCTTTCTTACTTAACCACCTGTATCTTAGGCAGAGCATTTAGTGCTTCACTGCTTTTAGCAAGCTCGATGAAAATAATGCATGGGAGAGTCACTTTAAGAGTTAGATCTGACGGACTTTTAAAGGGATTACTAGTTGATGCAGGTAGAGACGGGAAAGTTAGGGGTTATGTAGGGAATCCTAATTTAGAATTGGACCTAGTCAAAATAGATAATAATAAATATTCTTTTGATTTTACAAAAGCATTGGGTACAGGATATTTAAATGTAATTAGAGATAGTGGATTTGGAGAACCCTTTACAAGCACTGTTGAATTAGTAAATGGGAATATCGCTGAAGACTTAGCTTCCTATTTATATCATTCAGAGCAAACTCCCTCTGCTGTATTTATTGGAGAAAAAATTCAAAATAAAAGTATTATTTGTAGTGGTGGCTTATTAGCTCAAGTTTTACCAAAAAAAGATACTGACCCTCTGCTAGTTACACTACTTGAAGAAAGATGCAAAGAAATTAATTCTTTTAGCGAAGATCTATTTAAGTCAAAAGATAATCTTCTTGAGTTAATTAGAAATATATTTCCCGATATTGACGATAAATCAATCTCTGAAAAAGCTCGTTCTCAAGAAGTGAGTTTTAAATGCAAGTGTTCCAAACAAAGAAGTTTAAATGCGATGAAAATGCTTGATAAGAGCGAGTTAGAGGACATCCTCAAGAAAGATGGCAAAGCAGAATTGGTTTGTGAATTTTGTAAAAATAAATATCTTATAAATTATGAAGAAATTAAATCTATGATAGAAAATCAATCATAAAAAAATTACACCTAGCCATAAAATAACCATGGCCGGTATACTTTGAATTTTTTGTATTGATAAAGAGTTGTTTGATACTTCCTGAATGAAAGAATTATTTTCAAGCAATCCACCAAATATTAATCCTATCGAGAGAAAGGTAACACTCCAACCCAGAGAACCTATAAATCTTTTCCCTGATTTAATTTGAGTATAGGTAAGTATTAATGTTGAGATAGAGAGTAAAAGTCTATTATTAGAGTCTGGACTGATAAATAACAAAATTAAAAATAATAGCCCAACAGATATTTTTATTGAAAGATTATCAAATGAGGGGGCAGTTATTTTTGGCAGACTATACTGACTTGAATTGTTAGAGTTATTATTTAAATTTTTTATCTTAGAGAGAAGTGGAAAGTTATTATTGGTAAATTGATTAATTTGTTTTTCTTTTTTTGAGGCACTCACAGCTTCATAGCTTACATTTCCTGATTGCCTGGCTTTCAAACTACCCATGAGTAATTGATCAAAGGAAGATTCTATTTTCGCTTTTAAAATTAAGTCTTCACCAGCCTCTTTAACTTTAATATCTCTAGCCTTCTGAATATCTTCAAAAGCAGCACCTTCTTTTACACCTAAAATTTCATAAGGTGATTTTTCGTTATTATTTTTATTACTGTTTGAATCCAAAATTTTTTACCAATACTAACAGATTAACTAATTTTATAATCCATTAAGACTTTATAAAACAATTGGTTCGACTCCACTAACAACGGGCGCAACTTTGTTTAAATTTAATTGATTATTGTCTTCAACAAACTGATTTAGATTCCACTCATTTTTGAAAAGAATAACTGGCCTATTCCAACAATCTTTAACTATTTTACAGTTGAATATTCTACCTAGTTCTTCAATGGCTGGCCATCCATCAGAAATCCATCTAGCCAATTGATATGGCATTGCTTCAAGATTTGCATCTACACCATATTCACTTTTTAATCTGTGAGTTACTACCTCCAGCTGCAATTGACCGACGGCTGCGAGTATAGGGTCTCTTTTACTCTCATCAAAGTCATAAAGAATCTGAACAGCTCCTTCTTCTCGAAGTTCATTAACACCCTTTCTAAAGTTTTTAAATGCTGAGGGATTTGGATTTCTTAGCCAGCTGAATATTTCAGGACTAAAGGATGGTATGCCCTCATATTCCAGATGAGCACCCGTATAAAGAGTATCTCCAATAGAAAACATCCCTGGATTATTTAAACCAATAACATCTCCAGGATAGGCATCATCAACGACTTCTCTATCTTGCCCAAATATTTTTTGTGGTCTTGATAATCTAATTGTTTTCCCAGTTCTGGAATGTTTAACTGACATATCCTTTTCAAATTTGCCACTACAAACTCTTATAAAAGCAACCCTATCTCTGTGCTTTGGATCCATATTTGCCTGAAGCTTAAAAACAAACCCACTAAATTCATCGCTTGCAGGTTCAATATCCCCTTTATTACTATTTCTTGAAGTTGGTTTTTGTGCCATTTTTAAAAAACTATCTAAAAATGGCCTTACGCCAAAATTAGTCATGGCAGATCCAAAGAAAACTGGGGTTAAAGAGCCATTAAAAACTTTTTCTTTTTCAAATTTAGATCCTGCCTCATCAAGAACCTCCAATTCTTCAAGTGAGTTTTCAAGTAAATCTTTCTCTACATATTTTGATAACTCTTTATCTTCAAGACTTAATCTTTTCTCATTCGATTGTTTCCCTCTTACTGCTTTATCAAATAAAATCACCTCTCTCGAAAATCTATCAATAACCCCTCTAAATTCCTCGCCACTCCCAATTGGCCAGTTTATAGGTAGGGTATTTAATCCAAGTTCTGATTCAATTTCATCAAGTAAAGAAAATGGCTCTCTTCCTGGTCTATCCATTTTATTTATGAAAGTAAATATTGGTATTTTTCGCATCTTGCAAACTTCAAACAATTTTCTAGTTTGAGGTTCTAGTCCTTTAGCAGCATCTTCCAACATAACTGCATTATCAGCGGCAGCTAATGTTCTATAAGTATCTTCGGAGAAATCTTGGTGTCCTGGTGTATCTAATAGATTAATTACAGATCTTTCATATTCAAATTGCAATACAGTTGATGTAATAGAAATACCTCTTTGTTTCTCAAGTTCCATCCAGTCTGAGGTAGCTTTTCTCTGATTACCCCTAGCTTTTACTGCTCCTGCCTGTTGAATGGCACCTCCATACAAAAGAAGCTTCTCGGTAAGAGTTGTTTTCCCAGCATCTGGATGGGAAATAATAGCAAAATTTCTTCTTTTATTTACCGCATCCAGTATTTCTTTATTATTTAGAATTTTAGTACCTAAGCTCATTTATATAATATAAGGGCCTTTCACTTAGTTCTTAGACATTACCATAGACTATTAAATAATTTTCACCTTCCTCAAACACATCTAAAGAGGATAGCTCATTCTCTAAGATGAAATTTTTTAACTCTTTAAAAGTATAAGAAGCTCTTAAAGAGGCATAATAATCATTAGTTAAAATCTCATTATATTTAGTTAAACATTGTGCTTTGAGTTCTAAAGCAGACTTTTCATCTAATGGCCTTTTTAAGTCCTTGTGAAAATTTACAGTAATATTACTAGATAAAATTCTTATCGTGTTGAAGAAATCTTCAAGATTGGTAATGTGATGAATCAAACTGTTGCTTACAAGTAAACTAATTCTTTTTTTAAATAAAAAATTATTTGATTTAATATCTTTGATGTCAGAACAAATGTAGCGTAAATTTTTTAATTTTTTTTGATTAGTAGAAATACTTTTATTATATTCTGCTCTCAAAATCATCTCTTTAGAACCATCTATTCCTACGACTGCAGTATTAGGCCATTTTATTGCTAACTTCTCAGAAATATTTCCTGGGCCACATCCTAAATCAACTATTAAATCTTTTTTACCTAAAGAAATATTTTTTTTCAAAAGATATTGATTTATTTGATTAATTAGATTAACTTCCCCTTCTGAAAAATCAGCTTCGTCATAAGAAATGACCTGCTCTTTTTCTTCCATTAATTCAGGTTCGGGGACTCTTTCCATATCCTTTCTTGAAACAAAGATTTCATATTAAACATAATTCTACACAAACCGTTAAATAGTGGTAACAATAGTTGCAGACGCCACAGGTAGAGTTATTCTTCCAGTACGGGTTATTTACATACGTTTTTTTTATCGTGACTGTTGCACCAAATAAAGCTTCTTCAGAGAGCAATTCCAATAATCTTAAAAAAGATGATTTTCCAAAGACTGCGCCAGCTGCTTACCCAGTTTTTTTCAGATCTTATAGTAGAAAAACTTCATCGGGCAAAAGGGAGAACTGGAGCGAAGTAGGCGAAAGGAATTTATCGGGATTAAAAGAATTAGGAAAACTTTCTGAAGAAGAATTAATCCTAATGAGAGAAATGCAAAGTAACCAAAAAGCTCAACCTTCAGGAAGATGGTTATGGATAGGCGGAACCCCTTGGATTAATAAGAACCAAAATTTCTCGGGAGCATACAACTGTACCTCAACAAACTTAATTGATTGGGAAGCCTTCGCATTAATGATGGACTTAGCAATGATGGGATGTGGAACAGGTGCAATAATTGAGCCTCATTTTATAAATAATCTACCTACGGTAATTAACAAAATAAAAATTAAATCAGTCAGTGAAGTTGGAATAACTCCTAAAGATCAAAGAGAAGAAAAGTCATCATTAGAAATTAAAGGAAAAGATCTTCATATCAAAGTTGGAGATAGCAGAAGAGGATGGGTAGATAGCTATAAATATCTTCTTGAGGCATCAAGTAACGAGAGTCTTGAAAGAGAAATTGATGTTTATATTGATTTGGAAGATATTAGGCCTGCGGGAGAATCATTAAAAGGTTTTGGTGGTATGGCAAATCCTATCAAATTGAAAGATCTTTACTCTAGAGTCGCATCACTTCTTGGAAAGGCAATTGGTAGGAAATTAAGTACAGTAGAGTGTTGTTTATTAATTGATGAAGCTGCAGTAACCATAGTTGCTGGGAATATAAGAAGAAGTGCTGGAATGAGACAATTTGCTTCAGATGATAAGGAAGCCGCATCAGCAAAAGAAAATCTATGGAGTCAAGATGAGAATGGTAATTGGAGAATAGATCCTGAAAAAGATGCCCTCAGAATGGCCAATCATACTAGGGTTTACCATACAAAACCCACTTACCAAACTGTTTTGGATGCAGTAACAAAACAATTCCATTCTGGTGAGGGAGCCATTCAATTTGCACCAGAAGCAATCGCAAGGTCAAATGCAGACATTCTCAAAGATGATGAATTGAGAAAGGAATTTATTGAAATCTACTCAGAACAAGGCAAGGATGAAGCGAGAAATTGGATAAATAGTAGTTATGGTCCTTTTTCAGAAGAAGAGTTAGACCATAGGATGAGCCGATATGGACTTAACCCTTGTGGAGAGATCTTGGGAAATGATTTCCATTGCAATTTGGCTGAAGTTCATTTAAATCAGATTGATCCAGGAAATTTTGAAGAGCAAAAAAAAGCTTTTAAAGCAGCCGCTCTTTCTGTAGCATGCTTACTTAATCATGAATTTGAAGTTGAGCGTTATAGAAAAAGTAGGGAATATGATCCTATTGTAGGAGTTAGTTTCACTGGATTATTTGATTTTTGTGTCCATGCCTTTGGGACGCCATGGTTGAAATGGTGGGAAGCAGGAAGGCCTAATAGCGAAGTAGGGAAGGCCTTCAAAGAAAAGGAAGCTAAATTCTTAGATTCTTGGAGAAAAATAGTAAAAGAAACTGTATGGGAATATTGTGATAAGCATAATCTAAGGAGACCAAATAGATGCACAACAGTTCAGCCAGCGGGAACTAAAAGTCTTCTTACTGGAGCAGCTCCAGGATGGCACCCTCCAAAGGCTCAAAGATTCATAAGAAGAATAACTTTCAGGAAAAATGACCCAATCGCTTTGGCTTGCATGGATTATGGTTACTCAGTTGTTCCATCTCAATCTGATAAAGATGAAAATGGTTGCTTGCTCGATAATCCATTTGATCCAAGATGTACAGAATGGTTAGTTGAAATCCCTACAGAAGTTAGTTGGGCAAATATAGACGGCGCAGACCAAATAGACATCAATAATTTCTCAGCATTAGCTCAATTTGATTTTTACATGCAAGTGCAGAAATTTTACACAGAGCATAATACCTCTGCAACCGTAGAATTTAGAGAAAATGAAATCGAGGATTTAGCTAAGGCTATTCATAATGCAATAGAAAATAATGAGGGATATATTTCAGCGGCATTGCTGGCTAGATTTAGTGCTAACGCTACTTTCCCGAGATTACCCTTTGAACCAATAAGTAAAGAGGAATATATATCATTGCAGAATAAAGTAATAGAAAGGAAAGTCAATAACGATTTCTTTGACGCTCTTAATAAATATGATGTTGGAGAACTATCTGAAGCAGGACCAGCGGGTTGTGATTCAGATAAGTGCTTGCTTCCTCTTGCTAAACCAAAAGATTAAATTTTGAATAATTTGTAAATAAAAAATATAAATTAGTTTTTAAAAATTTAATTTATGGCTACCTCTTAAATAGGGACATAAATTATTTATGACATTAAGCTTAAATATTGGGAAGTTGTTTAATGATTCCTCCAGTCATGCATTGGTGGATGAGCTAAGAAAAAGAACATCAGAAGAGGATATCTTAGATTTTGAGGAAAAATTTAACTCCAAAAACGAAAAAAATCTACACGTGTATATATGTAGATTTCTAAAAAATAGATCAATCTCCAGAGGGCTAGCCTCTAGATGGTTAATAA
The DNA here is from genome assembly GCA_902622625.1 of uncultured Prochlorococcus sp. Classification (GTDB taxonomy): domain Bacteria; phylum Cyanobacteriota; class Cyanobacteriia; order PCC-6307; family Cyanobiaceae; genus Prochlorococcus_A. The sequence goes on from CACNQS010000031.1 coordinate 7,978, forward strand.
CCATAATTGAAAACAAAGAATCAAAAATTGATGCTTTGAAAAAATAAAATATTTAGGTCAGCCCTGATAGTTTCCATAGAGCAATTCCAAAAATTGAGAATCCCATAATAAAAGTAAAAGCCAAAGCATTTACCAATTGGACCTTATCATTCATTCTGTTTGCGAATGGTAATAATTGAGCAAATAATGGAGTCTCTTCAACTATTGCAGATTTTTTTACTGTAGGTTTTTTGCTTCTAGAAAACATAAAACAAATTTTATAATCTTAAGAATTTTACATTTAAAAGTTCATTAAATAAAAAATACTTCTCAAAAACGAACAAAATGTAACCTGTGAGAAATTAAGCGGGAATTATGATAAATATTTTCATCAGAAACCTAATCTATCCTTAGTATATTAAGTTTATTTATTAAAAACCTAGACAAATAATTTCAATGGATGTTATTATAAATTTGTAGCAACCGCTACCAAAACGTTCAACTTGCGTATAGCAAGCCGCAAATCGACTTAAGCCATGGAACGGGGACTTAAGCGAAACCGGAGCTAAAAAAATGACTCTAATTTACAGAGGACAAAAGTACGTCCAGAACAAAGAAGCAGCTAAAAAGCAGCACAATGAACTAACTTATAGAGGAAAAACTTACACAAGCTAGTTTATTTAACCATTAATAAAAATAGCCACTTTCAGTGGCTTTTTTATTATCCATTCTTAGACTAAACAATAACTTAATACTTCTCAAAGCATTAAAATAATATGATTCAATTGCATTAATATATTAGATAACAATGGCAGACCAAAAACCTTTATTTAAAGCACCCTATGACATAAAAGATGTTAGTGCTCTTTTCGCCATAGTTGCCTTCGTTTTAATAATCGCTGCCATAGTTGGGAATAACTTATTTGGTTTATTTCAACAAAATGTCAACTTTGGGTGATTTTTTTGTGGCCTAAATTTTTGGACTAAATGTGACTAATAATTGACTGTTATAACGACTTAACCCGTCATTTTTAAATAAAATTCCTCTCTCAGACAAGTTTCTTGAAATTAATTTTTAGTCTTTGAATTTATAGACTATGACTAATTTCTTATGTTATAGTTTTGGATTTCAATAAAACTGAATAGCCTCTGGAGGGGTGGTCGAGTGGTTTGAGGCTCTAGTCTTGAAAGCTAGATTTTGTTTTAGTTATAACAACGTTTTGGGAGATAACTTGACGTGCAGTTCCGGATCAGTTCCGAAAAAATTAACCATGTTTTGATATAATAAAAAAGCTCAAAATTAAATATTTTTTGCCTGGAGGGGTGGTCGAGTGGTTTAAGGCTCTAGTCTTGAAAACTAGCGTGTCTGCAAGGGCACCGTGGGTTCGAATCCCACCCCCTCCGTTCAAATAAAAAGAACCGAATAATATAAACGCCCTTTTGAAACGTTCTTGTTAGTATAATTTTTATTTAGATTATGAGTAAAGGATTTGCCACAGATAATTTAATAACTAAAAAGTCGAAAAAAAAAGTTATTTCAAATGAACCGCAAGGCAGATTAATATCTTGGTCTCCTTGGCCACCTGCTAATTTTCAAACACGATATCCTGCTTTCCCTTTTGTACTTACAATATTGATTATAGTAATAGGGCAATGGTACCTTTCTCTACTCAGGTGACCCGAAACTGATTTTTATTTAAATTAGGATTAATTAAGTTTGATAATTTATTTTGTTTTTTTCAATTTTATTATTTGCCCACTTTCAAGCGGCAATCATCCCAATATTACTAGGTATTAGATCGATCAATAAATTCAAACATATAAGTAAGAACA
>CACNQS010000032.1 GCA_902622625.1 uncultured Prochlorococcus sp.
CCATATTTCGTAATCCAATTGTTTTATCATTAATTCCATTATTTTTAATTGATTTCGATATTATATTTGAAGCTTTTTTATTTATTTTAAATGCGACTATACTTTCAGTAACTTCGATGCTCCAAAATCTCTTTTCACTTAAACTTTTATTGAATTCACCAAATCTTTTATTAATTGCATCAATCCTATTGTTGACGTATTTTATAAATGAAAATTTTCTTGGTCCAAAATTATTTTTGTATGAGGTGTGAGTGTCTTCAATAACAATTATTCCGCCATCATTTATTGAAGAAGCTAAGCTTTCAACTGTTATTATTTGTTGATCATAAGTATGACCTCCATCGTCAAGTACAACATCAATATTTTGTATTTTCTTTAAAAATTTCTTCCAAAAATTTTTATCTGATTGATTGCCTATAAAAATCTCAAATCCATCCTTTTCCCATTTTTTTACTTCAGGATTAATATCAATTCCTATTATTCTTGCTTCTGGACCAAAATATTCTCGCCACATAAACAAAGAACCTCCTCCTTTAACTCCAATCTCAACAAAAGTAATTTTTTTGCCTATATATTTATCAAAAAAATGATCATAAGCATGAAAATAGGTAGTGTGCTTAAAGCTGCAAAAGGGACTTTTGTTAAAAGATTTATAGCTTTGAGTATTTTCCATAAAATTATCCAAGGTTTAAAATGTTAATATTATGAATTATATTTTAGCTTTAAAATAGAATTATAAAAAGTTAATACAAATATGAGTAAATTATCTTTTCTAATTATTGGGACAATGAAATCAGGCACTACGACTTTAGCTGATTTGTTAAATAAATCTTCTAGTATTCATTTGCCTTCTTCAGAAATACATTTTTTTGATAAGGAATATGATTTAGGTTTTGATTGGTATAAAGATCAGATAATTAAAGATATTCCTTTACATAAAGAAAAAAGTAAATTATTAATAGGTGAAAAAACTCCTACTTATTCATATATAGCTAATTGTCCTAAAAGAATATTTTCTTACTCAAATAATTTAAAATTAGTATGGATTTTTAGAAATCCTGTTAAAAGATCCTTTTCTAATTACCTACACGCTGTTAAAAAAGGAAATGAACTCAGATCATTTAAATTTTGCATTGAAAATGAAAAAATTAGAATGCAAGAGGATATTTTCAAAGGTTATCTAGAAAGAAGTAAATATATAAAACAAGTAAAAAGATTTTTAAAATTTTTTGATATTTCACAAATGCACTTTATATTGTTTGAAGACTTATTAATTAATCCTAAAACTGTTATTTCAAAATTAATGGATTTTCTTGAGTGTGAAAATGATATCCAAGATTTAGAATTACCCTACTCTAATAAAACATTTTTACCTAGATTTCCTATTCTTAGATATGGAACTAAAAAGTTATTGAAACAAGATTCTTTTCTTTTTAAGGCTATTAATAAAGTTAACTTAAATCTTAATCAATTAATCCCTAATAAAAAATATAAACTAGATAAAGAAATAGAAAAAAATCTTACTGATTATTTTTTACCTTATAATAAAAGACTCTCTGAACTTACAACTTTAGATACTTCAATTTGGGGGAAATAGAAATTTGTTTTTATTTATATAGTGGATAAGAATATTTTTTTGCTATGGCTTCAAGGATGGGAAAAGGCACCTTGGTTACAAAAACAAGTATTAAAGTCTTGGCAGATTAATAATCCTAATTGGAATTTAATACTTTTGGATTTTAATAATTTATCTGAATATGTAGATGATATTAATTATATATATGATTTATCAAAAAAAATAACACCTCAAGCTAAATCAGATATCATAAGACTTAGTTTATTAAAAAATCATGGTGGTGTTTGGGCTGATTCTACTTTGCTATGTATGCAGCCCTTGGATCACTGGGCTTTTGAGGCGGTAGAGGCCAGTGGTATTTGGATGTATCATGGTCACGGAGCTAATTTAAATTCAGATATTGGCCCTGCAAGTTGGTTTATTTTGTCTGAAAAAAATGGATATCTAATTAGTAAATGGAAGGAATCTTGTGATAATTATTGGAGAAAAAATTATAAGACACATGATTACTTTTGGATGGATGGATTATTTAGAAATTTAATAAAATCTAAAAAACAATTTAGAAATAAATGGAATAGAACCCCTTTTATCTATTGCGAATCTATTGGTTCTTCTCATACACTTGCACATTATAATTATACAATGCATATGAACTTTAAAAGAGTAAAGGAAATTTTTAAAATTATGCCACCCTATGTCATTAAGCTTTCAAACAGTTTCGAAAGAATATTTCCAAATTTAAATTCAATAAAATTTAAAAAATCAAATGCTTATTTTGCAATTGAAATGTCTAAAAGAGGTTTCATTTATAAACACGAATTTGAATCGCTTAAATCTTATTCTCCTCCTCTAAGTAAAAATATTTTTGAAAGAACTTTAATCATTATTTTAAAAAAAGTTGTAGAAATATTTCACTTAAATTATTTACATGAAAAATTCCTAAATTTTTCATATAAATAAGAACCAAATAACTTTTTAAATAAAAAAGTTATGAATCTTTTAATAAGGGGCTTTTTGTAAGCTTTTTTCATTAATTTAAACGCATGCTTGTTCTCTATCTCTTCATCTATTCCCACAAAAATACCATTATTATTTAATTGATATTTTTTGTTTTTAATTTTGCTTTCTTTACAATTCGTCCCACTTCCATCAAATCCAATATTTATAACATAACTAAACCAAGGACTTACGCAAAGTCCTTTGTTTTTGAATATAGTAGCGTACCAAAAAATTGCCCAAGTATTTAGTTCTCCACTGTGGTTCTTCTTTATTTGATCCCAAAATAAACTAGCGCCATCTAAATTAAATCTAAAGATCATTTCTTTGCTAAAACTGTTAATTAATGAATCAGGTTTTTTTTCATAATTTATCCATCTATCATTCCATGTTGCCCAACCCCAACAATTCATAAAACGCCATAAGAATACTTCATTTTTTTTATTTTGATTACTCACTATATTATGTCCATTAATATGCCAAATTTTTTTTTTATTTTTATAAAAAATTAGTGCATCATTCATAAATTTTAAAAAAGATTTTGAGGTAATTAAATCATCTTCAACAACAATAATTTTATTATTCTTTTTTAAAATCTCTGTAACCGATTCAATAATATTTAAAGCTAATCCCTTATTTTTTTTATTCCTAATTATATTAATACTCTGAAAATTTCCATGTTCTTTTTCAATTAACTTTAAAATCAAATTTTGAGCATTTTCATCATTTTTATTTTTTGGCCCATCAATTGATATAAATAGATTAGACTGCTTCGCTAGTTCATTTTGGGATAAAGCAAATAAGGTTTTACTTAAGTGGTAAGGTCTATTAAAACAAATTAATAATATAGGTGCTAGATCTTTCATTATTTTTTTTTATTATTTTTCTCCAAAAATAGAAATTATTGAATAACTTTATTGTATAAATCGAAATACATCTTTGAAACAATTGAATAATCCCAATGGCTTATAGCTTTTTTTCTACTATTTAATGCAAGTTTAAAATTTCTATCTTCATTCTCCAATACCCATTTTATACCATATGCTAATGATTTTGTATCAAATGGATTTGCTAAGTAACCAGTTTCAGTATGATTAATAATATCTTTAAGGCCTCCAGAGTTAAATGCAACAACCGGAGTTCCGCAAGCATGTGCTTCAGATGCAGTTTGTCCAAAACTTTCTTGAATAGAGGGATTGATGAATACATCAGCAGAGGAATATACAATATTTAATTTTTCAGTATCCTTTAATTCTCCTATAAATTTAATTGGCAAATTAATATCAAATCTATTTTTCTTATATTTACCAAAAACAACTAATTCAAGATTTTTTTTTATTTCTTTTGGAATAATTTCTAAAAGAATCTTTAGTGCTTCAAGGAGCAATTTTGCTCCTTTCCTTTGATCATTAATGTTTACAGCACCAAATAAAATTATTTTTTTAGTAAGCGAAATATTCAGAATTTTTCTTGACTCATTTTTACTAATAGGTTTCCATAAATCTGTATCAATTGGATTTGGTATTGTGTATATCGGGAAATCCTTGAAAAGCGAACTTTTATAAGCACATTCTGCCATCCATTTACTAGGACAAACAATATGAAATTTCTTTTTCCAAAATTTTTTCTTTCTCTTCCACGTTAATTTATTTATGTCTATCCCTTTTTCAATTCCTAATCTGCTTAATTTACTATAAGAAGAATAGTATCTTTTATCTATAAGTTTGTTAGTTTGCAAAATGTTTGGATATACATAATGTTCTGCACCGCAAAAAGGCCATTGATCATGCAAAGTCCAAACAATAGGTTTTCTTAAATTACCTATTTCTTCAATAGAAATTGTGCTATCTCCAAGCCAATGTAAATGAAAAATATCAAATTTTTTATAATATTCTTTATTATTTAGTTCCTTTCCTAATCCTGTTTTTAATAAAGCAGTAGAGTGAATAACTGGGTTTTTGGTTATAAAACTTGATCTATATATTTTGTTAAGTAACGTAAGATATTTTGGGAAAAACTTTTCATGAAAAATATTCTTTTTACTTAAAATCTTTTCATCATTTGTTGTTTTTTTTATGACTCTCATTTCAGAATTTATTTTTAAGAGAGAGTTATAGTTTAGACATTGATGCAATCTGAAAGAAGCTATGCTGGCTCCACCTGAATAATCAGACTTACATATATGCAGTACATCCATAAAATCTAATTATTTTCAAAATATTTACTTTATATTATTTATATCTTAATAGCTAAATACTATTTATAATAAAAATTATCAAGATAAATTATGAATAAGTTATTCATTTATTAAATTTATAATTTTTAGATATAAAAAAATTAAATATTTCAAATTATATGGATGATTTTAGCTTTTTTAAATTCACTTATTCGGAATAAATTATATATTCTTATATTTAGGCTATTAAAAAAGATCAGAAATTTAGTTGAATTTTGCTCTGATAATGGTGGAAAGTTCATACTCATAGATGATTTTCCCTTAGCATGTGGATTTAAAGAGTGGCATGCAAATTTAATGCCGCGATTCGTTAGTAAGGAGAATTCTCTCCAAGATAGAGAAACTTTGTCAAATTTATTCAAGAAGATTTAGGTTGATTATGCGAATGTTTTTTATATTGATCCTCATGACTTTATTTGCGAATCTCAAATATGCATACTTAAAAAGAATAATATCCCTTCTTTATTGATAGCTAACCACATTTATCTATTGATGCCAAATACATATTAGAGCCATTTTTTTCTTGGCAATTTAATTTAATATAAGGTAATTGATTTTATTTTTTTAAAGCTTTTTTTATAAAAAATAAGGCATCATTATAATTCTCTTCCTCAAGTAAATTTTTTAAATATCTGTTTAAAAAATATCTTTTGAAAAATAATCCCTTAAAAAAATCCCACAAATAAAAACAAAATTTTATAAAACTTTTTTTGGTTAAAAAATTTCTATTTTTTAGAGGGAAATATTTTTTTAGTTTAAATTCCTCCTCAAATGCAAATGCAATTATTTCTTCGGGTTTAAATACTTCATTTTTTTGTAAATCTCTTATTCTGGAAGATAATTTATTTTTATTTTTAAGACTTTTAACAAAAGATTCTCTTGAAACTTTATCGTTTAATTTATCAAATGGGATATGACTTGTATTGTTTCTAAAGAAATTTAATTTTTTTAGAAAATTTTCTGACCCTTTTCTATTCGTTTTTTGACCATTACTTCTTATTTGCCAAAGAAGTGGCAAATATTTTATATTTCCTTCTATTGAGTCACTTGCTAAAGGGATACGATCTGTGTACATAAGAGCATTAAAAATGTTTTCTTTTAAATATGACATAGATCTTTTTTTTACTTTGGTTCTACATAAATGATGTTGAGTTGTTATTGATCTATAGGCAGAGCTCCAATATATAAGTCTCAAAAATATTGATTTTGAGTAGAAATTTTCAATAATCATTCGTTTTATTTTCTTGTTTTGATAAATTGAAACACCTTTACAGATAGAGAGATTTTTTTCGTTGAAGTCAAGGAAATATCCAGCGACGCAGGAGTAGTTTTTATTTTTTTTCAAGAATTCTATCCCTTGTTGTATGGCGTTTAAATTAGTGAAGTCATCATCGGTTAAATTTATTACAAATGGAGTAGTTACATTAACTAGAACTAAATTTAATTTTTCGTGATAATTAAGATCACTGACATGATAATAATCAATATCCTCTGGCACATTGATTAGAGAATCAAAATCCAATTTTTCTATTGAGGAATCTGCAATTATTATTTTGTTTTCAAGGCAACTTAAATAATCTAATTGCCTTATTAGCTTATCTCTCCTCCCTTGTGGAGTTACTATGGTAATTGTAAGGTCTTTTATAAACATAATTTTTTTTTGAATATTATTTGTTAATGATAAATTAGTAAACTTGATTTTTATGTTTATGCAAATTAAATTATTTTTTTTCTATTTTTGAAAAATAAGCTTTTAAAATTTTTATTATGTTTGTATTATAAAAATTAAAATCACCTCCATATAATTCAACCAATAATGGACTAAATGGATCATTATTTTTTAAAGCTATAATCATTTCGCTAGGTTTTTTATCTCTTTCCAAAACAGCTGGAAAATCTTCCCATTCAAGTAATCTTTTGAATTCTTTCGTCTTTTTGCTTTGATTTTTTGATCTTTCAAGTAATGTATAATTTATCACTTTTTTACTTCCATATATTGCCTGAACCATCCCAACTATCCTGTCAAAAAACCTTATTGGATAAAAATCACGATTATTAAGAACAATCTCACAGGATTTTTCCAAACATTCTTTTCGCATTACATCATGAACTGGTGAACAAAAGCATTCGAACATATTATTAATTCTTTCAATTGGATCAGTTGAAATATAGTTAAAATTTTCTCTCCAGTTATAAAACTCTTTTTTTCCATAATTAGACCTCTTTTTCCTTAATCTTCCTGTCACACTTGAATACTTTTTTTCATTATGGATACATTCAATTGAATTTATAAGACCCTTTATATTTATCATGTCATCATCATTGTTCCAAATAAGATAAGGCGTTTTACAAGTTTTAGCTGCGTCAAAAAGAACTTTATAAAGTAATTGATTTGGAGAATGCTTATATTCAATCCAATTAAAATTTTTTTTATATTCCCATTCGTCTGGAGAGCTATCACAGATAATAATTTTTACAGGTAACCCTTTTAGTGATTTGATTAATTTTTCGAGATTATTTCTTCTTATATATGCTGTTATATAAATCGTTATGTACTGTAAATAATGGTTTTTCTTATTACTTAAAAATAATCTTTTGAGCATTATTTCAAATAATTAAATATATCATTTTTTTAAAAAAAACATAATTGTTTATAATGAATTTTTATGTTTCCATGAAAGTTCTTCTGACAGGATCAACAGGTCAGCTTGGTAATGCGTTAAAAATGGCTAGTCCTGAGGGAATTCAATTACTTACTCCTAATAAAGATCAATTAGATTTAATGGATATAAGGGGATGTTTTGATTATGTAAATAAAATTAGGCCTGACTTTATTATAAATTCCGCTGCTTATACAAACGTTGATAATGCTGAGAGTTTTGGTAAAGAGAGTTTTCTTATTAATAGAGATGCGCCTAAAGCTTTTGCCGAAGCTTTAAGAAATTATGATGGCCAATTAATTCATATAAGTACGGATTATGTTTTTGATGGAGAAAACAATAAACCTTATTTAACAGAGGATAAACCTAATCCATTAGGTATATATGGGAAATCTAAAGCGGAAGGCGAATCAGAAATTCTAAAGACATTAGGAAAGACTAATCAAGTCGTTATTTTAAGGACAAGTTGGCTTTATAGCTATTTTAGGAATAATTTCGTACTAACAATGCTTCGATTGCATAAGGATAAAGAAGAAATTAAAGTTGTTTCAGATCAATATGGTTCTCCCACTTCATGTACTAGCTTATCTTCAGCATGTTGGGAAATAATAGATTTTATTTGTAGAAATAAATCTCCTAGTATAAAACCTTTTTTGCACTATAGTAATCTAGGAATAGCTAGTTGGTATGATTTGTCTGTCGCAGTAGGTGAAATCGCTTTACAATTAGGGTTGTTGAAAAAAAAGGCAAAAGTCATCCCTATCTTTTCAAAAGATTATATTACCAAAGTTAAGAGGCCAAAATTTTCAGTATTGGATACTTCCTTAATATATTCAAAGTTGAATTTACCAATGTTAAATTGGCGAGAATCTCTGTATTTAGAGTTGCAAAATCTAATTTAAAATACTCTTGAAAAAATTTTTAATTTGTCCACCAATCATTTCTTTTTGACCATAAGCTCTTTATTTAGATAACAGAAATTATTTATATATGGTACGAAACCATTTAATAGTTTTTTCAAGTCCATCATCTATATTGAATCTCGGTTTCCATTTCAATTCATTACTTATTTTAGTTATATCTGTAGCATATCTTCTGTCATGTCCAGGACGATCATCAACATATTCAATTAGAGCTTCTTCTTTATCAAGTAGATAAATAATCTTTTTAACAAGGTCAATATTTTTAAGTTCACATTTTCCACCAATATTATATTTTTCTCCTATCTTTCCATCCTTCCAAACTTTTACAAGGGCCTCACAATGATCTTGAACATATAACCAGTCCCTAATTTGTAATCCATCTCCATATACAGGAACTTTTTTATTACTTAAGATATTTAAAATTGTTTGAGGTATAAATTTTTCTTTATATTGCCTTGGACCATAGTTATTAGAACAATTAGTAATTACAGTTGGTAAATCATAAGTATTATGATAAGCGTTCACAAAGTGATCACTTGAGGCCTTGGATGCTGAATATGGATTTTTAGGATCATAACGGCTGTTTTCGCTAAATGATCCCTTAGAAATTGAGCCAAATACTTCATCAGTAGAAATATGTAAAAACTTCTCAATGTCATAACTTCTGATGGAATTAAGCAGATTTATTGTTCCAATAATATTACTTTTTATAAAAGGTTCGCAATCAATTATTGACTTATCTACATGGCTTTCTGCAGCGAAATGGAACACCACACCTGGTTTAAATTTTTTAAAGATATCTTTTACATGATCCTCATCAAAAAGATCGCATTTTTCAAAGTGAAACTGAGAAGTTTTTGGTATATAACTTCTATCTGAAGCATATCCTAATTTATCTAAAACAATTATTTTTTCATCAAAATTGTTTTGCAAATGCATAATAAAATTTGAGCCTATAAAACCTGCTCCCCCAGTTACTAATATTGTCATAACTA
>CACNQS010000033.1 GCA_902622625.1 uncultured Prochlorococcus sp.
TATAATTTTAAAGCAAAGAAAGTTTATTCAAACGTAAGCAATATTGATTAATGAAATACAACCCAAAAATAATATAAACAAAACTAGAAAGCGATTAGACCAAATTTTATTTAAACCATTAAATTTGAATTCGTTCATGCCCAAGTCCCACTATTAGATCCAAATGTTGTAAGTATAGTAACTGCAATAAAAAGATAAGGGACAAATTTAAAGGAAAAATTTTTAGCTTGAGTTTTAGACATTTGCTTTTTTACTTAATATAACACAATATTACTAATCATGAAGCTATCTCCTTTCAAATAAGACTTTTAAGCACAATTAATCACAAAAATGTATCAGAAATGTTTAAATTCTCTTTCCCCCCTCATTTCTTGTCAGCAAATGCAGTAAATAATTCTATGTTTTTACCGAAAAGATTAACTATTAACAAACGTTATCTTGATAACTACTGTTCCTTGACCAAAACAATAGTCAATAAGTTGATTTTTGTTATAATAAAAAAGTTCATTTTTTCAAAAGCCTTGGGAGCGTGGTGGAATTGGTAGACGCACCGCACTCAAAATGCGGCACCTTCGGGTATGTCGGTTCAAGTCCGACCGCTCCCACTATAATGAAAACCTATAGTCGATTCGATATATCTTTCAAAAAAGGAAAAGGTTGTTGGTTATGGGACAAAACAGGTAAAAAGTATCTTGATGCAGTAGCTGGCATAGCAACTTGTAGTCTTGGACATAGCAACAGAGTTTTAAGAAGAAGGTTATCAACTCAACTAAAAAAGATTCAGCATATTTCCAATCTTTACAACATTGAAGAACAAGAACAATTAAGCAGAACTTTAACGAATATGAGTTGTGCTAAAAGCGTCTTCTTCTGCAATAGTGGTGCGGAAGCAAATGAATCAGCAATTAAATTAATTAAAAAATATGGTAATACAACAAATAAAGGTAAAGAATCAATTATTCTCGCGGCTGAATCCAGCTTTCATGGAAGGACGCTTGCAGCCTTGAGTGCCACTGGACAGCCCAAATATCAAAAAGGTTTCGAACCAATGATTCAAGGGTTCAAATTTTTTAAATTTAACAATTTTGATTCGGTAAAAAAATTATTTGAAGAGTGTGAAAATAATGATCAAAAAATTTCCGGCGTTTTAGTTGAACCAATACAAGGAGAAGGTGGCGTAATTCCTGGAAGTAAAATATTTTTTAAAAGCCTGAGAGAAATATGTGATAAATATAATTCTCTTCTCATTTTAGATGAGGTTCAAAGTGGAGTAGGTCGAACTGGAAAAATGTGGGGTTATGAGAATTTAGGAATTGAACCTGATGGATTCACCCTTGCAAAAGGATTAGGAGGAGGTCATGCAATTGGAGCATTATTAGTAAAAGAAAAAGCCAACATTTTTTCACCAGGAGATCATGCAAGCACTTTTGGGGGGAACCCATTCGCCTGTAAAGCTGCCCTAACTGTATTAGAAGAAATCAATAGAAGAAATATTATCAATAATGTTTATCTAAGAGGTGAACAATTAAGTGCTGGGTTTGAAGAATTGTCAAAAAAATTTCCAAATATTATTAAAGGGAAAAGAGGTTTAGGTTTAATACAAGGTCTTGTGATAAATGACAATTATGCTGATGCAAAAAAAATTACATTAAAAGGTTTTGATAAAGGATTACTTGTAGTTCCGGCAGGAGGAAATGTTGTAAGGATTGTCCCACCATTAGTTATATCTCGAAGAGAAATTAATATTCTTTTGAATAAGCTAAATTCAATTTTTGAAGAGTTATAGCAATTTAAATTTTGAAAAATGCAAATTTAAAATTTATTGAATTATCACCCAAATATGAAAGGGATAATATCAAGTTAGGTTTATCAAGAATTAAAAAAGCACTTCAAGAACTTGGTAATCCTTGCGAGAATATCCCCGCTATACAAATTATTGGGACCAATGGGAAAGGATCAATCGCGGCATATTTAGAAAATATACTTTTCGAAGCTAAAAGGAATTTTGGCGTAACGACATCTCCCCACCTTTTGGACGTATGCGAGAGGATTAGAGTTAATAAAAAAAATATTAACAAGACTGATTTTGAAAAAATCTACAGATTAATAGGAGAGAAATTTTCAACATTTGAATTAACTCCTTTTGAAAAAATCATTTGCTGCGCACTAAATTTCTTTGACAATAAAAAAGTTGAATTGCTCATTCTTGAAGCTGGCTTAGGAGGACGATTAGACGCGACAACAGCACATAAATCTAGACCAATAATTGCTATTGGGAATATTGGCTTAGACCATAAAGAATATCTTGGAGATACTATTGAAAAAATTGCCGAAGAAAAATTAGCAGTTATTGAAAAAAACTCAATTGTCATCTCATGCAAACAAAATAGTCAAGTTGAAAATTTAATAACCAAAAAAGTTAAAGAGGTTGGAGCAGAAATTATCTGGAAAGATTCAATTTCAAACAGGTATGAGATTGGATTGAGAGGAAATTTTCAAAAGCAAAATGCTTCAGTAGCTTTAGGAGCAATTGAAGCGTTGAATAATTTGGGATTTAATATAAAAGGAACTCACATATCTGAAGGTCTTAAAAAGACATCTTGGCAGGGAAGGCTAGAAATAATAAATTTTTTGAACAAAGAAATTCTTGTTGATTGTGCGCATAATTATCCCGCTGCAAAAGCACTCTCTCATGAGCGAAGTAATTGGGAGAATGAAGATAAAGGAATTTATTGGATTTTAGGTGTCCAAAGACAAAAAGATTTTTACGCAATATTAAAAACGCTTCTAAAGAAAAATGATCACTTGTTACTTGTGCCAGTGCCAAACCAACCTAGTTGGCAATTAAAAGATCTTTCTCAGATTAAAGAAGTTGACCTTCAAAAAGCAATTGAATTTAAAACATTTGAACTTGCCATTGATTATTTATTTTCCCTAGAAAAATGGCCACCTAATCGTCCAGTTCTAACGGGTTCTATTTTTTTAGTTGCTGAATTTATTAAATTTGTAAATAAAAAGAAATGTTAAATATTAAATTGTTCCTTTACTTCCCAACCTTCTAATTTTCCGGGATTTAATAGCCCTTTAGGATCAAATTTTAATTTCGCTTTTACTTGATCTGCGTCAACAACTCCTAGGCCTCCGCCTTCGACAGTTAAAACATGGGGATTAAAAATAAACGCCCCAAGTTTCTTACAATCTTCCATTATTTCATTTAATTCATCTATCCCATTCCACCTTAATACAGGTAAAGCCGCTAATCGCGGCGATCCTTGTTGAGAAACTGCCTCTAAATGCCAAAGAACTTTTCTACCCCATTTTTTTCTCAGAAAATTAATCAATTCTAGTTCATTATTTAGTGGCAAAAGCATCTGTAAATAAGTCCAATTTTTATCTTTAGACCTCATATGAAGAGTTGTATGATTCCATACGACTTCAGAAATCCCATTCATGAGCTTATCTTCTTCCCCAATTAGGGTAGATTCAACTTTAAATTTTTTACAAATCAACTCAATCGTTTTTATTCCTCCAAAAGTAGATTGAATTAATATCTTGTGACTTCTAGATTTACTTTTAAACCATTTTGGCATTTGATCTACAATTTCTTCTTCAAGAATTGCTCCTAATTTCAGATCAATTGCTGCGCTGGTGAGAGTTTTTAATATTTCTATTGTTTTTTCAAATTCAATACAGTCGATAACTATTGAATACCACTTACGTTTGATATCAGTAGCAAGTAGTAAAGAAGTAATTATTCCATTAGTCCCATAAGCATGATTTAGAGGTTCGGCTTCTTCAGCATCAAATTTTAATAATTCAGGTTTTTCATTAATCGTTACTGCCTCTAAACCAATAAGATTTCCTGGATCTCTTAAAAATCCCCACCTAATTGAACCAATACCTCCTGATCCACCTGCAATAAAACCTCCAATTGTTGCAGTTTTCCAAGTACTAGGAAGCAACCTCAATTCCCTCCCATATTTCTCTAATTGTTTATTCAAATCTCCCATCACACACCCAGACTGTACTTTTACAAAACCTGTATCTGGATCAAATTCTTCTAGCTTGTTAAAGTGACTCATCTGCATTACAACTCCTTTAAACAATGGGACAGCTTGTCCATAATTACCTGTACCTGAACCCCTCAAAGTAAGTGGGATAGAAAATTCCCAACAAATTTCTGCTACTTCTTTTACTGCTTCGTGATCACAAGGTCTTACCACCAAATCAGCAATACATTCGTCTAATTTTTCAGTAAGGATTGGAGAGTAGTTATAAAAATCTTTTGATAGCCTTTTTATGTCTGATTGGCTTTCAATTATCTCTAAATTTTTTACTTCCCTAAATTTATCTATAAATTTAAGAGTATTTGATGTCATTAATTAAATTCTTATTGTTTTGTATATAAATTAGCCGATTAGCAATATAAATCGCCTTTTATAAACACTTTTCTATTTAAATTGCTCGAAAAAACATCTGCCCATCTTTGTGCATCTAAAATCACAAAATCAGCGGGACAGCCTTTTTTAATTAAACCATCCCATTTTAAATTTAGTAATCTGCTTGGAGCTAAAAAAATAGAAGATAGAGTCATTCTCTCCCAGGGATTTAGTTGAAGCATTGGCATCGAGCAAGACAACATATAAAAAGGGTCAAAATTACCAAATGGGTACCAAGGGTCTTGAACATTATCACTACCAAGAGATACATCCACATGTGATTTTTGTAATTGCTTTATTGGCGCAACTGGTCTTTTTAATGAAGTAGTTTTATTACTTCGATTGAGCAGCCAAAAATTTGTTAGAGGTAAAGCGATAACCTTAATATTTTTCTCAGCCATTTTTTCTCCTAAATTTAAAATCTCTCTATTACTTAGAGAAATAAGACTGCTCAAATGACTACAAGTGATTGGAATACTATTAATTTTTAAATTTTCGATTGTTTCTAATAAAACTTTTATTCCGGCTCCAGGTTCAATAATTGATTCATCTATATGCAAATCAATTTCTAATTTATATTTACTCGCAAGAAGAAGCATCTTTGCTAGAAATTTGCTTGTATTTTTTTTATTGAAAGGGGGTACAATAACACCTCCTAAAATGCCTCCATTAGAGGAAAATATTTTTGCCAAATCTTCTCCATCAGTTGTATCCCAGAATTCCAATGGAGCTAGAGCAACGTATTGTAGAGTCAAATCAGATGAAAATTTTTTTTGTAATTTAAAAAGTTCAATCCAAATATCAATAGGTTGACCTTTGTATGTATCAATATGACTTCTAATTGCTCGGTATCCATTTTGTATGGCGAGTTTTAATGATTTCTCAACTCTTTCAAGAACCTTATCTGTAGTTCTAGTTTTATGTTCCTTAAGATTTACTGATAATGCTCCTACATAGTTTGATTCCAGATTAGGAAAGTCTGCCCACGTAAAAGATTTATCAAAATGCGAATGCGTTTCAACAAATCTTGGGAATAAAATATTTTTTGGTTTTGTAATTTTATTTTTTAAAGGCTTTAACTCAGAAACAAATCCATCCTCCCAACTAATGGAAACTGAACATAAATCCTCTACATCGATAATGAGGTTATCTATATCTTCTATTAAACAAAGGCTTCTGGGAATTAGAACCTCAGTTGTGCCGGAATTACTCAAATTTTTAAATTTTCTTTCATTTTAAATCATAAGAAAACTTTACTGAATTAGAAAATAATTCAAATTTCGCTAAAAGATAAAAATAACTATGAAAAATTACCCTTGAGTTGTTAAATTTATAAATGTGAGGCGGGCGTCGCCAAGTGGTTAAGGCAGCGGCTTGTGGCGCCGCTATTCGGGGGTTCGAATCCCCTCGCTCGCCCTCAAAAATATTGCAGCAAAATTATTTAACTTGTAATTTTGAATTAAAGAATCATAAAAAATTCCTAGCAAAGTGCTAACAAAAACAAAATCAGACGAAAAACAATCTCAAAAGAATTCAACTACTGGCGGCAGTTATTGGATAACCACATTTGGATGCCAAATGAACAAGGCTGATTCTGAAAGAATGGCTGGGACATTAGAGAAGATGGGATATACCAGAGCAGATAATGAATTAAATGCCGATTTGGTCTTGTACAACACATGCACAATTAGAGATAATGCGGAGCAAAAAGTTTATAGCTTTCTAGGAAGACAAGCAAAAAGAAAGCACAAAACACCTAACTTAAAACTTGTTGTGGCAGGTTGTCTTGCGCAGCAAGAGGGAGAGTCCTTATTAAGAAGAGTCCCAGAACTTGATCTTGTTATGGGGCCTCAACACGTAAATAATCTTGAAAATCTTCTTGGGAAAGTTGATTTAGGAAATCAAGTTGCTGCCACAGAAGAAACTTTCATTTCTGAAGACATAACAAGTGCCAGAAGAGAAAGCTTTATTTGTGGCTGGGTTAATATCATTTATGGATGTAATGAAAGATGTTCATATTGTGTAGTGCCCTCTGTAAGAGGGAAAGAACAATCAAGATATCCAAATGCGATAAAAAGTGAGATCCAAAAATTAGCTGATGATAATTTTAAAGAAATTACTCTTTTAGGTCAGAATATTGATGCTTATGGCAGAGACCTTCCAGGAACTACAAAAGAGGGGAGAAAAGAGAATACTCTAACTGATCTTTTATATTATATTCATGATGTAAAAGGAATTCGCAGAATAAGATTTGCTACTAGTCATCCAAGATATTTTTCAAAAAGGTTGATTCAAGCTTGTTATGAACTTGATAAAGTCTGTGAACATTTCCATATTCCCTTCCAAAGTGGAAATGATGAAATCTTAAAACAAATGTCAAGAGGATATTCTATTAAAAAGTATAAAAATATTATCGATAATATAAGGTCATTAATGCCAGATGCATCAATCACCGCTGACGCAATAGTTGCTTTCCCAGGAGAAACTGAACAGCAATATCAAGATACATTAAAGCTAATATCAGAAATTGGTTTTGATCAAGTAAATACAGCGGCATATTCTCCAAGACCAAATACGCCTGCAGCGGTTTGGTCGAATCAACTTTCTGAAGTAGTAAAAAAAGCTAGATTAAAAGAAATTAATGATTTAGTCGAAAAAACTGCTAGGAAAAGAAATCAAAGATACATCAACAATATTGAAAACGTTTTAATAGAGGGTTTAAATCCAAAAAATTCCTCGCAAATTATGGGTAGAACTAGAACAAATAGATTAACTTTCGTAGAGATTCCCAAAAACATTAATTTTAATTTTTCATTGGGAGATGAGATAGATGTCAAAATAAATGAAGCAAGACCTTTTTCTTTAACAGGCGAACTTTATTTATAATCTTTTTCAATGATAGGGGGGCAAAAAAAATGTATTGGTTTAATATTTGGTGGGAATTCCAATGAGCATGAAGTATCGATATCCTCTGCAAAAACAGTTTTTCAAGCATTTAATTCAGAAATAAACAAAGAACGCTATACAGTTAAAACCTTTTACATAAACAAATATGGAGATTGGCTTGATAGTCATCACTCAGAAAAGATACTTATTGGTGGTATTGAAAACAATAAAACAAATGAACAAGAAATTTTTAATCAGAAAAAAATTAACTTCCTTGACGGAATTGAATTTCAAAATGTTGATGTTTGGTTTCCTCTTTTACATGGATTTAATGGTGAAGACGGATCAATTCATGGCTTACTTAGATTTACAAAGAAACCCTTAGTAGGCTGTGGAATTATTGGCTCAGCACTTGGAATGGATAAAATATTGATGAAAACAATTTTCTCAAATCTTAAACTTCCACAAGTTAATTATCTAGTTTTTCAAAATGAAAATCTCAACGATGAGGAAGTAAAAAATAAAATAATTAATGAAATTTTAAAAAAATTAAAATTTCCTGTTTTTGTTAAACCATCGAACTCCGGATCATCTCTTGGCATCTCCAAAGTCAAAAATGAATCAGAAATATTACGAGCATTAGAAAATGCTCGAAAAATAGATAAAAGAATCTTAATAGAAGAAGGTTTAGAGATAAGGGAAATTGAATGCGGAATAATTGGTAATTCAAAACTCTTAACCTCTGAGATAGGCGAAGTAAGTTACAAAAGTGATTGGTATGATTACGATTCAAAATATCACTCAAATAATAAAATAATTATCCCAGCCGAAATAGATTCTAAAATCACAAAAGAAATAAAAGAAATTGCTATTAAAAGTTGTAGAGCACTAAATATTTTTGGTTTTGCAAGAGTAGATTTCTTTTTAGAAAAATCTTCAAATAAAATTTTGCTAAATGAAATCAATACAATTCCTGGTTTTACTAAAAACAGTATGTTTCCAATGCTTTGGGAAGCTTCAGGTTTAAAAATTGAACAACTTGTGGCTAAACTGGTAGATATATCTTTAGATTTGTAATTTAAATCAAATGTTGCATGGACTACTTTGGTTACCATTACTTTTAATCTTCATTTTATTAACTGCACTTGGATGGTTAGAAAGAAGAAGGCAAAATCTTTTTAGAAGTTGGGCGAGTGATTCTGAACTTTGCAAGTTAGACAGTTCAGGTGCAGCGTTCTTAAAAGATGGTGAGTTAAAGTGGAGCTTATTTGAAGCTGGTAAATTTGAAGAAAAAGATTGTTTTACAATCAAGAAACTGGAGTTAGTTGAATTAATGGCACTAACTTCAGGAGAGGCTCCTCTAACAACTGAATCTCAAGGTAAGTGCAGGTTGAGATTAGTAGGGGATGGGAAAGAGATGGATGTTCCATTTTCAGATGCTGAGCAAGCGAGAGAATGGATGGATCAACTGATGGAAAAAGCTCGATGTGATTTGTGAAAAACCAAAAAGGAATCAAAAATAGAAGCTTTTTTTTTCTAATTTCATTTTTATTTTTAACAAGCTTATTAAGCATAAAAACTTTCAAAAAGGTTAATCTTGAGGACATTAGGATTTCTGGTAGTGAATTATTTTCGCAGAATGATGTGGTAAAAAATTCATCTTTAAA
>CACNQS010000034.1 GCA_902622625.1 uncultured Prochlorococcus sp.
CTCCTACCCAGAACTTTATTAAAATCAGAATTAGTGATTTTTTCGTTTTTGGCCAAGAAAAAATTTTAGATTTTGATAATTCTATGAATTCATTAGTGGGTTGCTGCTCTTTAGGGACAGGACATTTAGATTGATTCATAAAATAAAATTATGGAAATAAAAGATTATCTCCATTACTCCAGAATGATTCAAGGTCATAATATTTTCTTATTTCAGGTTGAAAAATATTTACTATCAAATCACCATAATCGAGTAAAGCCCATTTTGCTTCGTTAATCCCTTCTTTTCGTATAGGTTCAACCTTAGCCTTTTCTCTAAGCTCTCCCTCTACAGAGTTAGTTATAGATCTAACCTGTACATCAGATAATCCTTCTGCAATCAAAATCCATTCACTAATAAATGATACTTTGTCAATTTTTATAAGTTTTATATCTCTTGCCTTTTTTTCATCACATGCTTTGGCTGGTATTTTGATTTTTCAATATAATAATTTCTAAATGAGTTCTAATTTCAAAAACCTCTACACTTCTAACAATCCTCCTTTACAAGCAACCTTAATGAGAGGATCAAATATTGAGTCGATCCACAAGATTCATGCTGTTATTACTGATAAAAAAGGGAGGGTTTTAATGTGCGCAGGAAATCCAGAATATAAAAGTTTCATAAGGTCAGCACTAAAACCTTTTCAAGCAATACCTTTCGTTAGTAGTGGGGCTGCATCAAAAATCAATAATGAATCAAAATCAATTGCTTTAGCATGCGGGTCACATAGTGGATCAAAACTTCATTCAAGGGAAGCATTCAAAATTTTATGGGAATATGACATAGACATTAATAATCTTAAATGTCCAAAATCAAAGACAAGTCCATTAGAACATAATTGTTCTGGTAAACATGCTGCTTTTTTAGCTACATGCAAAAAAATGAATTGGCCATTAGATAGTTACCTAAAGGGGGATCATCCTCTTCAAATAGAAATATTCAGAATTGTTTCCGAATTACTTGAAATCCCGTCATCTGAAATAAACGCAGAACGTGATGATTGTGGTGCACCCACTCTTTATTTAAAATTATTAGAAATGTCGAGGTTATATTCACTTCTAAGCAGTTCCGAAAATGCTGAACTAGAACAAATCAGTAGAGCTATGGCAATAAACCCAATAATGATAAGTGACAACAATAAATTTGATACAGAAATAATTAAAGCTTCTCATGGGAACGTTATAGGTAAAGGTGGTGCAGAGGGGATACAGTGTCTATGTAAAGTAAATGAAGGGATAGGCTTAGCTTTAAAAGTAGAAGATGGATCAAAAAGAGCAAAGCATGCTGTTAGTCTCCACTTACTCAAACAGTTAGAGTGGATATCTGACTTAAGAATTCAAGACATCGAAGAAAAAGTTTTTAATTTTCCTAAGGGAGTGCGACTTGAAGTTAAAGGTAAAGTAAAATTCCAAGAATCCTAAAAAACAGGAAAAATAACCCTTTCAGATGTATGCTATGTATATGTCGCGGGGTAGAGCAGTCTGGTAGCTCGTCGGGCTCATAACCCGAAGGTCGGAAGTTCAAATCTCCCCCCCGCCACCATTTAGAAGCAGCTTCAAAGCTGCTTTTTTAGTGTTTGCAATAGTTATAGCAATCAAAAAAATGCCAGAAATAAAAGGGTTTTTAACCTTATAAAGAAATAGCTTATTAGAAATTATTTGAAATCCTTTTGAATTGAGAATTTAAAATCAATTCTAACTAATACACCAGTAATGATAAAAAATATTCCAATGTATGAGTTCAAAGATAGATCCAAAATATTGTATTTAATTCTTTAATTGAATATTAACTCATAAATCATTTCTATTAAATGTACTAATAAAAATTAATTTAAATAAATTTGAATGTTGGCCATTTTCATCTTGGATAATTACTTTAATAAAGTAAAGTTAAATCTATCTATTTTGGAAAATATATGCAGAACTTGCTACAGCGCGATTTAGGTTCAAGCATGCTATCAATAGCTGTCATATTAGGTTGGTTAGGTCTGTTTTTTGTATTTTTGAGAGTATTAACAATTTCGATAAAAAGAATCCTTGAAGCAGTTTTCAAAAAATCGTAATTATTGAAATAAATCAATAATTCTGAGTTAATCGCATAAATCCTTTATCAATAAGTATAATAACCTAAAAAAATGTCAATTTTAGATAAGGTTAAAATAGGAAGTTATGTTCAAGTTAACCTTGAACTATCTAGGGATAGACTTACCAAAGAAACTATTGATGCAATAAATGTTTCTTCATTGGGTAAGATAAGTGACTTCAGAATAACTGATGGAAAAGGTATTGGAGTTGTCTTACAATTATCTAATGAAAAAGAGCAATGGTTTTTTGAGGATGAAATTGATCTTCTAGACGAAAATGGTAATGTTATTAAAAAAAATAATGATAAAAAAAAGAATAGTAATTTTTTATTTGATTTTTTAAGAGGATTAAATTATGAAAATAAAAATAAGGTAAGCGAGTTGCTCAATCCAATTAACTTTTTTATCTGGCTGGTCGTATCGTTTAAAGATATTTTTTAATTAGTTAAAAAATTTTCTAAAATAAAAATAATTTAACAATTTTTTAAATATAAATTTCAATTATTAAGAATTTAAATGGTACAAAATATTATAGATGTAAGAAATTTATCTAAGTCATTTGATATCTCTTCTAAGAAACCAGGTTTTAAAGGAACTATTAAACATTTTTTTAGAAGACAAACTAAAAGCTTAAAAGTTATAAAAGATATAACTTTTGAAATTAAAGAAGGGGAAATAGTAGGTTTTCTAGGTGCTAATGGAGCCGGGAAAACAACAATATTAAAAATGCTATGTGGCTTAATTTATCCAAGTGAAGGATCTATTTTGGTTTCAGGCTACTTACCTTTCAGGAGAAAAGAAAAATTCCTGAAGAATATCACCTTAATAATGGGACAAAAGCAACAACTTATTTGGGATCTTCCACCAATTGAATCATTCTATTTGAATGCATCAATATATGACTTAGATAAGTTTGAAGCTAAAAAGAGAATAAAAAAATTATCGGAAATGCTTGAAATTGATGAAGAGCTATTCATACCTGTTAGAAAACTTTCACTAGGTCAACGTATGAAATCAGAATTACTAGCAGCTTTGATACATGAACCAAATATTCTATTTTTAGACGAGCCAACACTTGGATTAGATATTAATGCACAGAGAAATTTAAGGAAATTCCTTCAAAGATATAATAGGGAAACTAATGCAACGATATGCCTAACCAGTCATTATATGAAAGATATTACATCGCTATGCAAGAGAGTTATATGTGTGCATGAAGGGGCAATATCATATGATGGGAAACTTGACCAATTATTAAAAAAACTTTCTCCTGTTAAAGAAATATTAATAGTTTGTCGGTCAGAAGAGGATGCAATTAAATTAGAAAATTCCGGTTTTACTGTTAAAAATAAAATAAAGAATGAAATCACTATAAAAATTGAAAACAACTCTATTACCTCCTCACTAAAAACTATCCTAAATAATTTTGATATTGAAGATCTTTTTATAAATGAACCACCCATAGATGAAGTTATTGGGAAGGTATTAATCAAAAAAAATTATGATATCTAATTTAATTAAGCGTAAAATATTCACCTTATTAAAAGTCCAATATTCAAACATGTTGGAATATAGAGTAGAAATTGCATTATGGGCAATTTCAGGGATTATTCCTTTTTTCATGTTAAACATTTGGACAAATAATAATCTAAATGAATCCATAAACATTAGTGATGTATTGCTTTCTAGGTATTTCTTATGCGCTTTTTTTGTAAGACAGTTTTCTGTAGTTTGGGTTGTATTTAGTTTTGAAGAGGATTCTCTTATGGGGAAAGTATCTCCCTATTTAATCCAACCTTTAAATCCATTTTTCAGATATTTTGCACAACATCTTGCTGAACAAATAACGAGATTTCCTTTCGCACTAATAATCGCATTTTTCTTTTTTATTTTTAATCCAGAAAGTATATGGATACCAAATTTAGGTATTTTACTCTTATCCATAGTATCTACTTTCTTTTCCTTCTTGATTCAATTTTTAATTCAGTCAATAGTTGCATGTCTATGTTTCTGGACAGAGAAAGCATCATCGATAGAAAGATTGTTATTTATTCCAACTTTATTTCTCTCAGGTCTTTTAGCCCCAGTAATTTCATTTCCCTCATATGTTAAGTCTTGGATTTATTTGACTCCTTTTCCATATCTAATTGATTTCCCTGCGAACTTACTATCAGGCAATGAAACAAATATTAGTGGTGGCTTAAGTATGCAAATTCTATGGATTTTTTTACTTTTCCCATTATTTAAGAAAATCTGGTCTGAAGGAACGAAAAAATACACAGCAATGGGGTCATGAATTTTAGAAAATATCTAAAAGTTTATAAAAAATTCTTACATACTTCTTTAGCTTCTGAATTAGAGTATAAGACAAATATTTTAGTTGATTTAATTACTGCAATTTTAAGTTTAGTAGGGAGTATTTTTCTATTATCTATTTTCTTTCAAAATGATGGATATATTGGAGGGTGGAAATTTGAACAGGCACTAATAATCCAAGCTATTTATACAATTTTGAATGGAATAACTAATACATGGTTCAATCCTAATCTTACAGAAATAGTTAAACATATAAGAGAAGGAACGTTAGACTTCGTACTTTTAAAGCCTATTGATAGTCAATTTTTTATTTCATTAAAGAAAATAAACCCATCTGGATTTTTAGAAATAATGCTTGGATTTTTATTGTTATTCTTTTGCATAAGAATAAATCAAATCAATTTAAATATAAGTTTTATGACCCTATCCTCGATTACGATAAGCTGCTCAATTTGTATTTTATATAGCCTGTGGTTTTTTATCTCTACTACTACTATTTGGTTTGTTAAGACTTGGAATGCAATAGAAGTTTTAAGATCATTCCTTTATATTGGAAGATTTCCTCTAAATTCATTTTCATTTTCCTTAAGAATATTTTTTAGTGTTTTTATTCCTATTGCTTTTATAACCACAATTCCTTCTGAAGTTTTTTTAGGACTTTCTGTATTATGGAAAATATTGCTTGAAGTTGTTGTTGCGGCAGTATTTCTTATAACTTCAAGAAAGTTCTGGTTATTTGCAATAAAATTCTATTCATCAGCATCTAGTTAAGTATTATTTAATAACCTCGCTGCAAAATTCCCAAATTCGTTGTTTACTTTTCAGATTAGAGAGCCTGGATAATTTTTTAAAATGAAGTTTGGATTTTTCAACAGATAACAGCCTACAGTTATATTCAATTTTATAATTTCTAGATATGAATCCTAATTTAAGTGCAACATCACAAAGAATAATTATTAAAGTAAGAAAAAAAAATATACCTAAAAATTGTAAAAATGATTTTGAATAATTTTCTTTTTCAGTTTTTAATTCAAACTTCATTACTTAACTATATGCTGAGGGCACTTAATTGCAGCAATAGCAACAGCCGCAACTTTAAAATTTTCAGACTTTTCAATAACCTTTTTAACCTCCAATGGGCCAAATTTATTACTTGCATCACTATAGGAAAGAAGTAAAGATTTATAGTTATCATGACCTAGATTTCTATACTCACAGAAATTATCTCCAACATAATTCAAAAGAGTTAGTAAAGTTAATTCAATCATTAAAAAGCTTTTTACTAGCGAAGTTCTTACGAATGATACTGTGCAGGACATTATTAACAAGTAAAAATTGCCAAAAACATTTGAAATTATGAAATAAGATTTTATTAATAAACTTTAAAGTTTCAAAAATAATTGGAAATTCATTAATTCACATATAAGAAAATCATAAAAGCACTATCTGTAGTGTTTGGAGAATTCACTAATTGCGCTACAGATAGGGGGTTGCATTTTTTAAGAATTTGGTTTAAAAATAAGATTCCCCATCACCCGGCCACACTTATGTGAGGCCTTTTTTTTTTAAATAAAGGTTTCTCTTAAGGAATCACTTGATAAAAAGAGTTATGGATCAACCCCTTTGATAATGGAAAATACTAAATTTATCTTGTTAACTAAAAAACCTGCTTTAGACTTTTCCTACAAATTTATTGAAATCTTCAATTAATTTTATAAAAAACTTTTTATGGATTTAATCAATAAGCTAATACCAACTAAAATACAAACTGTAATAAAAGTTTTCTTAATTAGAACATTCCCATTTAATTTTGACATGTGAGCCCCGAAATATCCTCCTGTAAAGGAACCAAGTATTAACACTATCAATACATTTATAGGAACCGATCCTATTCTTGCCAAATAGACTGCTCCAATAAAATTCCAAAAAATCCCAACAGTAAAGAATGTCATACTTATAGCTCGTAGAAAATCCATTTCAAAAGTTTTTATTAAAAGTATTGTTACGAGCAATCCAGTTCCTGAAGAAATAGAACCATTTAGTATTCCTATAAGAAAAATAAAAATAAAAAATCTAATTTTATGAACAAAATTAAGCTCTTTACTAGCAGATGCTAAACCTAAATCTGGTTTAAGGAGTGAATAAAAAGCTAATAATATGGATATTATTCCTAATATCAAGTACAAATACTTTTCTGAAATATATTCAACTACAGAAGCCCCTAAAATTACTCCTGGTGATCCAAAAATTAAAATTTGCCAAGCAACACTTTTATCATTATCTAATGATTTGTAATTTCTTAAGGAACCTCCTATTCCCAGTGCTACTGTTGCTATTTTATGACTAGCCAGAGCCTGATAATAAGGAATTCCAGATAAAATCAATGCAGGCAATTGTAATAATCCTGCTCCTCCTCCAGAAATCGCTGAGAAAGTATTAGAAAAAAACGATATCAAAAAGATATAAATACTTTTAAATAAAGAATGATCAAAATTTCCTAGTAATATTGTTAATAAATAAAGCATTAACTATAAATTGCCTCTGTATTAGTTAGTAAAAATTATTCTTTTATTAAGAAGCATATGGTTTAAAAATCTCATGTAATCTTTTTCAATCATACTTAAAAAAAAACTGTTATCATCAGAAAAAAATTTCAAGAAATTTATGCATAGACAAGATGCAATTTACCTTGATCAGTTTTGTCCCAAGATAAGTAATAAAAATTGGAGAGAGTCACTCAATAAACTTACTAATTATAAATGTATTTATTGCGGTAAACCCTCAGAATCACTTGATCACCTTCACCCAATGTCAAAAGGGGGGATTAGCAGTACAAGCAATTGCGTGCCATGTTGTTTGTCATGTAATGGTAAGAAATCAGATTCAGAAGTTCTTAGTTGGTACAGAAAACAAAATTTTTATGATCCTCGAAGAGCTATGGCGATACGAGCATGGTTTAATGACGATTTGAAACTTGCATCAGTTCTTTTGAACTACCTAAATTAAAAATGAAATGATAAATTGATTTAGATTCGAAATAATATTTTTATATATTGTTGAATAGGATCTTCCTATTCTGGTAAATAATGAATTTTTATTTAAATTAATCTTTTTATTTCTGAATTTATTTTATTGCTCCTAAAAAGTGAAATATTAGAATAGTCATCTTTCCACATTATTGGCGAATCTAAAACCTTTCTCTCTGGCGACTTTACTGAAAAAACTAATCCAAATACAATTAGAACAGTAATCATAATGATTGTCATTACTAATTTGTCTGAAATATTATTCATTAACCTAATTTATCTAGAAAAATTTTTGTCAGGAGTGGTTTTTTCATAAATTTCAAGAAAATATGATTTAAAGTAATCAACTCCATCCTTCCCAATCAATCCAATTGACCGTCCACAATCATTTACTACTTGCAATGAAATTTGATTAGCCAAGTCACTTTTCTCAATCCATTTTTTCTGCGGATTATAAGAAAAAGATATAATATTTTCAGTTTTTACAATCGCTGATTTCATTGCTTCATCTTTAGAAAAACCATTTTGAATAGCGGTGCAATACTTCCTGGAAAAATTATTAGAGATCCTATTTTGAAGCAAACTAACACTAGGGTCGGACGTATCAAAAGCTAAACCTACTGAAGGTTTGACTAAATAAACTATAAAGAAAAGAAAACAAATAATAAATTTTAACAATAGCTATTTATTAATCACTATAAATAATACATTAGTTTTTTCTAATTGTCTTACAATAAATCTGATAATTATTATCGGCAAATTAAATTTCAATTTATTAAAAATTAAAAGTATTGCGATAAGTTCAGCAATAATAGTCAGAAGTTTATATGACTACTTATATGTACGAATCATTGATGACATTGCTATTTTTTCCTGACTGGACAAATGGGCTACCTTCAGACTTTTTAATCCTTCATTTTTTCGTAGGGGCAGTAATTTTCCCTTTCAACATGATTCATGCTAAAGCAAGAAAAATTGACAGTCAGAACCCACAGGAAGCAGCTAATGGGTATAAAAACTCAGACAATACTACATATTTTGGATACGAGGAAATCAATTAGATTTCCATAAATTTCTTTAAGGAATTACTTAATTGATGATAATTTTCCTAAATACAGCTTTAGATCTTAAAATTTTAAGCCCAAGTGAACCTGTAGGAATACTAATTATTTTTTTAGGATTAATATTTACTGGTATGATTTTCTACATTATTTATGCAGTGAGTACTAATAAAGAGTCACTAGAAGATAAAAAAATAAGAAC
>CACNQS010000035.1 GCA_902622625.1 uncultured Prochlorococcus sp.
TCTGCTAAAAAGCTAAAAATAGTAGCAATTGATTTTGGAATTAAAAATTCAATTCTAAATAGACTTGTATCCCATGGTTGTGAAGTTTTGGTTCTACCGTCTCGATCTTCTCTAAATGATGTACTGTCTAACAAGCCGGATGGTATATTTTTCTCAAATGGTCCAGGCGATCCCTCTTCTGTTTCTGAAGGTATAGAATTAGCAAAATCACTCATTGAATATGGTGAAATTCCTATGTTTGGTATTTGCCTTGGCCACCAAATATTTGGATTAGCATTAGGAGGATCAACTTATAAATTACCTTTTGGACATCGTGGTTTAAATCATCCTTGTGGTGAAAATAATAAAATTGAAATAACTAGTCAGAATCATGGCTTTGCTATTGATCCCAATTCTCTATCAAAGGACATAGTTAAAATTACCCACTATAACCTTAACGATAATACTGTGGCTGGTCTAGAGGTTTATAATAAGCCTATATTTAGTGTGCAATATCATCCAGAAGCAGGACCTGGCCCACATGATTCAGATTATTTATTTAAAAAATTTGTTTCTCTAATGTTAGAAAGATGTTGACATATTGTTTTCTTTTGATTTGATAATTACATTTGATATATTAATTTTTTGGAGGTATTAGATCATAGAAGATTTCCAGAAGTTAACCGTTTCTTTAAGAGGAAACCTTGAGGTTACAACAAACATTATGGTTTTTACTTTTAAAGGCCAACTTGATGCTTTCTCAGAAAAACAATTTAAGAATTTTGTTGCTGATAATTTAAAAAATGACCTTCCATTCGTTATTGATCTTACAAAAATAGATTTTTTAGATTCCTCGGGTCTTGGAGCACTTGTTCAAACTGCAAAAGAATGTAAAAAATCGAAACTTGGGTTCTCTGTCGTTGGCAATTCGAGAGTGGCCCAAACAATTAAACTTGTTCGTTTAGGGGATTTTCTTAATTTGAATTCAACCCTTGATGATGCATTAAAGTATTTAAAGAATTGAATTATTGGATTCAAAACTTGGTTCCATATGGATCTCCAGAGGATATAGGTGTTATACAACTTGCTTGGCTTGGAGATTCGGTATGGGAACTCCACCAAAGACTAAGGTATGTTCATTACCCTTTAAAATCTAAAGATCTCCATATATCCGTAGTAAACGAAGTTAAAGCAAATTCTCAGTCAAAATCATTAAGTAAAATTGAACATTTATTAAATTCAAATGAAATGGAACTAATTAGGCGTGCTAGAAATAAAACAAAAAGATATCCAAAATCTTCAGACCCCGCCATATACTCGAGAGCAACTGGTTTTGAAACTCTGATTGGCTGGTTATTTTTAAAAGATCCTCAAAGATTATCAACACTTTTTGAATATTTAGAATTAAAAATGAATTGAATCTATGAAAAACTCATCAAATAAATTTCGCGGAAAAAATAATAAAGAGTACAAAAAAAATTCAGATTTTGGTTACTATTCAAAAAATACAAATCGTTCAGAAAAAAATGATAGATTTTTGAACAATTCCGCTAAAAATAAAAAAGTTGAAAATTTAAAAAAAAATGATGAAAATAATACTTTTTCGTCCTTAAAAAGAAGAAATCAAAGATTTAAATCTAATACAGAATTTTCCAACAAAAATTCTGATATTCATCAAGATTTAATTCATAAGAGAAATTTTGATGATTGGATATGGGGTAAACATTCGGTTTATGAGGCACTTAGTAGTGATAGACCAATTAATAGGATTTGGTGTACTTCGGAAATTTTTTCTTCAGACAAATACTATATTTTACTCAAGGATCTTAAATCAAAAGGAGTTCTTATTGAAGAAGTTTCTTGGAACAGGCTTTCCCAATTGACATATGGAGCTTCACATCAAGGTGTCGCATTGCAGTTAGCATGCTCTAAAACAATATCCCTAGAACAATTAATCGATTTTTCTAAACACAATTGTCAAAATCCTATAATCGTCGCATTAGATGGTATAACTGATCCTCATAATGTAGGCGCAATTATAAGATCAGCCGAAGCATTTGATTGCAAGGGACTAATTATTCCTCAGAGAAGATCTGCAGGATTGACTGGAACAGTTGCAAAGGTAGCAGCGGGAGCCTTAGAACACCTTCATGTAAGCAGAGTTGTTAACTTAAACAGAGCACTTGAGGAACTTAAGAGAAATGGTTTTCTTGTTGTTGGCTTATCGGGAGATGGCCAAATATCTATCTCAAATTTTAAAGATAAAGTACCTTTGGTAGTTGTAGTTGGATCTGAAGATAAAGGTATTTCTTTGATTACTCAAAAAAAATGCGATTTTATATTAAGAATCTCTCTTAAGGGCAAGACTTCAAGTTTAAATGCCTCAGTGGCTGCCGCCATATCTCTATTTCACTTGACAGGCAAATAATTTTTATTACTAATAAATACTGTTTTTAAAGACCACTAAAATGTTGTTGTTTCAATATATTTAAAAGTTTAATAAAAATATATTGAATTTTCACTAAAAAATTGTATAGAATTTAACAAGAATTAATGGTCAAGCAGGCCAAAAAAATTGATTAGAAACTTTGGAAACAAACTTGGTTTAGCTTGGTGGGCTAAAATTGAGACAAATCAACCTAGTGGTACCTACTGGTTTGGCCCATTTATTACTAAACGTAGTTTAAAAGAAAATATGTCCTCTTTTATTAAAGATCTTTCTGATGAAGGGTCTAAAAATATTAAACACAGTTTAGTACGTTGTAAAAAAGAAGAACCTTTAACTGTTTGATTAATTTGATTTTAAGAAATAATTTAAGAAATGAATTTTAATTCTTTAAGAAAAGAAATTACCAGTAATAATGCTTCTGTTAAGGAATTAGTTAATAATATCTTTGCCAAAATTGACCATAAAGATTCTGAAATTAACTCATATATTTGTACTACAAGAGATAATGCTATCTCGCAAGCAGAGAATATTGATAAATTAATTCAAAATAAAGAAAAACTGCCTCCTCTCGCGGGGATGCCAATAGCAATAAAGGATAATATTTGCACCAAAGGGGTTACAACAACTTGTGCAAGTAAAATGCTCAAAAGCTTTGTTGCACCCTATGAATCCACCGCTTCGAGTAAATTATGGTCTTCAGGAGGAATTTGTTTAGGAAAAACAAATTTAGACGAATTTGCAATGGGTAGTTCAACGGAAACTTCTGTATTTGGCGTCACTTCAAATCCTTGGGATATTAATAGAGTTCCAGGAGGTAGTTCAGGCGGTAGTGCTGCTTCAGTAGCCGCTGGTTTTTGTGCTGCGGCTATAGGTTCTGATACAGGAGGATCAATAAGGCAACCTGCTTCTTTTTGTGGCGTTGTAGGTCTTAAACCTACTTATGGCAGAGTTAGCAGATGGGGACTTGTAGCATTTGCTAGCTCTCTTGATCAAATTGGCCCAATTACAAATACTGTCTCTGATGCGGCTGAAATTCTTTATTCAATATCTGGTAAAGACCCCTTTGACTCAACATGTCTTGATAAGCCAGTACCAAATTACTTGACTGACTTAAATAAATCTATAAAGGGTTTAAAAATTGGAATTATTAAAGAATGTTTTGAACACCCAGGGCTTAATCCAGAAGTTAAGGAATCTGTTCTTTCTGGAGTTGAAAGATTTCAAGCTTTAGGGGCGGAAATTATTGAAGTTGAATGTCCTAGATTTAACGATGGAATTGCAACATATTATGTAATTGCACCATCTGAAGCCTCCGCAAATTTAGCTAGATATGATGGAGTTAAATATGGCTATAGATCGAATGAAGGTACAAATCTCATAGATATGACTTCAAAAAGTAGAGCAGAAGGTTTTGGAAATGAGGTACAAAGAAGAATTCTGATTGGTACTTATGCTTTGTCAGCTGGATATAGTGATGCATATTACAAGAAGGCACAAAAAGTTAGGAC
Organism: uncultured Prochlorococcus sp.; assembly: GCA_902622625.1. Taxonomy (GTDB): domain Bacteria; phylum Cyanobacteriota; class Cyanobacteriia; order PCC-6307; family Cyanobiaceae; genus Prochlorococcus_A. The sequence continues at coordinate 3,937 of CACNQS010000035.1, forward strand.
ACTTATAAGAAAAGATTTTGATAATGCTTTTAAGAAAGTTGATGTATTATTAACTCCCACATGCCCAACCACTGCTTTTTTGAAGGGAGATTTTGTCAATGATCCACTTTCAATGTATTTGTCTGATCTATTAACTGTTCCTGCTAATTTAGCAGGTCTCCCAGCGATCAGTATTCCTTGTGGGTTTGATACTAAAGGATTACCTATTGGAATGCAATTGATAGGCAATGTACTAGAAGAATGTAGAATATTGAATGCCGCAAATATTTTTGAAATTGATGCTCAGGTAATTAAAAACAGACCTTTATTTTAAATTTGTATTAATAATTAATTTGTAATCACAAAGTATAGATCTTTTAGAAATTTTCTCTATCTTATATATATAAATTATTTGAATATGGCTTTCGTTCCGCTTCATAATCATAGTGACTACAGCCTACTTGATGGTGCCAGTCAAATTTCAAAAATTGTAGAAAGAGCTTGTGATCTTGGAATGGAATCGATAGCTCTTACTGATCACGGAGTTATGTATGGTGTTCTTGATTTGGTCAAGAAGTGTAAAGAGAAAGGTATAAAACCAATTATTGGTAATGAAATGTACGTGATTAATGGATCAATTGATGATCCTCAACCAAAAAAAGAAAAAAGATATCATTTGGTGGTGTTAGCAAAAAATTATACTGGTTATAAGAATCTAGTGAAGTTGACAACAATTAGTCACCTAAACGGCATGAGAGGTCGAGGCATTTTTTCAAGACCATGTATTGATAAATCTCTTTTAAGTAAATATAGTGATGGACTGATAGTTTCCACAGCTTGTCTTGGTGGAGAAATACCTCAAGCTATCTTAAAAGGTAGATTAGACGTAGCAGAAGATATAGCTCTTTGGTATAAAAAATTATTTGCAGATGACTTTTATCTAGAAATACAAGATCACGGCTCTATTGAAGATAGAATTGTTAACGTTGAATTAATAAAAATTGGGAAGAAGCACCAAATAAAAGTCATTGCAACCAACGATGCCCATTACTTATCAAGTATGGATGTTGAAGCACATGACGCTTTGCTTTGTGTATTAACAGGAAAACTAATAAGTGATGAAAAAAGATTGAGATATACGGGAACAGAATATATTAAAAGTGAAAATGAAATGCATGAACTTTTTAAAGATCATATTGAAGAAGAATCAATTGTTGAGGCACTGAACAATACAGTAGAAATTTCTCAAAAAGTTGAAGTATTTGATTTGTTTGGTAATTATAGAATGCCAAAATACCCTCTTAACGAAGATACAGATTCATTTTCCTTCCTTACACAGTTATCTAATAAAGGCCTTTTAAAAAGACTTAAAAAAAATGATCTTTCAGAAGTTGATGAGAACTATAAAAAAAGACTATCTTCAGAATTAAAAATTATTAATGATATGGGCTTCCCTGATTATTTTTTGGTTGTTTGGGACTACATCAAATTTGCTAGAGATAACTCTATTCCTGTGGGCCCAGGGAGAGGTTCTGCCGCAGGCTCACTAGTAGCTTATGCTCTTCAAATTACAAATATAGATCCTGTTGAGCATGGATTGTTGTTTGAGAGATTTTTAAATCCAGCAAGAAAGTCAATGCCTGATATTGACACCGACTTTTGTATTGATAGGAGAAATGAAGTTATTGATTATGTTACTAATCGTTATGGAGAGGATAAAGTTGCGCAAATAATTACTTTCAATAAGATGACCTCTAAGGCGGTTTTAAAAGATGTTGCAAGGGTTCTAGATATACCATACGGAGAGGCGGATAAAATGGCTAAGTTAATACCGGTGGTAAGAGGGAAACCTTTTAAATTAAATGAAATGATTGATAAAAATTCTCCTAGTCAAGAGTTTAGAGAGAAATATATTAATGATAATAGGGTGAAAAAATGGGTTGATTTGGCTTTGAGAATTGAAGGAACTAATAAAACATATGGAGTTCATGCCGCTGGAGTTGTTATCGCAGCAGATCCTCTTGACGAACTTGTTCCTCTTCAAAGAAATAATGAAGGACAAATAATTACCCAATATTCTATGGACGATATCGAATCACTTGGATTATTGAAAATGGATTTCTTGGGTCTTAAGAATCTTACAATGATTGAAAAAACAGTTTCTCTTATTAATCAATCTACTGGAAAGAAAATAAACATTGATGAGTTACCACAAAATGATTATAAAACCTTTGAGCTTATCGGTAGAGGAGATCTTGAAGGTATTTTTCAACTTGAATCTTCTGGAATGAAACAGGTGGTTAAGGATTTCAAACCTAACTCTCTAGAGGATATTTCTTCCATACTGGCTCTTTATAGACCTGGTCCTCTTGATGCAGGGCTTATACCTAAATTCATAAATCGAAAAAATGGTCACGAAAAGATTGATTTCCCTCATCCTTTTATTAAGTCAATTCTCACTGAAACCTATGGAATTATGGTTTATCAAGAACAAATCATGAAAATTGCTCAAGACTTAGCCGGTTATTCTCTGGGAGATGCTGATTTACTTCGAAGAGCGATGGGGAAAAAGAAAGTTTCTGAAATGGTAAAACATAGGAATATTTTTGTAGATGGTTCTATGAAGAAAGGTGTAAATGAAAAATTAGCAAATGATCTTTTTGATCAGATGGTTTTATTCGCAGAATATTGTTTTAACAAAAGTCACTCAACTGCTTATGGCGCTGTAACTTATCAAACTGCATTTTTAAAAGCCCATTTTCCTGTTGCATATATGGCAGCTCTTCTAAGTGTAAATTCCGGCTCTAGCGATAAGATGCAAAGATATATTTCTAATTGTTATTCGATGGGAATTGAAGTTATTTCACCGAGCATTAATTTTTCTGGGGTTGATTTCACTATTAAGAACAATCAGATTTTATTCGGGTTATCTGCAATTAAGAATTTAGGAGATTCTGCAATAAGAAATATAATTGAAAACCGAAATAGTTCTGGAACTTTTAATTCATTATCGGATTTGTGCGACCGTTTGCCTTCTAATATTCTTAACAAAAGAAGTCTTGAATCACTAATTCATTGTGGAGCGCTAGACGAGTTTTCAAATGATAATAATAGAGCTCAGTTATTGTCAGATCTTGAACATGTTATTGAGTGGGCCTCTTCAAGAAATCGTGATAGATTATCAGGCCAAGGAAATCTATTTGACTCTAATGAAGAATTTTCTAATGTTGCTTTTTCAGATTCACAATTAGCTAAGGTTGATGATTATTCACTCATAGAGAAGTTAAAGTTAGAAAAGCAGCTATTAGGCTTTTATTTATCTGATCATCCTCTAAAGCATTTAACTAAGCCAGCAAAGCTTGTATCACCTATAAGCATTTCTCAATTAGAAGAAACAAAAGATAGAACCAAAGTTTCTTTAGTTGGAATGATCCCTGATTTAAAGCAAATTACAACAAGAAAAGGAGATAGGATGGCTATAGTTCAGTTAGAAGATCTTTCTGGAAGTTGCGAGGCAATAGTTTTTCCAAAAATTTATTTAAAATTATCAGAATTTCTTTTGACTGATACTAGATTATTGGTGTGGGGAACAATAGATAAAAAAAGTGATAAGACTCAGTTAATAATTGATGATTGTAGAGAAATAGATAACCTTAAATTACTTATCATTAATCTTGAAAGTTCTCAAGCATCAGACGTAAGAGTACAAAATACATTGAGAAACTGTTTAACTAAATTTAAACCAGATAAAGAAAGATGTGGAATCAAGATTCCAGTTTTAGCTGCAGTGAGAAATAAAAATAGTGTTACCTACGTTAAATTTGGTGAACAATTCTGCATTGGAGATATTCAAGGATTATGCAAATTATTAGAAGATAAATCATTTAAAGTTAATTTGAAATCTTTAGTTTCCTAGATTAACTTTTATCCTCAAAATTTTGAGTTGCAGGTTTGAATGCTGCTTTTGCACGTTGTATGTTCATTGGAATATTTTCAATACCAAAAAAAGATCCAGGCTCTTTGTCCCAACTAGCTGATAATATTCCAAAACTCAATCCTGCTAGACCTAACAAAAAAAACAATGCTGAAATTGCAATTGTTGATGAAGGAGGTATCTCAGCAATATTTCTAGTAACTATAATGTAGCTAACAACAAAAACCGACATCCCTAATATTGTCGGAATTCCCGCTGTAAAAAATATTCTTCTTGCCATTCTATCAGCAACATATTTAGGTATACCAGTTGATGATCTTTTGGGGGTAGTTGCAGAACTTGATGCTTTTTCTAGATTAGCAAACGCAGTTTTCTCAGGATAATTTTTTTTCTTTTTAAATTGTGCCTTTTTTTTAGATTGCTTTTTTTTCATTAATTGAAATCATCCTCTGATTCCAATTTTCTTTACTAGCTCTTGATATCTCTGAACGTTTTTATCTTTTATGAAAGAAAGTAATCTTTTCCTTTTACCAATCATTTTTAATAATCCTTGCCTTGAAGCGAAATCATGAATGTTTCCTTGGAG
>CACNQS010000036.1 GCA_902622625.1 uncultured Prochlorococcus sp.
ATTTCAATTAATAGCCTTATTTATTTTTCTCAGCTAAATATGTTATTAGATAGATATTGAAAAATAGAAGAAGAATTATTTCCAAAAAATTTTTTTTATCGGCACTCTAAGCTTGTTGCTCCTGATTTAATAGGCTGTTACCTCATAAAAAAAAATAATGAGATAGATCACATTAAAGGAGTAATTGTTGAAACTGAAGCTTATTCACAGGAAGAAGAGGCCTGTCATGGCTATCGCAAAATGACTGATTCAAATAAATCATTATTTGGCAAACCTGGCACATTTTATATTTACAAATCTTATGGCATTCATCATTGTTTAAATATAGTTACTGATAAAGAAAATTTTGCGAGTGGTGTTTTGATAAGATCAGTTTTTATCTCTAATAAGAATGAGAGATTAGCTTCCGGACCTGGCCTAGTAACAAAAACATTCAGTGTAGACATTTCATTTAACTCACTTGAAGTTCTTAACAAAAAATCTTTATGGATTTCCCCAGGAGACTCCATTCTAGAAGAAAAAGATCTTATTCAAACTACGAGAATTGGCATATCAAAGGCAAAAAATATAAAATGGCGTTGGTATCTCAAAAATAGTAGGAGTGTTAGTAAAAGATTAAAAGGTGACAGAACACCTAAATTTTAATAATCATCTATCTTTTTAAGCGTAATGCAAATTTGGCCTCATAAACATATCCACACACTAGCTAATTTTTCAATTAAAGATTATGAGTCTGTATTTGAATTAGCTAATAGATTTGATGCACTAAATAATGCAGGAACAAAAAAGATACCTGCCTTACAAGGGACTTTGGTAACTTCTTTATTTTTTGAAGCTAGTACAAGAACAAAAAATAGTTTTGAGCTTGCAGCAAAAAGACTTTCTGCTGATGTCCAAACGTTTGCGCCATCCTCCAGCTCTTTAACAAAAGGCGAAACAATAGTTGATACAGCCATAACTTATTCTGCTATGGGTGCGGATACATTAGTTATCAGACATTCATCAAGTTACATAACCTTTGAGATCGCAAAAAAACTTGATGCAATTAATTCCAAGACTTCGGTTCTTAATGCGGGAGATGGATTACATAGTCACCCCAGCCAAGGATTGCTTGACATATATACATTGATAAAATTCTTTTCCCAAAAAACACTGAATCCAAAGGTTTTAAATTCCAAAAAAATTTTGATAATTGGAGACGTTAATCATTCAAGGGTTGCTAGGTCAAATATTTGGGCTTTAAGTGCATTCGGCGCCGATATAATCTTATGTGGTCCCAAGACATTAATACCTGATGAATTTATCAATTTTTTAAAAACCCCTGCGCCAAATCAAACAGAAGATCCTGTTAAATCAAGAGGTTCCATAACAATTTCTAGATCATTGGAAGGATCAATAAAAATTGCTGATGCAATTATTGTTTTAAGACTTCAGAAAGAGAGAATGATGGAAAATTTACTAAGTAGCATTGATTCATACAGTTTGGATTATGGCTTAACCCCAGAGAAATTATCTTTAAATAATAAAGAGATTCCAATTCTACATCCTGGCCCCATCAATAGAGATATTGAAATAAGTAGCAAAGTGGTAGATCAATATCCTAATTGCTTAATAAATAATCAAGTTGCAAATGGTATCCCTATAAGAATGGCTTTGCTTTATCTTTTACAAAAACACAACAAGTAGATTTATAGCAACTTAAGACTTTCAGTAAAGAAACCATAAAATAAGCCCAATCTTAAAGAATCTAATAAAATTACTAAAAATTTCTTTTTCCTTTCAAATCTAAAATTTCTTCTAAGAACAATTAAAAACTCAATAAAAACTACTGATAAAAAAGCGGCTACAGGATCCATGAGTTCCACAACTGCACTTACCATACCAAGAGAACTTCCAAAAAAGTAGCCGATTAAAAGAGTAATCAAGCATAATGAATATCTTCGCCATGGATTATTAGCCCAAATACTTAATGTCTGAATATTTTCCACAATTTTTAGCTGAAATTTTGTCTTTTGAGGTTTAACAACCATCTTGCATTAAACTAAGCTGCTTCAGAGTTTGATTGAATTTTAGTATTTCCTTCTATTAATTCAAGTAATGCTTCCAACTGAGCCATTAATCCTCTCAATTCGCCTGGCTCAGGGAAAAGGTTATCTTCTTTAATTCCTAAATGCATTTCTCTGAGCTCTTGCCTTAAATAGCGTATGTGACTAATGACTTGGTCTCTTTTGGTTTGGGACATGATATAAATTTTTTCACAGACATACTAATAAAGAATATTTTTGAAAAGGAGAGTTTGCATATTTATGACTGAGAATGAAGATAAATGACCTAACAACAATTTGAAAAGATTATGAAAATTGAAAATTATTATATCCTTGAAAATATGTACTTAATTCTTATATCAATTTTAAATAATTACTTGAGGCTTTATTATTAGAGTATATTGACTTTACTCAATATGAATTTCATTTCTGAAAATAAAATAAGTGCGGAACTAGTAAATTCTTTTGATGAAGAAATGACCCTTGAGCTCGCTAAAAGGCTAGAAGAGGATGATTATAATACTCCATTTGATGGTTTAAAAGACTGGCACTTACTGAGGGCTCTTGCAATCAATAGGCCTGAATTAACGACTAATTATACTCATCTCCTCGATCAGGAACCTTTCGATGAAAATTAAAAGTAAGGACTCCAAAATAAAGGTTCTTTTATTAATAACTGGAAGTATTGCAGCTGTAAAAATTCCGTTATTAGTTAGCCAATTAGCGAAAGAAAATTATGAAATGAGATGCGTTTTATCAAAAAATGCAGAAAAATTAATAAAGCCGCTTTCTCTTTCTATTTTAAGTAGAAACCAGTGCATTTTAGAAAATGATCAATGGTCTGATGGTCAATCAACACCTCTTCACATAGAACTAAGTAATTGGGCTGATATTTTAATCATCGCCCCTTTAACAGCGACAACATTAGCAAAATGGGTAACTGGAAATGCAGAAGGATTGATCCCAAGCATCTTAATAGCAAATATAAAGCCAATTATTGTTGCACCAGCAATGAATACACAAATGTGGCTAAATAAAGCTGTCCAAAAAAATTATGAGAATTTACAGAATTACGAAAATGTTTTGTCTCTGCAACCAAGTGAAGGCCTCTTAGCATGTGATGCTATTGGCATCGGTAAGATACCTCCTAATGATCTAATCCAATTAGCTCTTGAATTTATAGCTTCACATAAAAAAAATAAATATCGCAAAGATCTACTTAATAAAGAAATTTTAATAACTGGAGGGTGTACCTCAGAGAAAATTGACGCGGCAAGACACATTACTAACAAAAGTTCTGGAGCTATGGGCCTGCTTCTTTCTCAAGTAGCGAGGTTCAGGGGAGCACAAGTAAAATATGTTCATGGTCCTCTGAAAATCGATAAGAATCTTACTGATGGAATAAAAAGATATGAAATTGAAACTAGTGTTGATTTAATTAGGGCCCTTAATAATGAAATATCAAATTGCGATTATTTTTTCATGAATGCAGCAGTATCTGATTTCAAAATAACCTCTGATACTTCAGCTAAAATTCCAAAAAATCAAATTAATGCTCATTTGAATCAAAACTTTGAGTTAGTCCCAGATATTTTAAAAACAATTAGTAAATCAAAAAAAGATAACCAAGTTTTTGTAGGCTTTTGTGCTTTTACAGGATCTATCGAAGAAGCACGAATTACAATTAAAGAAAAGATTATCCAAAAGGGTTGTGATTATCTATTCGCAAATCCAATTGATCTTGAAGGCCAAGGATTTGGCTTTTTGGCTCAAAATGAAGGTTGGTTATTCGATACTAATAATAAGGAACACTACATTAACAAAACATCAAAAATTGATTTAGCAAATAAATTAATAACCAAAATTATTTCATTAAAAAAATAAAAAATTTTTTTTATTTGTATTTTTTTGTAATCTTAATCATTAAAAATAATTGGATAGCTTAAAATAATTCAAGTTTTTTAAGATTTAAAAAGCTACGGGTTGTTTCGAGGATTTAATAGTCCTATCTTTTAAGGTACTTTCCCTTGTAATATCCTTACTGAACTTTTAGATGACCTTTAATCTATCGTCACAGAACTTTACTGCAACTTTAATTATGAGAATTCGTTCTTTCTTAGCTTTTGTTATTTCAATTTGTATAACTTTTGCTTTCGTACCTGTTAAAACATTTGCTTTTTCTGAAAGAGGAAATGCACAATTCACAGATGTTGTTAACACAGGAAAAGCTAATGATTGCCCTACATTAGACTCATCTCTTATCGGATCAATATCTTTAGGAAATGGAGATAGCCTTAAAGGAATATGCATGCATCCAACAGAAGTTTATGTAAAAGTGCCAGGGACAAAACGAAAAGCTGCAGAATTTGTTTCTACAAAAATTATTAGTCCTAGAAATAACACCACAGTTACAGAAGTTTATGGAGATATAGATTCAGGAACTTTCACTGAAAAAGGTGGTATTGATTTTCAACTTATTACTGTATTAACTCCTGGTGGTTTAGAGGTGCCATTTGCGTTCTCAGCAAAAGATCTTACAGCTGATTTACCTTCATCAATTGAGCCAGGCACTGAGGTTAGTGGTTCAACATTTACACCTAACTACAGAACTGGTGACTTTCTAGATCCTAAGGCAAGAGCTAAAAATACAGGTGTTGAATATGCTCAAGGTTTAGTTGCATTAGGAGGGGATGACGAAGAACTTGCAAAAGAAAATATTAAAGTTGATGTAAACGGTACTGGCGTTATTACTCTTTCAATCAACAATGTAGATTCTGATACAGACGAATTTGCTGGTACTTTTGAAGCAATCCAACCTTCAGATACAGATATGGGTTCAAAGGATCCACTTGATGTAAAAATAATTGGCGAGCTTTACGGAAGAAAGGCATAAATCCTACTTAAGAGAAAAAGGGGGTTAAACCCCTTTTTTTTTCAAAATTTTTCTTCATCAATTTAAAAAATGGAATTACAACAAAAAGCTAAAACAGATACTAGTGGACTAATACCGCCTTATGGAGGGGAACTTAAAAATTTAATTATCAAAGATGAAAACCTTAAAAATGACATTATATCTAAAGCTACTTATGAGTTTGAATGTAGCGAGAGAAATGCATGCGATGTAGAACTTTTGATAGTTGGAGCTTTTTCTCCATTGGAAGGATTTATGGATGAAAATAACTACAATTCTGTAATTAAAAATAATAGAAATACAAATGGGTTGCTTTTTGGCTTGCCTATAGTATTTGATTCAAATAATGAAAAAGTAAAAGCTGGAGAGACAATATTGCTTACTTATAAAAAACAAAAAATAGCAGTTTTAGAAGTTAGCTCTAAATGGGAGCCTGACAAATCCTTAGAAGCTGAACTTTGTTATGGTACTAATTCTTTAGATCATCCTGCTGTTAAGATGATTTTTAACGAGAGAGGGAGATTTTATATAGGAGGAAGAGTTTATGGTTTCGAACTACCAATTAGAGAATTTCCCTGCAAAACCCCAGAAGAAGTTAGATCTACACTGCCATCGAATCATGATGTAGTTGCATTTCAATGCAGAAATCCAATTCATAGAGCACATTATGAATTATTTACTAATGCCTTACTTTCAGATAATGTCTCCTCCAACTCAGTTGTTTTAGTTCATCCAACTTGTGGGCCAACTCAACAAGATGATATCCCCGGAAAAGTTAGATATTTGACTTATAAAGAATTAGAAGAGGAAATATCTGATGAAAGAATAAAATGGGCTTTTTTACCTTATTCAATGCATATGGCAGGGCCAAGAGAAGCTCTTCAACATATGATAATCAGAAGAAATTACGGCTGCACCCACTTTATTATTGGTAGAGATATGGCTGGGTGTAAGTCTTCATCAACTGGTGAAGATTTTTATGGTCCATATGACGCCCAAAATTTTGCGAATAAGTGTGCAGATGAATTGATGATGCAAACTGTTCCTTCAAAAAATTTAGTTTATACGAAGGAAAAAGGATATATAACAGCTGAAGAAGCTAAAGAATTTAATTATGAAATTATGAAACTTAGTGGTACTGAATTTAGAAAGAAATTGAGGAATGGCGAACCAATTCCTGAATGGTTTGCATTCAAAAGTGTAGTAGATGTTCTAAGACGCTCTTAATATTGTTTTATTATTAGTATTATAGATTTATTAAAGATTTTTTATTGTGAACAAACGTTGGAGAAACGTAGGACTTTATGTCCTAGCCGTTATTACAGTAATTTTCATTGGTACTTCAGTTTTTGATAAACCTAGTACTGAAAGTTCTACAAAGACCTTGAGATATAGTGATTTTATAGAGGCAGTACAAGATAGAGAAATCAGTAGAGTCCTAATATCTCCAGATAATGCCACGGCTCAAGTTGTTGAAAATGATGGGAGCAGGTCTGAGGTCAATTTAGCCCCTGACAAAGATTTATTAAAAATCTTGACTGAGAATGATGTTGATATAGCTGTAACTCCTACAAAATTAGCCAACCCATGGCAACAGGCTGTAAGTAGCTTAATTTTTCCAGTACTTTTGATTGGAGGTCTATTTTTTCTTTTCAGAAGATCCCAAAGTGGTAATGCTGGAGGTGGCAATCCTGCCATGAGTTTCGGCAAAAGCAAAGCTAGGCTGCAAATGGAACCATCTACACAAGTAACTTTTTCAGATGTTGCTGGTGTTGAAGGTGCAAAATTAGAACTCACTGAAGTTGTAGATTTTCTTAAGAGTCCAGATAGATTTACCGCAGTCGGAGCAAAAATTCCAAAAGGAGTTCTTCTTGTTGGCCCTCCTGGTACAGGAAAAACATTATTAGCAAAAGCAGTTGCTGGAGAAGCAGGAGTACCTTTTTTCTCAATATCTGGTTCAGAATTTGTAGAGATGTTTGTTGGGGTTGGAGCTAGTAGAGTTAGAGATCTTTTTGAACAAGCTAAAAAGAATGCTCCTTGTATTGTATTTATTGACGAAATAGATGCAGTTGGTAGACAAAGAGGTGCTGGTATGGGCGGAGGAAATGATGAAAGAGAACAAACATTAAATCAACTCCTAACCGAAATGGATGGTTTTGAAGGTAATTCAGGAATAATAATAGTTGCTGCAACCAACAGACCAGATGTATTAGATTCAGCTTTAATGCGACCTGGAAGATTCGATAGACAGGTAACAGTAGATAGACCAGATTATGCTGGAAGATTGCAGATATTAAATGTTCATGCGAAAGATAAAACTCTTTCAAAAGACGTTGATTTAGATAAAGTTGCCAGAAGAACACCAGGATTTACTGGTGCAGATTTAGCTAATCTTTTAAATGAAGCAGCAATATTAGCTGCTAGAAAAGATTTAGATAAAGTAAGTAACGATGAAGTAGGTGATGCCATTGAAAGAGTTATGGCTGGCCCAGAAAAGAAAGATAGAGTCATCAGTGATAAGAAAAAAGAATTAGTTGCTTATCACGAAGCTGGTCATGCACTCGTCGGAGCATTAATGCCTGATTATGATCCAGTAGCAAAGGTCTCAATCATTCCAAGAGGTCAAGCTGGGGGTCTAACCTTCTTTACTCCAAGTGAAGAAAGAATGGAATCTGGTCTTTACTCTCGTTCTTACCTTCAAAATCAAATGGCTGTAGCTCTTGGTGGAAGAGTTGCTGAAGAAATAGTCTATGGCGAAGAAGAGGTAACAACCGGAGCTTCAAATGATTTACAACAAGTAGCCAATGTAGCAAGACAAATGATCACTAAATTTGGTATGAGTGACAAAATAGGTCCAGTCGCTTTAGGCCAATCTCAAGGTGGAATGTTTCTCGGAAGAGATATGAGTTCTACAAGAGACTTCTCTGAAGACACAGCCGCAACAATTGATGTAGA
>CACNQS010000037.1 GCA_902622625.1 uncultured Prochlorococcus sp.
TTGGTTGAGTTTAATCTTTCATTAGAAACTTCCTCAATTTTATTCAGGGCCCTTTTTTCAAGTTTTGTAAGCTTCTTGAATGAGTTTCTAAGTTTATGCGCAAATTCAAAATCTTTTTTGTTTGTTGCCCCCAAGGATAAAGTTGTAATGCCTTTTGCCAGAAGAAATCGATACGCTAATTCTAATGGATGAAAAGGCTTAGAGGCATCTATCAAAATATCACTTGGAGAATACAATCTACCGCCTTTATCAGCGGGTGATATTGCTAAAACTCCCATACCTTTTTTTATAGCTTCCTCTGCTAAAGCAATCTTAGATTGATCTAAATAATGTAAATGAAGACTACAAAAAGTAAAAACTTCACAGTTAATTGCATCTTTAATTAGTGAATAACTTCCGTGAGAACTAAAACCAACTTGATCAACTAGTTCCTTCTCAAGTATCCAAGATATGAATTTCTTACCTTCTCCAGCAAGAACCCAATCTAAATGTTGTTTTAAGTTGAGTCCGTGAATTGCAAGATTATTAATTTTCTCACGATTTAAATTTTTAAGAGACTTTTTAAAATTATTTTTTAAAAAATCAAAATCACCCTTTGGTAAAACTTTGGAAGTAATCACCCAATTCTTTTCTTTTATATTCTCTTCTATTGCTAATTTTTTTATTGAATTTCCAACAAGTGATTCAGCATCACCATAAGAGGGTGCTGTTTCTATGTGGTTAATTCCTACATAATATGCATTTTTTATTATGCTATACATTTTTTCGAGACTTTCAGTTGCTCGCATTGTCCCTAAAGTGAATAAGCTCACTTTCGCCCCTCTACCAAATGATCTTTTTTGTGAATTTATAATCATCTAAATATGATCAATTTCTTTTTATTTATTCTTTAATTTATTTATAGTTGAAAATCATTTAAAGTAAATTAAAGTAAATACAAAATTTTGCAAAAATATTTTTCTTAAATCTATGTTTACAGGAATAATTCAATCAGTTGGAAAACTAAGACAAGAAAAAAATTTTTTAGAAATAGAAGTTCTAGATAATTTATTTGACATGGCAATCGGTGACAGCATAGCCGTTGATGGAATTTGTTTGACAGTAAAAGAGATTTTTCAAAATAAATTTACTGTTGATGTTAGTGAGGAGACATTAAAAAAAACAACTTTAGGAGTAAAGTCGAACCTGAATCAGTTTGTTAATTTGGAGCCCGCTCTTAGAGTGTCTGACCGTCTAGGAGGACATATAGTCAGTGGACATATTGATGGCCTTGGAACAGTTGAGAATATTGAAAAATTAGAGAAATCATGGCTTTTATCTATAAAGTGGAAAAATAATAATTTTTCGAAATATGTAGTTAATAAAGGCAGTATTTGTGTCAATGGTATAAGTCTTACAATTGCAAAATATGAGCAGGAAGGAGAAATATTTACTATTGCAATAATTCCTCATACTTGGCATAACACAAATCTGAATAAATTAAATGTCGGTGACAGCGTAAACCTTGAGGCAGATGCACTAATTAAATATGTAGAAAAATTATTTTTATTTAATAAAAATAATAATCAAGATTTATCTTCAAATAATATTTCTTCGGAATGGCTTAAAGAAAACGGTTGGTAAAATATATTTTTTAATTTAGTGGAATTAGACAAATTGTTTTTGACTCTTTTTTAAGATCGATTTTAAATTCTTGACCCGGTTCTAGACCTAATTTTTTGGTGTAAGCATGACCAATTAATAGGTTTCCATTGCCATGAACTTTGGTTTTGAATTCTGTCTGTCTCCCTCTTGAAGCTCTATTACCATTTTTCCCCTGACGACCATTTCCTATTTTGTAACCCTTAGCTTCGATAAGCGCCCTATAAAAACTTTTTCTTAAGATTCTTCCGCTAGGACCAACGTATCCACAACCTTTTGCTATCTCTTCTTCAGATTTTTTACTTAATAATTTTGCTTTTTCAAGAAGTTCTTTTCCTTCAAGCATTATCTGACAAATTTCTAATTATATATTCTTACTAAAAAGGAGAACTGTGGCAATATAAATTAATAAAAAATATATTTAATTTTTTAGAATTAGTTTTTCATAAAAGATATAAGATAATAAATAAAATAACCCATATTCCATCTACAAAATGCCAGTACAATTCAACAGCTTCCAATGGGAACATATTTTGACTTGTTAATCTTCCACCTTTGATTCTTGATTGCCAAGCAATAATTAAAATCATTAAAGTGCCTAAAGTGACATGTAATCCATGAAAACCAGTAAGAGCATAAAAAGTACTTGCGAATAAGTTATCGGTTAATCCAAAAGGTAAATGAAAATATTCAAATAATTGACATATTAAAAATATAATTCCAAGAAAAGCAGTGATAAATAACCATTTTTGTGAATCAGAGTTTTTATCTTTTAGAAGTGCTTTGCCTGCTTTATGGAAAGTTGCACTACTAACAAGTAACAAAATTGTATTGAGTGTAGGTATTGGTAGTTCTAATTCATAAATAGCACCATCAGGTAATGGATTAACTGCTTTATAAGTTAAGTAAGCAGCAAAAAATCCAGCAAAAGTCATTCCGTCCGCAATTAGGAAAGTTATAAGACCAAACATTCTAAAGTCTTCATGAGTTTCATTAACTTCAGAATTATTTTTTTGAATTTCTTTTGAGCTATCTAGAGTTGTCATATTTTTTTATTTTATTTCAGAAATTTCTTTACCATAACCATAAGGTTCTTCAACTAATGGAGCTTCTCCTTCCCAATTTTCAACTGGAGGTGGAGAAGATGTTAACCATTCAGGTGTGAGAGCATTCCAAGGGTTATCGCCAGCATCTTTCCCATTTCTCACGCTAAGGAATACATTAATTAAAAAAGGAATTGTACTTATAGCCATCAAAAGAGCCCCAAGGCTGCTGATTTGATTAACGAACTGGAATTGAGGATCATATTCTGCAACTCTTCTGGGCATTCCATTTAAACCAAGCCAATGTTGAGGAGCAAAGCACAAGTTAAATCCAATAAAGGTAATAATAAAATGTAAAATTCCTAATTTTTCATTGAGCATTTTTCCAGTTACTTTGGGGAACCAATGATAAATTGAAGAGAAAATAATAAAAACAGTTCCTCCATAAACTATGTAATGAAAATGGGCTACAACGAAATAGGTATCATGTACGTGAATATCGAAAGGTACCTGTGCCAAAGCAACTCCTGTAATACCTCCAAAAACAAAATTTATAATAAACCCGCAAGAGAATAACATTGCACTATTGATGGAAATTTTGCCTCCCCATAATGTTGCAACCCAATTGAAAAATTTTATACCTGTTGGAACAGCAATAAATGCTGTGGCAATAGTAAAGAATAATCTCATCCAAGGTGGCGTTCCACTCGTAAACATGTGATGCGCCCAAACAACTAAACCTAAAACTACTATCCCCATTATTGAAAAAACCATTGTTGTATATCCAAAAAGTGGTTTTCTAGCATGTACAGGAAGTATTTCACTAACTAAACCAAAGGCAGGAAGGACCATAATGTATACAGCTGGATGAGAATAAAACCAAAATAAATGCTGATAAACTACGACATTGCCACCTAAAACAGGATTGAAAAAACCTGTATTAGCGATGATATCGAAGCTAAGTAGAATTAAAGTGCCCGCTAAAACGGGAGTTGACAAAACAACTAATAGACTTGTTCCAAGCATTGCCCAACAGTACATTGGCAATTGCATAAGTTTTAATCCTGGCCTTCTTAATTTTATAATTGTCGCAATAAAGTTTATTCCACCAAATATAGAACTGCCTCCAAGTAATAAAACGCTAAGAATCCAAATAATTTGTCCCGATTGAGGAGTAGTTATGCTCAAAGGTGGATAAGCCGTCCATCCAGCCTGAGCAGCACCCTCAACAAAATAGCTTGCTACTAGCATCAAACCTGAAGGAGGTATTAACCAAAAAGCTACGGCATTTAATCTTGGGAATGCCATATCTCTCGCACCAACATAAAATGGAATTAAATAATTTCCAAAAGCACCATTTACTACAGGCACTATCCAAAGAAATATCATTATTGTTCCGTGTAAAGTTAAAACTTGGTTATAAACATCTCTTGGCATAAAGTCAGACATTGGACTAGCTAGTTCAATTCTTATAGCGCTCGCTAAGGTTCCTCCAATTAAATAGAAAAGAAAACCGCAAACTAAGTACTGTATCCCAATTACTTTATGATCAAGGCTAAAACTAAAGTATCTAAGCCAACCTTTAGGTTGAAGGCTTTCATTATTAGTTTTTTGTGGATCAATTGATATTGTCATAAATTTACCTCTGGTTTTTTATTTTTGTTAAACCATTTGTTGTAATCAGATTCTTCTTCAACAATTATGGAGGCTCTCATTCCTCCATGATATGGACCACATAATTCGGCACAAATTATTGGATATTTTCCTACTTTTGTAGGAGTGAAATTTAGAATAGTAGGTTGTCCAGGAATAATATCCTGTTTAATTCTGAACTCTGGCACCCAAAAAGCATGAATTACATCTTTGGATTCCATTTTCATTGATACTTTTTGATCAACAGGAACGTGTAGTTCTCCTGATATGAAATTGCCCTTGGGATAATTGAATAGAAATGCAAATTGCATTGCTGATACTTCAATTGATAAATTATTTATTGCTATTTCATTATCAGAAGTTTGACTTATTCCAGCCCATATTTTTTCAGTGTTAGAAGTCATCATTTCGTGATTATGATTTAGTTCTTTCATCCCTCCCATTCGATCGTAGATGTTGTAGCTATATAAACCTATTAATAAAACAATTATTGAAGGGATAATTGTCCATACAATTTCTAAGCTTAAATTTCCCTCTAAAGCTATACCATCTATTCTTCTTTTCATTCCCCCTGAATAAGTTCCGCACTTACGATCAATCCAATCATTCATTTCTAATTGATCTATTAATTTCTTTATCCTTTCAAATTTTTTGTTTTTGTTGATGTGATATAAATCTGATTGAAAATCCAAAAGCTCTCGTCCAGTTAATATTTTATCAAGTGCAATGTCTTGGGCAACATAACCAATTAATTCTCTAATTTTCCTTGAATTTTTTATCAGATTAATATTATTTATAAAAACTTCTCCACTATCAGGCTCTATTAAAGTAGCGAGTATTTTTATTAGTGTTGATTTACCAGCACCATTTGGACCTAGTATTCCGAATAATGTGCCAGCTTCAATTTCCATCGATAAATTTTTTAATGCATTGATATCTGAATAAGATTTTGAGAGCCCTTTAACTTTTATATAATTCATCAAACTTACTATTTACTTAAAAATCATTTTACATCTAGTTTACTTACTAAGCAGTGATTCTATAGATGAAAATATTTGCATAGATTGCCGCTCAAATTCTACGGATAGTTGGGTTCTGGAAATTAATAACAAAAGACAAATGCCAAACATGTAGAGAATAGACCACCTAAAAAGAGACTTTGCTCTTGAAAGATCATCAGGAGATTTCTTTAATTCATTAATTAATTGCAAAAGTCTTCCATTAAATGGCAATAACATAATTCCGTATAAGAAACCCCCTTCAGGTAAAGCAAAGACTCCCATAATACTCATTAAAACTGTTGCCCATCCGTAACGAGAAATCGCCTTAGCAGTAAAAACAGATCCTTTAACTGAAGGGAGCATAGGAATACCAACAGATGCGTAATCATCCTTCAACAAAATTGCAAGTGCCCAAAAATGAGCTGGGGTCCATAACATTACTAACCCAAACAACCACCAACCACTTAGACCTACATGCCCTGTGGCGGCAGACGCTCCAACTAAAGGTGGTATCGCACCAGCAACTCCTCCGAAAACAATGTTTTTTGTTGTACGAGGTTTCAAAATAACTGTATATAAAATTACGTAGCTAAATAAACCAAGCAGAGTTAAACCCGCTGCCAAATAATTTACACCACTTACTAAAAGCATCGAAGCTGCCAAAGTACATGATACGGCGGCTAAAAATACAGTCTCAGAGGACAACTTTCCCGCTGGCAAGGCTCTTTTGCTAGTTCTTGTCATCCTCTTATCTAATTCCATTTCCCACAAACAATTAAGAGCTCCTGCCGCTGCCGCTGCCAAAGCGCCTCCTCCTAAAGTACAGATAAGTTTCGGGGAAGACAAAGGCCATTCTTCTGTTAAAGCCATTCCTCCCAAAGTTGTGGCCAGTAAAAGTGGGATTAATCTAGGTTTTGCTACTTCAAGCCAAGGAGGCAAAGTTAATCTTTTTCTTGAAGGTACAACTTCATCCCTAATTGAAGATTGATAGTTCAATTTTTCTAAATTACTACTGTTCATTAGTTGATACCGACCGTTTGGGGATTAAGGGAGTGATTTAGATTTTTTTTGGTAAAAGGATTTCTAAAAATTAATGTTGTTAATATCGCAATAAATAAAGAGGCGTTAAGTTGATGACCGATAATAAAAATAGGTTCATTCAAATTTGTTTTAAGACTTAAAACACCCAAAGTAATTTGGGAAAACAATAGAAAAATAAGTGTTGTGAGATATTTCCAATTTTCATTAAGCAAACTTCTCTTATAAATTGCAGTAGCAATAATCAATAAAATTGAAAAAGCAATTGGAAAAGCAAATAATTTATGAGTATTTAGAATTAGACATTGTTTGTTAAAAGATAAGCAAATATGTGCTGACCAAGTTGATGAAAGCCTTACGCCAATAAAAGATTGAATCAGAGTAAGTAAAAGAGGAACAAACAATAATAATCTCCACCAAATTAATGGCTCTTCTATGTCTTCATTTTCTAGATTTTGATTTATTGAAATTGTTGTAATGAGAAGTAGAAAAGCTATTAAAAGATGGCCAGTAACAGTATATGAATCAAGCAGATTTATTACGGTTAAAGCTCCAAAGGATCCTTGGACAATAACAAGAAAAAGTAATAATGAATAAGTTTTTGGTAACCAATTTGGAATTTCATTTTTCCAAATAATTGAAAGCGTAAATTTAAAAAGAATTAATATTCCAACCAGAAAAGCATCTAGACGATGAAACCACTCTAGAAATACTCTTAGGTTCATATGTTTAAAAGGCAAAAAAGATCCATAACACAATGGCCAATCTGGACAGGCAAGTCCTGCCTCCATAACTCTCGTAGCGCCTCCAATTACGATTAGTGCTATAAG
>CACNQS010000038.1 GCA_902622625.1 uncultured Prochlorococcus sp.
CAGCCTTCCAAATGGTTTCATGTAAGTCTGGATAAGTTTCTAAGTGAACTGGTTTAAAGTAATCTGTCCACAAAATTAGAATCTCTTTCTTTGTTTCTTTTGCTTGCTCTTCTTTAACTGCAACATATCTAGAAAATGTATTACTGTATGCAGCCCACTCTGCTGAGTCAGTGCTAGAAGGAGCTTCTAATGAAATAAGTTTTTTTGTCATTGATAAAACTGCTTCAGCTGCAACTCTCGTAGATGCTGGGTCGTAAACACCACAAGGACCATCGCAGTGAGCATGGACTGTCATTGGGGATTTTTTATTTAGAAAAGAATTGATGAATTTACTTAACATTTCAAATATTTGGTGTTGTATATATATTACTTGGAGATTAACTAAATTGAAAAGTCTTAGATATTTTTCTTACTTAATTTAATTGACTTTTAATAATTCAACTTCAAATATTAAAGTCGCATTAGCAGGTATTACATTTCCAGCGCCTCTTGAACCGTATCCAAGTTCCGGAGGTATTGTTAATTTTCTTTTGCCTCCAACTTTCATTCCTGCTACACCTTCGTCCCAACCTTTTATTACTCGTCCAGCACCCAATGGGAAGCTGAATGGAGCTCTCCCGATACTTGTATCAAATTGTGTCCCATCTTCTAGAGTTCCTGTGTAATTTACAGTAACTGTTTGCCCAGCACTAGCCTCATCTCCTTCCCCGTTTATGATATCTGCAATAATTAAACCACTTTCTGTAGTCCTTGAATCGTTGTCTGATGGTGTTTCTTCTGCCATAGCGAAAAGTATAGGATTTGGATCTGATGGGTCTAGTTCAAATAAATTATTATTTGAGACATTTGATGATTTAGCAACAGGTGTTTTCTGTACTGACTGAGTTTCTAATTCGGCAGCATTAACCACTTGTGGTGAATTAAATTGACTGAACAAAGTTAATGAAACACAAAAAACAAAAACTGCAAAGCTAATAAAGACTTCTTTCACTTGAATTTTGAAAGTTACTAAAACTAATTCTACAGAATGAAGGTACAATAAATGAGTGATTATAAATTTAATTTCGTAATTTTAGATTGTTAATCCCGACTCAAGTTAAAAGTCTAAGACAATATTTTTACCCTTGTTTAGGAGGAATTTTAGGAGGAATTTCTGTTTCAACCCACTTTTGGCTGGTTTTTATGCCAATATCCTTATTTATTTTGTGGAAAGTAAGTGAGAGAAAAATAGCAAATTTTTGGTGGGGTTTTTTCTTCGTTTTGATAAGTCATTCTTGGCTTTATGATCTTCATCCATTGACATGGCTTGGGTTTTCATGGCTTGCAAGTTTAATAATCGCCCTTTCAATATTATTATTTTGCGCTTTTTTGGGTGGGATATTAGTTTATTTATGGGGATTGTTAGTTGAAATTATCCTCTGGAAAGAAAATGTTTTTAAAATGGAAATATTGCCTTTAACAGTAAAAGTATTTTTTTTATCTTTGACTTGGGGTATTGGTGAATTGATACTTTCTCAAACACCTTTTTTTTGGATAGGTTTAGGAGAGAGTCTTATCCCAGGTGATATTTATCTTGCTGGTTTAGCAAGATGGATTGGTGCAAGTGGTTTATGCGTATTACAGATATTGATTGGATTTTGGATTTTTTATATTAGAGGTAGATGGGAAAGAAAACTTTATTTTAAAAAAATATTTCTCTTAGGACTTTTGGTTATTATTTTCTTGCATTTATTTGGAGGTTTAACAACTCCAATTAAAAGAAATTATGAATATCCAGTAGCTATTTGGCAAACTAATATACCAACAAGAGAAAAATTAAAAATAAATGATGAATTTATTGAAGAAAAGCTATCTATCGCTCAAAAGTATGCTTTATCAAACAAAGTGAAACTTCTTGTTACGCCTGAAGGGACTTTATATAATAATTTTTATTTATCTAAAGGCTTTAAGGTTAATACCTTGGCAGGAGGCTTAAGAAATTCTAATAATGAGTTAAGAAGTTCTTTACTTGGATTTCAAATTGGAGATAAATCTTTTTCCTCATTTATAGATAAAAATAGACTTGTTCCACTAGGCGAAAAAATACCTAGATTTCTAGATCGTTTTTCAAGAGGATTGTCTGCAGTAGGAGGAATTCAACCAGGCTCTGATTCAAGATTTTTTAATCCTAAATTCACACAACCTCTAGCAGTCGCTATCTGTTATGAAATTAGTGATGGATTAAAAATAAGAAAGGCTATTAATAGCGGTGCAAAACTAATAATAACTTCAGCAAATTTAGATCCCTATCCAACAAAGCTTTATAAACAATTCCTGTCTTTGGCAAGATTGAGAAGTATTGAAAATAAAAAAGATAATCTACTTGTATCAAACACCGGTCCTTCGGGTTTAGTTAAAGATGATGGAAAAATAATTCAACTTTTAGATTTAAATGTGGAGCAAAATAAGATTGTGTTCCCTAATTTTTCATCCGAAAAGACTTTCTATACAAAATTTGGGGATAAACCTATTTTGTTATTGTTTATATTTTTTATGGGATTAAATTTCTTTTGGAAAATTAATTAATTAATCCGCCACCTAATAAAATTTCTCCCTTATAAAAAACTGCAGCTTGTCCAGGAGTTACCGAACTTTGACTTTCTTCAAAAATTAATTTAAACGTTTTAGTTGGATTATCTAAATTTTTCAAAGGTATTATTGTTCCTTTTACTGGATGACTTCTATATCTGATCTGTGCTTCTACTTCTATCTCTTGCTTCGGTTCTTCGATTGAAACCCAGTTAACATTACTTATTATTGCTTCTCTATTAAATAAATCACTTTTATCTGCTACATAAACTATGTTTTTAACCCTGTCTAAACTTTTTACATATAATGGGTTCGGCCAAGCAATGCCTAACCCTTTTCTTTGACCTACGGTAAAGTGCTGAATTCCATTATGCTTGCCTAGGACTTGCCCATTTACATGCAAAATTTCTCCTTCTTTGGGTTCTATGTGTTTGTCGATAAATATCTCCATAGATCCATAATGCTCAACTAAACATAAATCTTGACTTTCTGGTTTTTGAGCAGTTCTAAGGCCTAATCTAAGGGCTTCCTTTCTTGTTTCTTCTTTTTTCATTTCACCAAGTGGAAATTCTAATCTGCTTAGTACTTCTTGCGAAAGAGAATAAAGAAAATAACTTTGGTCTTTGTTTTGGTCAGCACCTCTGAGAAGAAGGAAGTCCTTAAAGACAAAACTCTTGCAATTAAGTTTTTCAGCATAAGATGATTTTTTAATCCTTGCATAATGTCCGGTCGCTATATGAGTAAAGTCATTTTTGCTTATTGCGTACTTAAGCATCTCTTCAAACTTCACATTCTTGTTGCACATCGAACATGGAAGTGGAGTGAATCCTTTCTCATAGCTTTCAGTAGTTTTTTTTATTACCTCTCTTTCAAAAATTTCTCTTGAGTCTATTATTTTATGATTAATTCCCAAATCTTCACAAAGGCCAGCAGCATCTACTAATCCTTCAGAACAACAGGAGCCTTGTCCTTTCATTAGCCAAAGAGTTAGTCCCTCAACATTCCAGCCTTTTTCTACAAGAAGAGCAGCTGAAAGAGAACTATCTACTCCACCAGAAAGACCTACAATAATATTTTTCTTCTTTTTAGTTTTATTATTAGAAGAAAAAAAGTTCTCTAATTTTTTATCCTTTTGTGTTTTTAACATGAAAGTTTAAATTTTTAACAGTACTTCAATTGCTTTCTACTCATTATGAACGAAATTGTATGGCCAACAATTGACTCTGAACATTTAATTGTTGATTCAAAGCAAATGTTGATATTAGAGAAAGAAATGTTTTCTGATGGAATGCCACAAGAAGCATTGATGGAAAAAGCTGGTATCCAAATTAGTAGATGGCTCTTAAAAAAGAAACCTCTTCTTAAGCATGGAATAACTGTTTTTATAGGTCCTGGGCATAATGGCGGGGATGGTGCAGTAATAGCTAGAGAGCTTTTTTTGAAAGGTTTTTTAGTAAAGGTATGGTGTCCATTCCCGATAAAAAAAACATTAACAAATAACCACCTTAATTATCTTACATCTATTGGTGTCACAAAATTAGTAGAGTCCCCTGAAGCAAATGGTAAAGAACTTTGGATTGATGCAGTTTTTGGTAATAATCAAACAAGAAAAGTTGATAATAACTTAATTAAACTTTTTAATCAAAAATTTCATAACAAATATGGCAAGGTAATAAGTATTGATATCCCAACAGGATTATGTCCTGATAAAGGAGAGCCTTTTTTAGATAACGCAGTAAAGGCAGACTATACCTTGGCAATTGGTCTTAATAAGATTGGGTTGACGCAAGATTCTGCATTACCTTTTATTGGAGAATTGGACCATATAGATGTTGGGGTGCCTATTAGTAAACTTTCCAAAGTTGATAAAAAGATTTTTAAGGTTACTTACAAAGATTTAAAAAATATTGATTTACCTTCTTTACCAAAAAATTCCAACAAATATAAAAGAGGTAGAACATTATTAATTGCTGGAAGTGAAAAATATCCTGGTGCTGCATACTTAGCATTAAAAGGCGCTTTATCAAGTGGAGCAGGCTATATCTCGGCTGCCCTGCCTGAGTTAGTTGCTGAATCTATATGGCAAGTTGCTCCAGAAA
Organism: uncultured Prochlorococcus sp.; assembly: GCA_902622625.1. GTDB lineage: Bacteria > Cyanobacteriota > Cyanobacteriia > PCC-6307 > Cyanobiaceae > Prochlorococcus_A. The sequence goes on from CACNQS010000038.1 coordinate 4,668, forward strand.
TAGTTTTAAAGCATACTATGCAATCTGATCAAAATGGAAATGCATCTTTATTTAGCGCATTAAAAAATATTGATTTAAGCGCATTTGATTCAGTAGCTGTTGGTCCAGGAATAGGAATTGATAATGATGATTGGCAAAAATCAAAAGACTATCTTATGGATTATGGAGGGTTATTGATCTTGGATGCAGATGCACTTAATAGAATTTCGGAATCTAAGTTAGGGTCAAATTTCTTTTTAGAGAGAAAATTTAAAACATGGATTACACCACATAGCAAAGAGTTTCGAAGGTTATTCCCTAATATCAATTCTGCTACAAATTTAGGGCTAGCTCTTGATGCAGCAAAAGAATTTAACATTAGTATTTTATTTAAGGGAGCTAACAGCATAGTTGCTGATAGTAAAAAAGTTTGGCAACTTTTCGGAACCGATTCAAAGACAGCTCGAGCTGGATTGGGAGATCTTTTATCTGGATTTATAGCTGGTAGTTCTGCGATTGATTTAACATTTTGTAGAAACATAAAAACAGATTTTTTTGCTAAATACGTACTTTTGCATTCATTTGCTGCATCAAAGTGCAAAAAAGGTTCAAATGCTTCTGCTATTGGCGACGAATTGTCAAAATTAATGAGAAATATAAAAATGAGACAAATATCTTGAAAGAAACAATTTAAGAGAGTTATTTATAGTTTTAAACACATAAGTGTACAAATATAACTTGAAATCTGAAGCGCGCATTAAATATTTGGCTATTTCTTTAAAAGTGTAGGAGAGTTTTAGTACCTAAATTAGGTCAAAACATGGTTTCATCAATTCCAACACAAGCAGAACCGCCAAAAAGGAGAAGTAATGATCCAATAAGCTGGTATTTGCAGAACATCGGCAGAGTTCCTTTATTAACCCCTGCTGAGGAGATTGAATTGGGTAACCAAGTCCAAAAGATGATGATTCTTACAGAAGATGGGCAATTAAATGAAAAGACTAATGAATTTACAACTCAGCAAAAAAGAACAATAAAGATTGGT
>CACNQS010000039.1 GCA_902622625.1 uncultured Prochlorococcus sp.
GGGGGCAGGTAACCTGTGTCTATCCAAAATATTTTGATTTTTTTTTGTAGACATAATTTACTAACCATATTCAAAATTACTGATGACTGTATGCCAAAACTTGTTGTAATAGCAAATTGATTATCAAACTTTTCATAACCCCAAGTAAGCATTTCTTGAGGCTTCATATCTACTAGCTCTTGATTATATTTCCTTAAGTTAGGTTGAATATCTTTGGGGATTTTTTCAATCATACTTCAATTTGATTATGAGTTTAATGTTATTTCGCTCAATTTAAAAATTATTTGTATAGTTTAATAATACATTTACGCATAACAATATTTCGCTCATGAAATCAATACAAAAACCAATAGTAATAGTTGGAGCAGGTTTTGCAGGGATGACATTTGCTTTGAATTTTAAGAATCTTAATCCCTCTTTACCGATTCTTGTAGTTGATTCTGAAACTAACTTTATATTTAAACCTTTAATGTACGAAGTTTTAAGTAAAGAAATAAGAAGTTGGGAAGCTAGCCCAAAATTTGCAAATATTTTCTCTGATGCAGGTATAACTTTTTTAAAAAATTGTTTAACCAAGATTTCTTTTAAAGAAAATATTCTTGAATTTAGCGACGATTTAAAATTAAGTTATCAATATCTTGTTATCTGTACAGGGTCTATTCCAAATAGTTTTTTAATAAAAGGTGTAGATGAAAATTGTTATTTTTTTAATGATTTTCACGATCTAAATAAATTAAGATCTTTTTTAATAAAATCACAAAAAACTGCGCTTCGTAAAAAGTTATTTATAGTTGGAGGTGGTCCTTCTGGCATAGAGTTAGCATGCAAAATTAAAGATATATTTAAAGATCAATTTGAAATTAATGTAATAGAAAAGTCAAATGAAATCCTTAATAAAAACAAAATTTTTAATAGAGAACAAGCAGAGAAGGCATTAGAAAAAAGAAAAATCAACGTTCTTTTGAATTCCACAGTTAAAGAAGTCTCTGAAACTAAAATTTGTATTTCTGGCGAGTTTGGAATAACTTCTTTGGATAAAGATATTGTAATTTGGACTGCAGGTGTTAAACCTAATTTGTCTTACTTAGAAACTGATGAAATAACAAAAAAATTTGGGCGAATTTTAGTTAATAATAATTTGCAAATAGAAAACTATAAAAACTGTTTTGCTATTGGCGATATTTCAGTTATTGAAGGAATGGAGGATTTACCCATAACTGCTCAGGTCGCCATGCAGGAAGGAAATCATCTGGCTAATAATTTAGAACTTTTAATTCAAGGAAAGGATCCTTTACCCTTTGAATTTCAAGACAACGGTGAAATGATAAGCTTAGGAATAGGCGATGCTTCAATTTCTGGGCTTGGGGTTACTTTATCTGGGAAATTGGCTTTTGAGGTAAGAAGACTTTTATATGCTTCCAAGTTGCCTGATATTACAGAAAGCTTAAAATCTGCGTCTTCGTGGATATTTCAAAAAAAATCTATTTTTCAAAAGTTTCTTAAAAAAGAATATTCCAATTAAACTTTTTTGAAATATTGTTTTTGGGTATATTGAGTGAAATAAGTTTCGTATGAATTTAATTACAGTAATTAGTAATAATTTTAATGCGTTTATAACGGTAGTTGTTTTAATAATGTCAATAATTTTGTTTATTAAAAATACTATTGCGCCAGAATTGACTGGTTTGTTATGTGTTGGAATATTTATAGCTACTGGGGTTCTTTCTCCTGAAAAAGCTTTAGCTGGATTTGGTAGCCCGTCGTTAATTACCCTTATGGGTTTATTTGCGGTTTCCTCTGCATTATTTAAAAGTGGTGCCTTAGACAGAGTAAGAGAATTGATTTCTTCTGATAGTATAAGAACTCCAAGGAAATTAATTTCTTTGATAACTTTTTTGATTGCTCCAATATCTGGAATTGTACCTAATACGCCAGTAGTAGCATCTTTGTTACCTTTAATTGAAAGTTGGTGCGAGCGAAGAAATATATCACCATCAAAAGTTTTATTACCTCTTTCTTTTGCTACTTTACTAGGTGGAACTTTGACATTATTAGGTAGCTCTGTAAATCTTCTTGTAAGTGATATTAGTCAACAATTAGGTTATGGAGCTTTGGAATTATTTAGTTTGACTTCAATAGGAATTCCTGTGTGGCTTATAGGTACAACCTATATGATTTTAGTGTCTGATCTGCTTTTGCCAGATAGAGGGAGAGATAATGAGTTTATTAAAAATGGTGATATGAATATATATTTTACTGAAGTTACTATTCCCTCTACTTCAGAATTAGTTGGCCAATCTGTCAGAAATAGTAGATTACAAAGACGATTTGACGTTGATGTTCTGGAATTGCAACGAAATGGAAAAGTTATTCTTCCTCCTTTGGCTGATAGAAAGATTGAACCGGATGATAGATTAATAATCCGCGTTACAAGGGCAGACTTATTTAGACTGCAGCAGGAACATACCATTCTGTTAGGAGAAAACAAAACATCTTTAAATGGAGCTAATGTTTTCTCAGATGATGAAGGTACTAAGACCTTTGAAGCCCTATTACCAGCCGGTTCAACTCTAGCTGGTGCAAGTTTGAGAGAATTAAGATTTAGGCAGCGTCATAATGCAACAGTTTTAGCATTAAGAAGAGGTCAGCAAACTGTTCAGGAGAGATTAGGTCAAGCTGTTTTAAGGGCTGGAGATGTTTTATTATTGCAAGCACCTTTAGATTCAATAAGAGGTTTGCAAGCTAGTAATGATTTACTTATTTTAGATCAATTCGAAGACGACTTACCTTTTTTGATCAAAAAACCTATATCGATTGCAATTGCAATAGGAATGGTGGTTTTGCCTTCGGTTTCAAATATTCCATTAGTAGGTTCAGTCCTTTTAGCAGTCATTGCAATGGTAACTTGTGGATGTTTAAGACCTGCAGAGATACAAAAATCAATTAGGTTAGATGTCATTTTATTGTTGGGATCCTTATCATGCTTTAGCGTTGCAATGCAAGTAACAGGATTAGCCGATTTAATTGCAGTCAATCTAAACTTTGTCCTTAATGGAATGCCTCTATATTTTGCGCTTGTAGTAATTTTTGTATCGACAGTTATTCTTACACAATTTATAAGTAATGCTGCCTCGGTTGCTTTGATTTTGCCTGTTGCTATTGAATTCTCAAATGTTTTAGGTATTTCACCAAGCGCTTTAATAATGCTTGTTTTGTTTGGCGCAAGTCAATCTTTCTTGACTCCAATGGGATATCAAACAAATTTAATGGTTTATGGTCCTGGAAGATATAGATTTTTTGATATTGCAAAATATGGAGCTGGATTAACACTTATAATGACCTTTACAGTGCCAGCATTGATAATTCTAAATTACGGGTAATATCGTGGAATTTATAAGTAAGGTGTATAAGATCAAAGATGCTTACAAAAAATTATCAGTACAACAATTTACTATTGTTACAGGCTTGTTTATTATTTGCCTTGGAACTTTAATTTTGAGTTCACCATTATGTTCATCTTCCAAGGTTGGTTTGTGGGAGGCATTTTTTACATCTACTTCTGCAATAACTGTTACAGGTTTAACCATAATAGATATTGGTGTTGATTTAAATTTCTTTGGCCAAGTTTTCTTAGCTTTTATGCTGTTATCAGGTGGTCTAGGATTAATGGCTATTACAACATTTTTACAAGGATTTGTTGTAAAGGGTACAAAGCTAAGAACTAGATTAGACAAAGGAAAGACTCTAGATGAATTTGGAGTGGGGGGAATTGGTCGAACTTTTCAAAGTATTGCAATTACTGCGTTTACTATCATATCTTTGGGCGCATTTGTTCTATATTCTTTTGGATTTGTAGATATTCAAAATAATTGGGAAAGACTATGGTCCTCAATTTTTCACAGCATATCGGCATATAACAATGCAGGATTTTCTTTAAGGTCAAATAGTCTCCAAGAATATAGAGCAAATTATTTAGTTAATAGTGTTTTTATTTTTCTCATTGTTATGGGGGGATTGGGATGGCGGGTTATTGATGATATTTGGAGTAATAAAAGAAATCTTTCTTATAAAAAATTAAGCCTTCATTCCAGACTAGTTATTAGGACAAGTTTGTCTCTAATATTATTCGGATCATTAGGATTCTTTGTTACTGAATCATTGCTAAATAGTCAATTTTTTAATGATTTAAATTTGTTTGAACGGTTAATGTCATCTATCTTCGAAACAGTTAGTGCAAGAACTGCAGGCTTTACAAATTTTCCGATTTCTTTGAACTCTATCTCAGATACGGGCCTCTTATTATTAATGACGCTTATGTTTATTGGAGCAAGTACAGGAGGTACTGGTGGAGGCATAAAAACAACTACATTTATTGCTTTGATGGCTGCAACTAGATCAACTTTAAGAGGTCAGAAAGATGTAATTATCAGCAATAGATTAATTTCAGATAAAGTTATTCTAAAGGCAGTTGGAATCACAGTTGGATCTTTGCTTTTTGTTCTTTTAATGGCAATGTTGCTTAGTACAACTAATACTTTTGTTAAAAAAGAATCATTCACATTCCTAGAAATTCTATTCACTTGCATATCTGCATTTGCAACAGTTGGTTTTGATATTGGTTTAACTGCAAAATTAAATCATTTTGGTCAATTTATTCTTATTGTGGGTATGTTTGTGGGCAGACTTGGGATCCTTTTGCTTTTAAGTGCACTTTGGCAGGCTCTTTATAAGAGTAGAATAGATAGACAAAAGAGAATTGGCTATCCTAAGGCTGATCTATATGTTTAGAACTGACTGATTTTTATTATGGCTGATTGGTGGCAGTGGTCTCAAAAGAGAGAAAATGAAGCACTCACTTTTGCAGTTGTCGGCGTTGGTAGATTTGGAACCGCTGTTTGCAGAGAACTTATTAGTAATGGTGCTGATGTTTTGGCTGCAGATTATTCGGAAAAAGCTATTGATGATTTAAGACAATTAGAACCTTCGATAGAAGCGAGAGTTGTAGATTGTACTGATGAAGAGTCTATGAAGGAATCGGGAATTCTTGAAATGAACACTGTTGTAGTGGGTATTAGTGAACCTATTGAAGCAAGTATAACTACAACTCTTATTGCTAAAGATAGTGAAGGTAGCAAAGTGAAAAGAGTAATAGCGAGAGCTACCAGTGACTTGCACGAAAAAATGTTAAAAAGAGTAGGTGCAGATAAAGTTGTTTTCCCATCTAGGATGCAAGGAGAAAGATTAGGTTTAGAACTAGTAAGGCCA
>CACNQS010000040.1 GCA_902622625.1 uncultured Prochlorococcus sp.
TTTATTTTCTTCAAATATGTAGTTTGCTTTCATTAATAAGTTAAGAATCTCTTTATCTAATTTGCTCAAAAACAATATAAATTCCATACTATTTTGTTTACTTCACTATAGTTGGGATTTGTTCTATATCAGTTGTAGATGAGCGACTTAAGAAATTCTTATTCATCTTCCAACTTTGTGGATTTTTAGTAATGGCCCATGTAATTGCATTGTTATTAAATCTTTTATTTAATAAATCAATCGTTTTCATAAGATTTGTTGATTTTTTTAAGACTTTCTGAGATTTGTAATTGATAACTGATTGCTGTAAATATTCGCTATTTGTTAAGTCCTGCATTAAAACACCAGCTTTTGAGAATTTATATTCGGGATTATAAATTTCTTTAGATAATTCAACAACTATTTTTAAAATATTGTTTGTATCATCTGTCGCATTTGTAAGTTTTCTATGAGCACTTCTTTGATAATTTTGACTTGAATATTTACTGGTTCTAGCAAATACTCTAATATTAGATGATTGTAAATTCTGACTTCTCATTTTTTCAGAGGCTTTTATTGCGTGAGTTGCCAGTGCTTGAGTTAAGTCTTCTAATTTTGTGATAGGCGTTCCGAAACTCCTGCTCACCTGAATTTCTTTTTTTAATTTCTTGTTTTTTTCTATGGGCAGGCATCTATGGCCTTTCAGTTCTAATTGCAGTCTTTTCCCTACGATGCCTAATTTCTTAATGATTTCATTTTCTTCCATATCTCTTAGTTCTCTCGCATTTTTAATACCTTTACTTTGTAACCAATTAGAGGTTTGTTTCCCGACTCCCCATATCTTATCTATACTAATTCTTTTCAAATAATTATTCTCATTTTCGGTTCTAGCTAAATCAAATATTCCAGCTGAACAATCAATATTTTTAGCTAGTTTATTAGCAATTTTTGCTCTTACTTTATTTTCTCCTATTCCTACTGTTATGGTAATCCCTAGATTCTGATATATTAATGATCTTATGCTTCTTGCCCAAGGATATAGATTTTCATCATTAGGTCTAGAAATCGAGACGAATGCTTCGTCAATGGAATAAATTTCTATCTGTTCACAGTAGTTTTTCAGTAAATTCATTAGTCTTCTGCTCATATCCCCATAAAGCGAGTAGTTTGAGCTTAAGACTGCTACATCTAATTTATTTAGTCTTTCTTTGACCTTAAAATACGGAGTTCCCATTTTAATTTTTAAAGCTCGCGCTTCAGGGCTTCTTGCAATGATACATCCGTCATTATTAGATAAAATTACTACTGGTTTATTTCTCAAATGAGGATTAATATTTTGTTCACATGACGCGTAAAAATTATTAGCATCTACAAGAGCTATTGCATCAATATTTGAAATTCTCATAAATAGCTATGTATTGAATAAATAACAACTCCCCATATCTGTACATCAATATGGTTTTTAAATCTAAAATCAGGATAATTATGATTTTCTGATTTTAAATATAATTCATTATTTTTTATAGATAATCTTTTTATTGTAAATTCCCCGTCTATCATTGCAATGATGATATTCCCTGGCCTGGCTGTTAAGCTCTTGTCTACTATTATTAAATCTTTATCTTTAATTCCTGCATTTATCATTGAGTCACCTTTAACTCTAAGAAAAAAAGTGCTAAAAGGATTAGATATTAAATGTTCGTTTAAATCAATATTTTCTTCTGTATAGTCATCTGCAGGAGAAGGAAACCCCGCTGATACCGAATCAGTTAATAAGGGGATTTTAAATGTTTTAGTAGCTGAATCAAAAGAATCCAAGATTACATTAATAGTATATATGTACTATATAGCAAAAAGCAAAAAATAGTTAGTTATTAAACTTTTATAGATTAATTTTAGATTTAATCTAATCTTTTTAAGAACGATGATAAGGGGAGTTGTTTGATATAGAAATAGCTCTATAGATTTGTTCGATTAGGATTAATCTAGCTAATTCATGAGGAAAAGTTAAAGGAGACAGGCTTAGTACAAGATCTGATTTTTCTTTTATATCTGAACTAACTCCATCAGTATCACCGATTAAGAAATTAATTTTTTTATTTTTGAAATTCAAGAGTAAGGAACATAGTTCAACTGAATTAAACTGTTTTCCTTCTTCACTTAGGCAGATAATAATATTGTTATTGGATCTAAGATTATTTAAATTAAAAGTCTTTAACTCATTAATGATAAGTTCAGGCATTCTTTTTCTGTATTGATTAATTCCATCTCTAATCCAAAGTTTCTTTATTTTGCCGATAGCATAAATTGCTAATCTATTACTCTGAATCATAAGTAAATATCAAAACTAATTATTCATCAAGAAGATAATTAAATTCATCATATAGTTCCTCTTCGGTTGTCAATTTCTTGGAAAAATAATCTTTTTTAGAATTCATATTAATTTGATTAATCTCACTTTTTCTTAGTGAATTATTAACGTTAGAAGTCTCTTCTAAAGATTCTGAATTATCAATTAACGAATAAAAAATTTTATTGGGATCTTCTGAATTAAGTGGATTGGTGATTAAATTATCATTATTAGTTATATTTGTGTAATTATTTATATTTTTACTTTCGTTATTTAAATTTTTCTTTTTTTTGAATTTATTGAGTTTATCTAAATTTTTTTTTGATAAGCTCATGATATAAAGGATTAAATAAATTCATATTTAATTTAAACATATTATTAATTTTTTGGATGAGTTCTAAATACTATCATCAAAAAAAAAGATTTGGGCAACACTGGTTGGTAAATAAAAAAATATTAGAAAAAATTAAAGAAATTGCTGTTCTAAATGAAAATGACTTTATTTTAGAAATTGGTCCTGGTAAAGGAGCTTTAACATCTAAGTTGTTAGATTCAGAAATTAAAAAATTACATGCAATTGAATTAGATAAAGATTTAATAAATTTATTAAATGATAAATTCAATAATAATGATAAGTTTTCACTGCAGCAGGGAGATATTCTTTCTGTGAATTTAGATTCGATTAATAAGAAGATTACAAAAGTGATTGCAAATATTCCTTACAATATAACTGGCCCAATATTGGATATTTTCATAGGTCGATTGGGCATTATAAGAAACTATAATTACGAAAAAATAATATTTTTAATGCAGAAGGACGTTGTGGACAGGATTTTGTCAAAAGAAGGTAGTCCCAATGCTGGTGCGCTTAGTATAAGAATGCAACTCTTATCAAAAATAAAAAGAATATGTGATGTGCCGCCTTCATCATTTAGTCCGCCTCCAAAAGTTTTTTCTTCTTTAGTAGTTTTCGAACCAATTAAAAATGATTTAAGATTAGATATTAGCCTAGAAAAATATATAGATAAACTTCTTCGAATTTCATTTAATTCAAGAAGAAAAATGCTTAGAAATACTCTTAATTCAATACTTTCAAATGAAGAGATAAATGAATTATCTGAATCTTCAAAAGTTTGTTTTAATTTAAGACCACAAGATATTTCAATTGACCAATGGATTAAGCTTGCAGAAAATTGTATTAAAATTAAAAAATAAAAATTTAAGTATATGCAAGATTTAGCTAAAAAGAAAATTAATATAAAATCTCCTGCCAAAATAAATTTACACCTTGAAATTATTGGTAAAAGAGAGGATGGATTTCATGAGTTAGCAATGATTATGCAAAATATCGATCTTGCTGATTATTTAGAATTTGAAATTAATAATGAGGGTTTAATTAAACTTGAGTCTGATTGTAAAGATTTAAGCCTATCTGATGATAACTTAATTGTTAAATCGGCAAACCTACTAAGGAAAAAATCAAATATAGATTACGGTGCAAATATATTTTTAAGAAAAAATATCCCAATTGGCGCAGGATTAGCTGGTGGATCCAGTAATGCAGCGGCAACATTAATTGGTCTTAATAATTTATGGGATTTGAAATTAGATCAAGAAACTTTATGTTCATTAGCATCAACTTTAGGATCTGATATTCCCTTTTTTATAAATGGTGGTATTCAATTATGTTTTGGAAGAGGCGAAATTTTGGAAAAATTAGATTCAACCCATGAATATGGAGCAATTCTTTTAAAAAATCCGAATGTATCAGTATCAACCGCTGAAACTTATAAAAAATATAGTAGTAAATTTTGTGGTCAATATCTTACTGATAGAAAAATGATTGAGAACATAAGAAAAAATTTAAGAGATAATGGTTTAAAAAACTTAAATTTTGATAATCAATATTTATCTATTAAAAATGATTTGCAGTTAGTTGTTGAAAATGAAAATGATTCTGTAAAGCAGGCATTATATTTACTTTCAAAATTAGAAAATTGTCTCACATTTTCAATGAGTGGATCAGGTCCTACATGCTTTGCACTCTTTAAAGATATAGAGACTGCTAAAAAAGAATTAATTGCAAATTATAAATTGTTTAGAAATAAAGGTTACGATTCATGGGTTTGCACTTTCCTTGAAAAGGGAATAACATTCATTTAAATTTTTTTATACAAAATTCATTGTGGCTGACAATAGTAATGAGAATATTGAAAAAAACATTCCCGAAAAAGGCCCATTAAATTTTAT
>CACNQS010000041.1 GCA_902622625.1 uncultured Prochlorococcus sp.
CTTTTATTAGACGAAATTAGAAATGAATATAAGAAAATATCTAGAAAAAATTCTGAGGGGAACATTAAGAAAAATTAATTATGGAAAATTACTGGACTTCTAATAAACCTATAAATGGATTAAGACATTTTGTTTTAGTAAATGAGACTAAGGAAAAAGGAAATATTAGTTTTTTAATGGTTTCAGTCCTTGATTCTGAAATTAACTTAAAAACTACTTATGAAGAATTAATAAATACTGGAAATTGGCAGAAGGGTTGGATCAATCTTTCAAAGCATCAATCGATTACAGAAGAATACGTTAACTATAAATCCATCAATCAAGGAAAGGGTATCGATGAGATATTCATAAATGAAGATTCTTTATTTAATATTTCTTAATTTGATATAAATCTTTCAAATCTCTTTTCTTTGTAAATACTAGGTTTTTTGTGACTTAATAATTATTTAAAAGTTTTACCCCTTTCAAAAAAATAAAATTAGCGTTATCAAGGATTAATTATATTTACTTAATTCAATGTTAGGGGATATGTGGAGCTCATCTGAGTTGACCTCTGAAAAACTGGGAATAACTGAAATTAAACTTTCTTTTTTACGTGAAAATGGAATACTCAAGCCTGGGATTCATTGGAAAAGCTCTCCATTCGGTCAGAAAAAACCTTGGAAACCCAAAGCCCTTTACAATGTAAAAATGTGCAGAGAAATAATTAATAAATTTTATTCTGAAGAAAACTATAATATCGCAGCCTAAAAAATGATTTGGGAAAATATATACAATATTTATTCGATTAGATTCTCATCTTTACACTCAATAAGAGTGTTTTGCAAAGTTGGATATAAGTTAATCATATTTATATATTGTTTCGATTTTCTGTAAGATTTTGCAGCCTTTTTGTAATGAACTTCAGATTTCATTTCTAGTGAAAATTTTCTAGAAGACTCTTGAGAAGTAGTCATAATATTAGATGTCTTATCTCATATTTAATAATTGTTTGACAATGAGGCAATAAATAGGATGTATTAATGAAACAAAACATCGTTTAATGTCAGCAAAAAGAAATTTAATAAAAAAAAATTAAAATTAAAACTCTTTTAAATTGATATGTAATCTATTCTCTAGCAATAACTTTGCTGTTGAAATCTAACTTATTCTAAATTTAATATTTTTGGGAAATTAATTAATTTTTTTTTTCTTAGGATTACTAATTTTTACAATTTTGTTGTGAATTCAACCGTTTGATGAAAATTAAAGTATTCTCAAAACGTTTAAGCTAATCATTTCCTAAATGCAAACCTACGGTAATCCAGATACCACTTACGGGTGGTGGGCTGGAAATTCAGGTGTAGCTAATCGCTCAGGAAAATTTATCGCTGCTCATGTAGCTCATGCAGGATTAATTGTTTTCTGGGCTGGTGCTTTCACCCTTTTTGAACTTTCACGATTCGATCCTAGTGTTCCTATGGGTCATCAACCTTTAATTGTTCTTCCACACTTAGCAACTCTAGGAATAGGGTTTGACGCTAATGGCGTTGCTATGGGAGATACTAAACCTGTACTTGCGATAGCAATCGTGCACTTAGTTTCTTCTATGGTTTTAGCTGCTGGTGGACTTTTACACTCTCTACTTCTTCCAGGAAATTTAGAAGATTCAGATATTGCTAGAGCAAGAAAATTCAATATTGAATGGGATAATCCTGACAAATTGACATTTATTCTTGGACATCATCTCCTCTTCTTAGGATTTGCAGTTATTGCTTTCGTTGAATGGGCCAGAGTCCATGGAATTTATGATCCAGCTATTGGCGCTGTAAGACAAGTTGAATACGAATTAAACTTAGCAAAAATTTGGAATCATCAAACAGACTTTTTGACTATCGATAGTCTGGAAGAGGTTATGGGCGGTCATGCATTCTTAGCTTTTGTAGAGATTACAGGTGGTGCATGGCATATCGCTACTAAGCAGGTGGGAGAATTTACTAAGTTCAAAGGTAAAGGTCTTCTATCAGCAGAAGCTGTTCTATCTTGGTCATTAGCAGGTATAGGCTGGATGGCTATTATTGCAGCTTTCTGGAGTGCAGCAAATACAACTGTTTATCCTGTTGAATATTTTGGTGAACCACTTGAATTGAAGTTTAGTATTTCTCCATATTGGATTGATACTGTTGATCTTCCTGATGGTGAGTTTACATCAAGGGCATGGTTAGCAAATGTTCACTACTACTTTGGTTTCTTCTTTATTCAAGGTCACCTTTGGCATGCTCTAAGAGCATTAGGCTTTGATTTCAAGAGAGTTACAAATGCTATTAGTAATATTGATAGTGCCACAATTACTCTTAAGGATTAAATTCTCAAGTTAATCATTTATATTAAGGGCCCTTTTAAAGGGCCTTTTTTATTTGAAAAATTTTGTTTATTAATTTAGATTTAGAATTATATGTTTTTGAAATCATTGAATATTTTTTCTCTGCAGAATAAAGATATTTTTTCAAATTCTCTATTGATAAGTTTTTTGGGATTATTAATTATATTTTTTTTGTTGATTTTTGGGAGAAAATTTAAACTAGCTGTTCAACTCGAGAGATTTGGATTACCGATAGCTGTCATATCAGGAATTTTAGGTATATCTATAGGCCCATTTGGAGCGATACACTTTTTGCCAAAAGAAACAATCAATGTTTGGAGTAATTTTCCTACTCCTCTTTTATCATTAGTCTTCGCAACTTTAATGATGGGAAGACCTATCCCAAATATAAATGGTTTAGTTAAACCAATTTTTAATCAATTTCTGTTAGCTCTTTCACTGGGTTTCGGACAATTTTTTGTCGGTGGTCTTGTTGTTAAATATTTTCTGCCTCCGTCTATGGATTCAAACCCTCTAATGGGTTGTTTAATAGAGGTAGGTTTTGAGGGTGGTCATGGAGCTGCTTCAATAATCGGTGAAAGTTTTAATAAACTCGGTTTCCCAAATGGTTTAGATCTTGGTTTGGCTATGGCAACAATGGGTCTTTTATCCTCTTCAATATTGGGTAGCATATTTATTTTTCTTGGTAGAACTTTAGGCCTTTCAGATACTGAGGAAATTATTGAACAAAAAGATACTCTAAATGGAAAAAATAAGACTGGAATTTTTGCAGATTTAAGAATTTTTATAATAAATCTTGGATTCTCTGGTTTGGCAATTTCTTTTGGTGTTTTGCTACTTAAATTTTTAAGGTATATTTCAAGTTCTTTTGGAGATTTTTCGAAGGAAATTATTTTTTCACTACCAGTATTCCCTTTTATTCTTATAGGTTCGCTCCTTATAAGATATATTTTGGAGAAAACCAAAAATACAGAATTTATTTCAAATATTCTGCAAAGAGAGATTGGTATTTTATCAACAGATTTGTTGATTTTTACAGCTATGGCCAGTTTAGATATTGCTGTTGTTTTTGATAATTGGATACTTATTTTAGTGTTTACTATTTTCGGTTTATTTTGGAATTTAATCTGCATTGCTTATTTCGCATACTTTATTTTTGATGATTATTGGTTTGAAAAAAGTTTGATAGAGTTTGGCAATTCCACTGGTGTAGTAGCTTCTGGGTTACTTCTTTTAAGGCTTGCAGATCCTAAAAATATTTCTAAGACTTTACCAATTTTTACGTCAAAACAGCTTTTCGCTCAGTTAATTCTTTCTGGGGGACTATTTACAGTTCTTGCACCATTAATGATTTCTAAAATTGGGTTAGATTATTGGACAGAAATTTGTGCCCTAATTACATTCGCAATTCTTTTTATTGCATTGATTTTTAATAAAGTAGAGATGAAAAAGTTTCAATAAGAACCCTAGAATAGTATTAACCTAAATTTTATTTTAATGTCATTTACTCCCTACGATATTCCACCTCAAGAAAATAAAGGGAAGTGGTTTAGGAGTCATTTACTCGGAAGGGAAATCGAACTAGGAGAATTGTATAGTCTTGGATCAAATGATTTAGATTTGCTAATGGCGGAGACTGCAGAAATTAGAAGCGATCTTGATTTTAAGGAAAAAAATATTGGAAAATTTAGGACTGCAGGATATTTTTTGGAGTTAGCAAGAATAATTGAAAAAAGGAAGTTGTTAGAAAGTTAATTAAAAG
>CACNQS010000042.1 GCA_902622625.1 uncultured Prochlorococcus sp.
AATACTTTTTAGAGTTAAATATTGCTAATGTATTATATTTCTTAAGTTTTTAATTTTAATTTTTATTTCTCTTTTAAATATGAAAAATATAGCAATAATCCCTGCTCGTTCCGGATCAAAAAGATTAAAGGATAAAAATCTACAAAAAATTCTCAATTTAGAATTATTTCTTTGGACTATTAGGGCTGCAAAATCTTCTAAAACTATAGACAAGATAATTTTCTCTACTGACTCAGAAAAATATGTAGAAATTTGTAAGAGTGATAATTATAAAAAGAACTTTAATTGCCAGATAGATTTTAGAAGTGATGAAGAGGCCGGGGATAAAGTAAAAATCTATGATTATCTTCGTACAGAGAAATTTCTAAAGCGTAATGCCATTAGAGAAGATGATAGATTAATCCTATTATTACCGACTTGTCCTTTACGGCCTGAAGAATTAATAGATAATACTATAAATTATGCTAATGAGTTTAAATCTTCAGTTTTTACATGTTGCGAATATGATTTTCATATAAATTTTGCATTTAGTTTGCAAGAGGTAAACAATTTAACTTTCAAACCTCTTTTTGGAAAAGATTCACCTATGGTAAGTGGAAATACTAGATCCCAGGATCAAATAACATATTACAGACCAAATGGGTCAGTTTATGTTGTGCCTGTGAAAGAAATATTAAATCCTAGAGCAAAAGCTATTTACCATAATGCAGCCCCATTTAAAATGGATAAGATCTATTCATGTGATATTGATAATAAGATTCAATTAAAAATTGCTGAGTCCACAGCAAAATCTATCAAAGAGAAGTTTAGATATATATTAAAAAATTTATAGTTCTGAATTCGCTAATTCAACCATATTGGAAATCTTATTATCAAAAGTCTTCATAATTTCTTTTACAAAACTCATTTCACTATCATCAATTGGCATCATTGGGGCTCTCTCAAACCTTGAAAAAATATTTCTTGCTTCTAAGCACGCTTTAATACCAATATGCCAACCATATTTAGCTACTATTTTTTCAAAAAAAGGATCCTCAATCTCATTTAAAATATAATTTAAAATTTTTTCATTTTTTTGTTTATATGCTTCGTAAAAAATTATTGGAATTTTAGGTTCAAATACCCCAATTCCGTTTAACCAAGACTGGCAACCTTCATTTGAGAATCTCAACCATTGTCTTTTGCCTCCCCCAGAAATAATTATTGCTAATCTTTCTTTTAAACAATTAATTACGTTATGAGAATATTCATCATCCTTTGCATCTTCTTTGATTGCTATAACAGAATCTAAATTTGCAATTTTATCTAATAAAGAAACAGGCCAATTAATAGTATGTCCGCCCATCCCACTTATAAAAGGCATTTCATGAATTAAAATCCCGATATTTGAATTCTCGGCACATTTTTTATAGTGACTAAAAACTTGTTTTTCTGAATAAAATTTTTCTCTAAAAATAAGAGATATAATATCAGCGTTGATATTTTCGGCATGCTTACAAAAATCTATCGATATTTTTGTAGAACAATGAAGTGGATCAGCAACAATAACTATATTAGATTTATTTAATTTTTTTACTTTTGATGTAACAAAATAATTTAATTCTTTGATTTCTTCCCAGGACAATTCACTATATCGACTGTTATATGCCATTACATAGAAAATTCTTCCGCCTGAGGAATAAATTCTTTCTATGTAGTTATTGAGGGAGACATAATCGATTGAATCGTCTTTTTTAAAAGGAGTTACTATAGAAAAAACCGGGCCTTTTATTTTATCTTTTAATGCTAAAAACTTTGAAGTCATAAACTCTATTTAAAATTCCTTGATTGTAATATAAATCCTAGATATTGAATAAATACAATTATTGGAATTAAAGAAATATTATATGTTAAAAATTTGATCTAATTTATAGATAATCACAGAGTTGATTTAAAGCAATTTCAAATCCTTTTCCATTATTTTCATGTCCCTGCCAAATTTCAGGAATCCAGCTGTATTGCTTTCCATTTGCTTTAATTTTATCATTTAGAACTTCAAAAAAAGACAAGAAATTTATTTCACCCTTGTCTATTTGTAAACCTTCTCCATTTTCATTATCGGCATCTGCAATATGTAAATGTGAGGAATATGATAGTAATTCTGGTAGAACTTCAATTAAATCAATATTTAAAAAGTTACAAGCTAGTTTTGTATGAGAAATATCTATACATAAATTTACTTTTAAGGATTTAGCTAAATTAATACATTCAATAGGATCCACAAATAAGTTATGAAATCTTTGCCCACCAAAGTGCCATGGATAAGGAGGCATTGTTTGAGGCCAAATTTCAATATGATCATTTTTTAGTTGACTAAGACTTTCATTTAATATTTCTGGAAGTTTTCTTTTAATTTCATCAGCATGAAATGATTTATCAGAATGTCCGCCTACATTTGTTATTACACCAATCTTTTCTTGATTAGGGATTTGTTCTAATAATTCTTCTGAAAAATCTATTACTCTTTTCATCGCATTTATGGAATTAATCAATATATCTTTATCTAAACTACATAGATCTAATAAATGTTCATTAGCAAAAAGTTCAGGGGCATGTATAACGCAATATGGAAGTTTTTTATTTTTGCAGAATTCTGAAGGCTTAGTATTTAAGTCATTATGTGAGAGATGAAATTCTAACATTTTGGGATTAAATATAGTTTTAATTTTCTCGAAATCATGTGGTCTAACAGGTACACCCCAAATCCCAGGCAGTCTTAGCCATTGATCCTTTTTATTAGATTTATTATCCTTTTCTCGTGGGTTAAGACCCTTTTCATTTTCAATATCTTCAAGAAAAATTAGCTCATTAGCAGGTAAGTCTTTTAAAACTCTCTTGCCAATAAGATTATTAATCTTATTTGGTTGTAAACCGCTCCCAGGACTTCTAATTATTAAGTCCTCTTTGTTAATTATAGATCCTTTTTTTATTAGATTTTTTGTAAAGATGGATTTAGATAAAGTTGCTCTATTTATTAGTTCTCCTTGAGAAAGAATCCTACGATCTGATCTACCGATAGCAAGTTCAATTTCCTTAATAGAATTTGACATTTCTAAAAACTCATTTGGAAGTAAGCTAACTCTGTGATCGACTCCTTTTAGAGACCGATCAAGAGTAAAATGTTTTTCAATAATTTTTGCGCCTCTTGCAACTGCTGCTTCGCATATATTTTTTCCTAGATCATGACTTGAATAACCCACCAAACCTCCTCTACTAAATTCTTTTAATGTGTCCATATAAGAGAGGTTTATATCGCCTAAAGCAGCAGGATAACTCGATTGACAGTGCAAAAAGTAAAATATTGCCCCTTTCGCCTTTAAAAACTTCGTAGTTTCTATAACTTCTTCTTGAGTAGACATACCCGTAGAACAAATTAAGATCATCCCTAAATCAGCTGCTAAGCCTAATAAATGATGATTTGTTAAATCTGCAGAAGCAATTTTCACTGTTCGCATACCATACTTATGCAAAACCTTAAGTGAAATCTCATCCCAAGGGGTACAAAGAGGTTGCTTTCCTAATTCCTTGATAAAGTCAAAAAGTTGAGTAAGTATATCATTTTCAAGTTGATTCTCGTTCAATAATTCCATTAGATATTCTGCTCCTAAATCTTTTGCGTTATGAACATCTACAAAATTTTCACTACCGTATAAATTAGCTATATCTCGCATTTGTAATTTGATAATATCTGCACCCGATTGAGCAGCTTGTATAATCAAATTTTTTGCTAATTCTCTATCTCCATTATGATTATTACCTAATTCAGCAATAATTATGGCAGGCGAATTATTTTCTAATTTAATATCGCAAATTTGATGTTGACTAAAAAACTCCTCTTTGTAAGCAACTTTAATAAGTTTTCTAGCAGGACCGAGAATTGGTATAACTCTATAATCAGATAAAATACTGTTTAATTCGTTTAATTCAAAGCCTTCCCTTAAAGATTTATAGTTTGGATTGAA
>CACNQS010000043.1 GCA_902622625.1 uncultured Prochlorococcus sp.
AAAATTTCCATCATTTAACCAGGGTCTAGCTCAGGACCCTACAACTAGACGAATATGGTACGGAATAGCTACCGCTCATGACTTTGAAAGTCATGATGGTATGACCGAAGAAAAGCTTTATCAGAAGCTTTTCTCTACACATTTTGGTCATCTAGCAATAATCGCTCTATGGGTAGCTGGTAACTTATTTCATATCGCGTGGCAAGGTAACTTCGAGCAGTTTGTACTTGATCCAACTCACGTTCGTCCTATTGCTCATGCTATTTGGGACCCACATTTTGGATCTGGTATCACAGAAGCAATGACACAAGCTGGAGCTAGTGGTCCAGTAAACATAGCTTACTCAGGTCTTTACCATTGGTGGTACACAATTGGAATGAGAACTAATGAGCAACTCTTCCAAGCTTCAATATTCATGAGTATTTTGGCTTGTTGGACTTTATTTGCAGGTTGGTTACACTTACAGCCAAAATTCAGACCTTCTCTAGCTTGGTTTAAAAATGCTGAATCAAGATTAAATCATCATTTAGCTGTTTTATTTGGTTTTAGTAGTATTGCTTGGACAGGTCATTTGGTTCATGTTGCTATACCTGAATCAAGAGGTCAGCATGTAGGTTGGGATAACTGGCTAACAGTACTTCCACACCCTGCAGGATTAGCTCCTTTCTTTACTTTAAACTGGGGAGCATATGCACAAAATCCTGATTCCCTAGATCAGGTTTTTGGAACAGCTGAAGGAGCTGGTACAGCAATCTTTACTTTCTTAGGTGGTCTTCATCCTCAAAGTGAAGCATTATGGCTTACTGATATTGCGCATCATCATATAGCGATTGGAACAGTTTTTGTAATTGCTGGTCATATGTATAGAAATACCTTTGGTATTGGTCATAGCCTCAAAGAAATTACAGAAGCTCATAATACAAGACACCCTAATGATCCTCATAAAGGTAGTTTCGGAATTAACCACGATGGAATATATGAAACTGTAAATAACTCATTACATTTCCAACTTGGACTGGCATTAGCATCACTTGGTGTAGCAACTTCTCTAGTTGCTCAACATATGGGTGCACTTCCTTCTTATGCTTTCATTGCAAGGGACTACACTACACAATCTGCTCTATATAGCCATCATCAGTACATAGCAATGTTCTTGATGGTTGGTGCTTTCGCACACGGTGCTATTTTCTTTGTTAGAGATTACGATCCAGAATTAAATAAAGATAATGTATTAGCCAGAGTGCTTGGAACAAAGGAAGCTTTGATAAGTCACCTAAGTTGGGTAACAATGTTGCTTGGATTCCATACTCTTGGAATTTATGTTCATAACGATGTTGTTGTTGCTTTTGGTAATCCTGAAAAGCAAATTCTAATCGAACCAGTATTTGCTCAATTCGTTCAGGCTGCTCAAGGTAAGATGATGTACGGCTTTAACGCTTTATTATCTGATCCTACAAGCTCAGCAACTCTCGCAGCTAATTCATTACCAGGTAATCATTATTGGATGGATCTTATCAATAGACAAGATGCATTAAGTGCTTTCTTACCTATCGGGCCAGCGGATTTCTTAGTTCACCATGCTATCGCTTTAGGCCTTCATACAACTGCATTAATCCTTATCAAAGGTGCACTTGATGCTAGAGGAACAAAATTAATTCCTGATAAGAAAGATTTAGGTTATGCTTTCCCTTGCGATGGTCCCGGACGTGGAGGTACTTGTGATAGTTCATCTTGGGACGCTATGTACTTAGCTATGTTCTGGGCATTAAATTTACTAGCATGGGTAACTTTCTACTGGCATTGGAAACACCTAGCAATTTGGCAGGGTAACGTAGCACAATTTAACGAATCAGGAACTTATCTAATGGGTTGGTTCAGAGATTATCTCTGGTTAAACTCTGCTCAACTTATTAATGGATATAATCCATTCGGAGTAAATTCTCTATCTCCTTGGGCTTGGATGTTCCTATTCGGTCACTTAGTTTGGGCTACTGGTTTCATGTTCCTAATATCATGGCGTGGTTACTGGCAAGAGTTAATTGAAACATTAGTTTGGGCACATCAGCGTACTCCAATTGCTAACCTTGTTGGATGGAGAGATAAGCCAGTTGCACTTTCAATTGTTCAAGCTAGATTAGTTGGACTAGCACATTTCACTATTGGAAATATACTTACATTTGGGGCATTTGTTATCGCATCTACTTCAGGTAAGTTTGGTTAAATTTCCCTTAAATAATTTAAATCACCACAATCGTGGTGATTTTTTTTGTTTAATTTTAATGTTCTAAATTAAGTTAAAATAGTTTAACTATTATGAAATATAAATGACAGATATAAAACAATTAATTTCTATTATCGTCCCTGTTTTCAATGAAAGCGAGAGTATTGGTCTTTTATTGGATGAAGTTATAAAAGTAATGTCTTCTCATAAATTTAATTTTGAATTGATTGTTGTAAATGATGGTTCTAAAGATAATACTCTTCAAGTATTAAAGGAAATAACTCTCAAAATTAAAGAATTGTCAGTAATTTCCCTTCGCAAAAATTATGGTCAAACTGCAGCATTGTCAGCTGGCTTTGATAATTCTAAGGGCGATATTGTTATTACTTTGGATGGTGATTTACAAAATGATCCAAATGATATTCCTTTATTAATTTCAGAAATTAATAATGGTTATGATTTGGTTTGTGGTTGGAGGTTTGATAGAAAAGATAAATTAATTAATAGAAAGATACCATCAAAAATAGCGAATAAGTTAATAGCTTACGTAACAGGTTTGAAGTTACATGACTATGGTTGCTCATTAAAAGCATTTAAGAAAGAAATAATAAAAGATATAAAGTTATATGGTGAACTTCACAGGTTTTTGCCCGTTTTAGCAAATATTGAAGGTGCAAAAATCAAAGAAATTAAAGTAAATCATAGGAGCAGGCAATATGGATCTAGTAAATATGGAATTGATAGAACTTTTAGAGTTTTAATGGATTTACTAACTGTATGGTTTATGACTAAATTTTTAACAAGACCGATGTATGGATTTGGTTTTGTTGGAATTATAAGTATTTTTTTTAGCCTTACGATAAGTTCTTATTTGATAGTTTTAAAAATAATGGGTGAGGATATTGGAAATCGTCCGTTGCTAATGTTTGCATTAATATTAGGAATTGCTGGTGTTCAATTATTTAGCTTTGGATTATTGAGCGAACTTTTAATTAGGACATATCATGAAAGTCAAAATCGTCCAATTTACAGAATTAGATCAATAAAAAGTGCTAATCAAAAATGATTGTTTACTTAAACTGTCTTATTAATAAAGCAGAATCATGTCTAACTTCTGACATTAAGCCTGCTTTACTCCAAAGATTAATGCTTTCTGGTAAGCCTGCACCCAAAAAACCATCTATTTGATTAAGAGAATCTTTTTTAAGAACAACTTTATCTAAATTTCTTTTTAAAAAACTTCGTAAATTTAAATCATTTTTTTGATAATCAATATGAATCATAATTTCCTCCAAAACCCTCGCAGCCGAATCAGAATTCATAGCGTTTCTATTTTTATTATTATGTCCATAAAATTCTTTTTCACGACCAAATGGTCCATCATCCCAGGTCTTCTGACAGCAATTTAAACCACTCAATTCCTCCCAATGTAAATCATGTAGCCAATCGTTTATTATACATCTTTGGTATTTCCAATTTTCCCACGATTCGCCCTCAATACAAGGTCCACTTGTTGTTCCAGTAAGTAAATCAATTAAGAAGCTTGTTGCATTATTACTTGAGAAAGATAACATTTTCCTTACAGCATCAATAATTTCATCCGATAATAATAAACTTCCTTTTTTAATCCAATAATATGTAGCAAGAGCATAAACCAACTTAACTATGCTGGCAGGGTAAACCATTTTTTTATTATTTATGCCAGTGCCAAAACCTTTAAATAGTGAGATAGGATTTTTATAATTTTCCATACTATGTCCTTTTACTATTTAAGTGAA
>CACNQS010000044.1 GCA_902622625.1 uncultured Prochlorococcus sp.
TCAGAACTATTTAAACTTTTACCTTCATATTTATAAATACCATCACTATAAAATTCAGTACTAGCAGCATCTAAAGCTAAAGATACCTGCTCACCAGGCTTAAATCCGGCTTTTTGAATTGCTTCTAATAATAAGTCCCCTGCTTCTTCGCTTGATGACAAATGCGGAGCAAATCCACCCTCATCGCCTACAGCGGTAGATAGACCTTTTTGCTCAAGTAATGATTTTAATGAGTGAAAAATTTCAGTACCCATTCTTAATGATTCACTGAAATTATTAACTCCATGTGGAACAAGCATAAATTCCTGAAAATCAAGACTATTTGGTGCATGAGCACCACCATTTATTACATTCATCAATGGGACTGGAAGAAGATTGGATAATGGATCTCCAAGATATCTATATAAGGGAATGTCTAAAGCATTTGCTGATGCTCTAGCAGTTGCAAGACTTACTGCAAGGATTGAATTTGCTCCAAGGTTAGACTTATTAGAAGTTCCATCAATTTCAATCATTAATTTATCTATTGCAGTTTGATCTAAAGATGACAAACCACATAAAGCCGGCGATATTGTTTCATGAATTTTATTAACAGCATTCAAAACGCCTTTCCCCATATATTTCGAACCACCATCTCTTAATTCATGTGCCTCATGAGCACCAGTGCTTGCTCCGCTGGGAACAATTGCTCTACCACTTGCACCACATTCCAAAAATACTTCTGCCTCTACAGTTGGATTACCTCTTGAATCAAGGACTTGCCTTGCTTCAACAGTATCAATAAGAAAATCAATAGTTTCTTTCACAATTTAATTATTACTATTTAAATCCTATTAATAGCTGAACTATTTGGCTAATATCTGAAATATATTTGTTAACCAATTATAATTTTTAATCTTATAAGAGCTTAGATATTATTTAACGTTTTTTTCATTCTAAAGTCCCCGCAAATCCTTTCATCTAAACAATTTTCAAATTCATCTTACAATTTGAAAATTATTGGATGATTATTAATGCAGATCCTATTTAGAATATTAATTAATAATCAACTATAGTTTTTATAGTTTATGAGAGAAACACTTACATCCAGTCCTGAACTATTTAGCGATATTAGTTGGAATCTTCTTTTATTAGGGGAAGAAACCGCAAAAAAATGGGATCATAGCGAATTTAATATTGAACACATAATTCATACATTGTTCTCATCAAGTGAATTCTTTGCCTTCATTGAAAAATTATCAATCGACCAAGATACAGTTTTAGACATAACAGAAGATTTTTTAGAAGAGACACCAACAAATGAATCAGATATTTTTACTATCGGAGAAGATTTAGAAATTTTGTTAGATAACGCGAATCAGATTAAAACTCAATGGGGATCAAGATTAATAGAAATCCCTCATTTACTAATTGCTCTTGGAAGAGATTTAAGAATTGGAAATTATGTTTTTGAAGAAGGAAACCTTTCAATGGAAAAATTAGAGGAAGAATTAAAGTTTTACCCAAATATTAATCAATCAAAAGATTCTTTTAATTATGGGAATGTAATTGAAATAAATAATCAATCTAATTTTGAATCAAACAACGAGACTAATGAGACTTTTATAAAAGAAGAAAAATTTAAAAAAGCTATTGTTCCATTACCGAAAAGTGAACTTCAAATTGAAACCAAAAAACAAGTTAAAAAAGATGAAAATGCTCTTTCAATTTACGGAAAAGATTTAACAGAATCAGCTAAAAAAGGCTTACTGGATCCCGTTTTAGGAAGAGAAAATGAGATCAATAATTTAATGAGGGTACTCTGCAGAAGAAACAAAAATAACCCTATACTTATTGGCAATCCTGGAGTTGGTAAAACCTCAATTGCAAAATTACTTGCTCAATTAATTGTAGAAAAAAATGTTCCTGATACTTTAAAGGACTTAAAAATTATTTCACTTGACTTGGGTGCATTAGTTTCTGGGACCAAATTTAGAGGTCAACTAGAGGAAAGACTAAGCTTAATAATGCAGGAACTAAATAATCCAAACCATGGAATGATTCTATTTATTGATGAAATTCACTCAATATTAAGTTCTGAAAGATCTTCTACCGACATCAGTAATATTTTAAAACCTTTACTAGCTGAAGGAGATCTTAGATGTATCGGTACAACAACACCTGAGAAATTTCGTGAAACTATTGAAAAAGATCAGGCATTAAATAATTGCTTTCAAAAGATAGCTGTTAATGAACCTTCAGTAGAATTAAGCGCAAAAATATTACAAGGGATCAAAAAGAAATATGAATCACACCATGGCATAAAAATTTCTGAAGAGGCTGTAAATTATTCTGCAAAGTTGGCCGATAGATACATCAGCGATAAATGTCTCCCTGATAGTGCAATAGATTTAATTGATGAAGCAGCTGCACAGTTGAAAATCGAGTCTAATAATATGCCTCAAATCATTCTCCAACAAGAAAACAAACTTAATACTATTGATGCAAAATTGAATAATTTGCAAGGAGAAAATATTGAAGCTCAAGAAAAACTATTGAATAATAGACAACAATCAGAGGCAAAATTGAACGTTCTTTTGGAAAATTGGAACAATTTACGTGAAGAAATGGAGGAATTATCTATTTTAATGAAAGAAGAAGATAAGCTAACCAAACAAATTAAAGATAAATCAAATCGCAAAATTGAAAATGATATAGATTATTTAGAAAAGCTTGAAGAAGAGTTAAGTGAAATAGAGAATGGCATACAAAAACTTGAAGAGAACTTTAATAAAATAAAGAAAAATAGAAATTTTCCTTTTAAATATCAAGTTGAACCTGATGATATTGCAGATGTTATATCAAAAATCACAGGTATTCCAATTTCTAAAGTAGTTTCAAATGAACGTAAGAAATTAGTCAATCTAGAAAAAGAACTAGGTGAACAAGTTATTGGACAAGAACAGGCCATAGAAGCTGTCTCTGCTGCAATTAGAAGAGCTCGAGTTGGTATGAAAAGTCCTAAAAGACCTATTGGATCTTTTTTATTTATGGGTCCTACTGGTGTTGGTAAAACAGAATTAGCAAAATCTCTTGCAACAGTTTTATTTGATGAAGAAGACGCACTTTTAAGATTAGACATGAGTGAATATATGGAGAAAAATGCCGTAGCAAGACTTTTAGGAGCTCCCCCAGGTTATGTTGGTTATGAAGAAGGAGGTCAATTAACTGAAGCTGTAAGACGTAAACCCTATTCAGTAATACTTCTTGATGAGATAGAAAAAGCACATGCAGAAGTATTTAATATCCTTTTGCAAGTCTTAGATGAAGGAAGATTAACGGACTCCCAAGGAAGAACAGTAGATTTCAAAAATACGGTAATCATTATGACAAGTAACCTTGCTGGCAAATCTATACTGGAGTATTCACAAAAGATTTCTAAAAGTGAGGGAAAGTTAGAAAAAGATCAACAAACTCTAGATGATTCAATTAGTGATGCATTGTCTTCAATTTTTAGACCTGAATTTTTAAATAGAATTGATGAAGTGGTAAAGTTTGATCCATTATCTATTGATGAACTTCAAAAAATAATCATTCTACAAACAGAAGATTTAAAGAACCTGCTACTTGAGCAGAAAATAAATATCGCTATAGACAAAAAAGTTATCAACAAAATTGCAAACGATTCTTACGAACCTGAATATGGTGCTAGGCCACTTAGCAGGGAACTTAGAAGACAAATAGAAAATCCTTTGGCTGCAAAACTTTTAGAGGATA
>CACNQS010000045.1 GCA_902622625.1 uncultured Prochlorococcus sp.
TAATGCGTAGAGATCATCGCAGCCTCCGATACCCTCATTATCTATAAATATTTGTGGTAATGTCCTTTTACCATTAGCTCTTTCAATCATCAATGCTCTGGCATCTTCGTCGCCATCTATTTTATATTCTGTAAAATTTACATTTTTTTTCTTGAGTAGTGATTTTGCTCGAATGCAGAATGGGCAATATTGCCAAGTATAAATTTCAACTTTGGACATTTTTTTAAAATAATACTTAGTTTATACTATTAAACAAAAGTGCTTGTTAGATTATAAATAACGATTAAATACTATTTTGATAGATATTACAGATTTCAAAAAAGATCTTTCCGAGCTAACAGAGCGCCTGGGTAATGCTCAGGATTGTCTTTGACGTTCCAAGATTAAAAGCGAAAAGGAAAGAGTTAGAGCAAATTTCTGCTCAGCCTGAATTTTGGGAAAATCAAGAAGAAGCTAAAAAGCAAATGTTAATCCTTGATGATGTCAAAGCACAACTCGAATTGTTAGATAAATGGAAAACTTTTATTTCTGATGCTAATGCCTCTCTTGAGCTTTATTCTCTAGAACCTGAAGAGGAAATGATTTTAGAATCGCAGCTGGGATTAAAGAAATTAAGAGAGAATTTAGATAAATGGGAATTTGAAAGATTGTTATGTGGTGAATACGATAAGGAAGGAGCAGTAGTTTCTATTAACGCAGGTGCGGGTGGAACAGATGCGCAGGATTGGGTAGAGATATTATTAAGAATGTACTCAAGATGGGCCGATAATAATCGAATGAGCCTTGTCATTAATGAATTATCTCAAGGAGAAGAAGCAGGTATTAAAAGTGTAACGTTCGAAATTGATGGAAAATATGCATACGGCTATCTGCAACATGAAAAAGGAACTCATAGATTAGTAAGAATTTCTCCTTTTAATGCCAATGGCAAAAGACAAACCAGCTTTGCTGGGGTGGAGGTTATGCCCAAATTAGATGATAATATTTCACTTGATATTCCTGAAAAAGATTTAGAAATTACAACGAGTAGATCCGGTGGAGCTGGAGGACAAAATGTTAATAAAGTAGAAACAGCGGTAAGAATTGTTCATTTGCCTTCAGGGATTTCAGTAAGATGTACCCAAGAAAGATCTCAATTACAAAATAAAGAAAAAGCTATGTTACTTCTAAAGTCTAAACTACTAGTGATTGCTAAAGAACAACGAGCTGCAGAAGTCGCTGATATTAAAGGTGATATTGTGGAAGCTGCATGGGGCAATCAAATAAGAAATTATGTTTTCCATCCCTATCAAATGGTAAAAGATCTTAGGACTATGCAGGAGACTAACGAGTTGGATAGTGTTTTAGATGGTGGACTTGAACCATTTATTCATGAATTATTACGTATGAATATTTCTACTAACGAATCTATTGAATAACTAATGGAAAATAAAAACGAAATTTTAGAAAAAAAAGTTTCTCCTCCAAGTTTTATAAAGCTTGCTATGAGAAATATGGTAAGGAAAGGCTCAAAAAGTATTTCTCATTTTTCAATAACCTTTCTAGTTTTAATTGGGATATTAATAATTGTGGCCACAATAGGTAAGCCCAATATTCCAGTTTAAGAATGTATGAAAGAAAAAATTATTTCTGAAATAAATTTAGATTTGGTTTTTCAATGTAATGATTTTTCTCAATTTTCAAATAAGTTAAAAGATACTAAAACTAATCTTATTTTTGAATCTATTTTTTGGGAGAAAGTTTTTTTATCTTGGATAAATACAATATTAAAAAAAGAGGATTATGAATTACCAAATTATATTTTTGAAAAAAAATCTTTTTCATTAGGCTTACAGATAATATCTAATCAAGAAATTGCTTCTTTGAATAAGAAATGGATGCAAAAAAATGGTCCAACTGATGTTCTATCTTTTCCAATTATTTCTGATGAATACCTAAATAATTTAGATCACATAGAGTTGGGAGATATATTTATATCATTAGAGATGGCACTTGAGCAATCTTATGAATATAAAAATTCAATCTATAGAGAGATGATCTGGTTGGCTAGTCATGGATTTTTACATCTTTTAGGATGGGAACATAATACTGAGCATGATTTAGAAAATATGTTAAATTTCCAAGAATATTTAATTACTCGATTAGATTAAAAATCAATGAAAAAAAAAATAAACTATTTAGAAAATAGAAAAGAATCATACAAAACTTCTAGTAATGTATTTATAAGTTTTAAGTATGCTTTCGGTGGTATTAGTTATGTATTACAAACTTCAAGAAATTTTAAAATTCAATTAATTTTTGCACTTACAAGTTTAATAATTGGTTTTTTATTCAAAATTAGTCTAAGCAATTATGTTATTTTGATTGCAACAATAATGTCTGTTTTAATATTAGAAATATTGAACACATCTATTGAATCAATCGTTGATTTAGTAGTGAAAAAAGAATTCAGTATTTTGGCTAAAATTTCAAAAGATACTTCTGCAGGAGCAGTATTATTAGCTTCCATTAATTCTGTTATTATTGCTGTATATATCTTTTTTCCTAAAATAAAGTTGTTATTTTAAATCCATATAAATATGTTTCTTGTTATTGATAATTACGATAGTTTTACTTATAACCTTGTTCAATATTTAGGAGAACTTTCAGTTGAGCATGAAATAACTAAAGAATTAATAGTTAAAAGAAATGATGAAATAACTTTAGAAGAAATTATCAAACTAAATCCTGGTGGAATTCTATTATCTCCAGGTCCTGGCAATCCAGATCAATCTGGAATTTGTCTGCCAATTCTAAAAAAATTATCTAAAAAAATTCCGACATTGGGAGTTTGTTTAGGTCATCAAGCTTTGGCCCAAGCTTTTGGAGGTAAGGTTATAGTTGGGAAAGAACTTATGCATGGTAAGACATCCAAAATATTTCATAATCAAAAAGGATTGTTTAAAGATATCGAGACTCCATTTGTGGCTACTAGATACCATAGTCTTATAGTTGATTCAAATTCTTTACCATCTTGTTTCGACATAACTGCGACTTTAGAAGACTCAACAATTATGGCTATCTCTCATAAAGAATATAAACATTTACATGGGGTACAGTTTCATCCTGAAAGTGTGTTGACACAATTTGGTCATAAATTAATTAGTAATTTTCTAAAAATGGCTGAACAAAAGTAAAATAAAAAAAAATTTAATATTATGATTTCTCAAATTAAAAACTTTTTATTTTTGATATTAGTAAGCTCTTTTTTACCTACCTCATTATTGGCAAGGAATTTAGGAATAAAAAGTTTGGGACATAGTAGTTTTTTAATTACTAGTGCAGATAAATCTATTCTTATAAATCCCTTTAAAGCAATAGGTTGTGCAAGTAATTTAAAGGAGTCAAAAGAAGTCAATGTAGATTTTATTTTGGCTAGTTCTAGGCTTCCAGATGAAGGATATAACCCTAATGATCAATTAATGTTCGTTGAGCCAGGAATCTATCAATTTGAGGATATTTTATTAAATGGAATTTCTGTACCACATGACAGAGTAGATGGAAGAAGATTTGGGATGGCAACTGTTTGGAGCTGGGAGCAGAATGATCTTAAAATTGTTCATATGGGAGGAGCCGCTGGTGATATTGATATAAATAGTCAAATTATTTTGTCTAGTCCAGATATATTGTTTATTTCAATTGGAGGAGGAATAAAATCTTACAATGGTA
>CACNQS010000046.1 GCA_902622625.1 uncultured Prochlorococcus sp.
TCTCTTTCCCAGAGTTGTTTATATAACCCATTAACTTTTACTAAATCTTTATGCGCCCCTTCTTGTACTATTTCTCCTTTATCCATCACTAAAACCCTATCACAGGTTGCTGCAACAGAAAGTTGGTGACTGATCATTATGATTGTTTTATTACTTCTATCACTCATCTCATCTATTATTCTTGCGGCTGTTTTATTATCTACACTTGCTAAAGCATCATCAAGAACAACAATTGGAGAATTAACCAGTAGTGCTCTTCCTAATGCAGTTCTTTGCCTTTGTCCACCACTTAATGTAATACCTCTTTCACCAACAATAGTTTTAAATCTTTGTGGGAAGCTATTAATATCATCAATTAATCCAGCTTTTGTTGCGCTTTCTTTTACTAAATATTTAGAAGCTTTGGGTTCTCCAAAACTTAGGTTTTCTGAGATTGTAGAAGTAAATAAGAATGCTTCTTGAGGAACTATTGAAATATTTTTTCTAAGATCGCTTAATTTTAATGTTTTAACATCAATTTCATCTAAAAATAATTGATTGTCTGGAATTTCAATAGTCCGTCCTAGAGACTTTGCTAGTGTTGTCTTGCCACAACCTACTGGGCCAACTATTGCAATAAGTTCTCCAGGATAAATTTTAAAATTCAGACTATTTAATGAATTATATTTTGATCCTGGATACTTTATGGTTAAATTTCTTGCTTCTAAGAATCCTTTAACCTTTCTTTTTAAAAATTTAGTTTCTGCTCTATCTACAATGTTTGGGCTGTTCTGAAAGATTTCTTCCACACGATCTAAACTGACTTGACCAAGTTGAAATGTATTTAAGGTAAAACCTAATAGAGCTGTTGGGAAGACAAGTCTTTCTACGTAGAGAATTAAAGCTACTAAACCACCTATCGAAATAAATCCGCTCTCTAACTGAAAAGTTCCCAATGATAATAAAATTAATAACGAAATTGAGGAAATCCCTTGTAATAAAGGGAATAGTGTACTTGCTGTTCTTGCAAGTTTTATCGCTGAATTTTGATAGTCATTATTATATTTGTTAAATTCTTTTTTCTCAGCATTCTCTTGGGCATAAATCTTAATCGCGCTTATACCAGATAAATCTTCTTGTATCAGATCACTAAGTTTTGATAATGATTCTTGTTGAGCTTTTCTTTGATTAACCATTCTGCCGCCAAATAGACTTACAATTCCAAGGATTAATGGAAATATCATTAAAGCTGATATTGTCAATGTTTTATTTATAGAAAACATTGAAGGAATAGTGAATGAATAAGCTAAGACAATGTTGCACAAGCTTAAAACTGTAAAACCTAAAAGTCTTCTTATGTTTTCAACATCGCTTGTAGCTCTACTAATAATGTCTCCACTACCTTTTTTTTGAATCCATTCTGGATCTTGAATTAGTAAATGGTCAAAAAGCTTTTGACGTAGATTTACTTCTACTTTTCTACCTATGCCGAAGACAATCTGTCTTGAAAATAATCTTATTAAACCCATACAAGTTGCTAAAAATATTAACCATAAAGATTTAGAAATAACAAAATCTGAAGAAAAACCATTTTGTAATTGGTCAATTATATTTTTTACTTCTAAGGGTATTACAACGCTTAGTATATTTACTAATAAGAGAGCTAAAGCTCCATATAAGAATTCTTTTTTGTAAGGTCTTAGGTATTTAGATATAACTTTTATCTTTAAATTTTTCATTTTATTTTGCCGATATGATTAAGATAATGTTTCATTTTTGAATATGTGAGCTAATTTTATAAATGATTCAGTATTTATTTATGGGTAACGAGCAAACTCATCCATTACATGAAATAGACAAGAACATTATAGATTCCCTTATCACTAAAAAATCACCAGAAGATCTTGACTATATAAATTTAGCTAGATTAATAAATCGTTATAACAATTTTCCAGGAGAAATTGAAATTAAAAACGATATTGAAAAAATTTTAAATTTTTGGAAGATCACTAAAAATGAACTTTTTTCAAAAACAAAAAAAATTTGGTCAAAAAGCTTCAGGCCTTCAAACACAAATAAAGATTTAGTTGGCTCAGGTTTTGATACCTCTAATTAAATTTTATCTGCATAATTTTTCTTCAAAAAATAAATGTCTTCTAATCTATCAAACGCTGAAATACTAAATAATTTGTTAGAGGGTAGGGACCTTGATGAATTTACTTCTAGATCTTTAATGCAAAGATGGCTTAATGATGAAATTTCTGATGTTGAAACAGGAGCTTTTTTGAGTGCTTTGAGAGCAAAGAGTTCTACAGGTGTCGAACTAAGTTCCATGGCTGAAGAACTTTTAAATGTTTGCGAATTGCCAGTAGCCAGACCAAATTTGTATTTGGTAGATACTTGTGGAACAGGGGGTGATGGCGCTAATACATTCAATATTTCAACTGCAGTTGCATTTGTAAGTGCATCTTGTGGCGTAAAAATTGCAAAACACGGAAATAAAAGTGCTAGTGGAAAAGTTGGCTCTGCTGATGTTTTGATGAATATTGGTTTGAATTTAGATTGTTCATTGGAAAAAGTAATCCAAGCCGTAAGTGAAATCGGTATAACTTTTTTGTTCGCACCCGTTTGGCATAAATCCTTAATAAAACTTGCTCCATTAAGAAAGACCCTTGGAATAAGGACAGTATTTAATCAACTTGGACCATTGGTAAATCCTTTAAGACCCAATGCTCAAGTTTTGGGTGTTGCATCTGAGGATCTTTTAAAACCTATGGGAAGCGCGCTTTTAAAAATGGGTATGAATAGAGCAATAGTCGTTCATGGTGCTGGTGGCCTTGATGAAGCTTCGCTTCAAGGAGAAAATAAATTAGTATTTGTTGATAATGGTGAATTACGTTTTTCAGAAATAAATATTTCAGACTTTAACCATGAAAATATCTCTAACGAAAAGCTTGTGGTTTCCGCTCCTGAGTCTAACGAGGAAATATTAAAGGCTGTCTTAAATGGTTCTGGACAAAAATCTCATATTGATGTAGTTGCCTTGAACTCTGCTTTAGTGCTTTGGGCCGCTGGCATTGAGGATGATTTAAATGAAGGATTTAATAAAGCTTTACTTTCGATAAATCAAGGAGATCCATGGAAAAAGTTTTTACTTTTAAAAAATTATTTAGATACAAATTAATTAATTTCAAATTGATGATTAATCCATATAAGAAAAACGCGAAATTGGTTTTAAGTAATGGAATTGTATTCCCGGGATTCTTTTTTGGTGCTTCTGGTACAGCTATTGGTGAAATAGTTTTTAATACGGGAATGACCGGATATCAGGAAGTTATTACTGATCCAAGTTATTATGGACAAATATTAACATTTACCTATCCAGAGATTGGAAATACTGGTATTAATCTTGAAGATTCAGAATCTAAGATTAATGTTAAAGGTATAATTGTTAGAAATTTTTCTTCTAATAGCAGCAATTGGAGATCTAAAAAGAATTTTAATCAATGGTTGGTTGAGAAAAATATCATAGGTCTATATGGAATTGATACAAGGGCTCTTG
>CACNQS010000047.1 GCA_902622625.1 uncultured Prochlorococcus sp.
GCTAGTGGAGTAAATAATGGGGAAGGTTTTTGGATAGTGGGAATAAAAAATTGCGATGAAAATATCCTTGAGGATAAAAATCTTTTAGATTGCCATAGAAAAGAATTAATAGGTAATGAATCAGCAAAAGATATTCTTTTAGCTATTAATTTAAACTTGAAAAATTTATTAAATGAACTAAGAAACAAAAATTATTTAATTGGTAGTCCTTCAATGGGAATTTCATTTGATCTCCCTTTAGAAATCATGGAAAATATTTTTGATTTTTGGTTAGATATTTATAAAAATCAAGAAGCATGGGAATCTTGTCTAGGTCTTCTTAAAGTTAGAAAAAGGATTCCCCTATCAAACCTAATTGAAAGTGAGTTTTTAAAGGGTAACTCTAAAAAATGGGCTATAAAAATTGAAAATTTACATAATTATGTTCCTTCTTCACTTAAAATCGACAAATTAAATGCTCCGATGTGGGAATAATTTTTATCTTTTTAATAGTCAAAATATTTACTTCGTTGAATTTTTAAGTAAAAATAAAATAAGTATTAATTAAAAAATGAATAAACCATATTCTTTTAATATTGATCAAATGAACGGAATTGTTGAGGATACATACGCCAAGATAATAAATGAATGTGAAAATTTAAAGAAAAATACTAATTGTCCAAATGAGCAAGTAGTAGCACTTCTAAGCGTGATTGCTTCAAATTACGCTATTACATCAGAAAAAAACGAAAATTAAAATGATAAGTTATTTTACTTGGGGCGAATTTGATAAGAGCGTAGAACAGATAGCTAATAAATGTAGGTTTAAGGATTTTTCTGGAATATATGGAGTTCCTCGTGGTGGATTATGTCTTGCTGTAGCACTAAGCCATAAATTAAAAATTGAATTAATTTCAGAGCCACTAAAAAATTCACTAATAGTAGATGATGTTTATGAAACTGGTCTTACATTAAGGTCCTTCAAGGATATTGAAGGAGCGATGTTTTTTGTTTTATTTAGTAAAATCAAACCTACGTGGTGGAATACAGTATTTATATCTAAAAAAAGCCAATGGATAGTTTTCCCTTGGGAAAATACTCTAAATTCAAAAAGTGACCGTGAAGAGTACATCAAAAAAAGAGGTTTAAGTTGAGTAAGAAATTATATCTGGCAAATCCATATGGATTTTCAAAACAAACTAAAACACTTTTAAATGAATTTATTGAAATCTTCAATGATTTAAATGTAGAAGTATTTGAACCTTTTGAGAGAGGTAAAAGATTAATCCAAAAAGGAAGTCAATGGGCATATGAAGTTGCAAACAGTAATTTGCATGATTTAAAAAAATGTGATTGTATTTTTGCGATTGTTAATGGAAATCCTCCAGATGAAGGGGTAATGATTGAATTGGGTATCGCAATTGCTTTAAAAAAGGAAATCTTTTTATTCAGGGATGATTTTAGAAATTGTTCTGATAGCGATCAATACCCATTAAATCTAATGTTATTTCTTGGCCTGCCTAAAGATAGTTGGGAAAAATATTACTTTGAATCATTACAAGATATAAAAAGTAATAAAAAAAGATTTATGGAGTGGGCAAAAAATTAGCAAAAAAAAAAATAAGCTCTCAAGAAGAAGTTTTAAGTTTGAATAAAACTGTTGAGGTGCTAGAATTATATTTATTTAGAAAATTTTGACACAAGTTACAGTTGGAGAAAATGAGGGAATTGAGTCTGCCCTTAGAAGATTTAAGAGACAAGTTTCTAAGTCGGGAATCTTTGCAGATTTAAAAAGACTTAGACACCATGAAACGCCTATTGAAAAATATAAAAGAAAGCTGCAACAGAGAAGAAAAGCGAGAAGAAGATAATCTGCTACAGCTCATAAAGTTTTGAATATCTTTAATATTAAAAAATTTGCTTATAAAAGTTCAAAAATAAAATTTTAACTACTTAAGCTTTTTAAGCTTCTTAACAAGGTTTATTCCAACTCCTGATACAGCAAGAAGATCTTTTTCTTCAGCGGCAATAACTGATTTTGTTGTTTTAAATCCAGCCTCATACAAAGCTTTTGCACTTTTTGCTCCAACACCTGGAAGTGTAGTCAAAGTTTCAATATTTTTCTTTGAATTGACTGCTTTGGTTTTTGTTTTTGTTTTTGTTTTTGTCTTTGTTTTTGCAGACTTTTCTGATTTTTTTTCTTTCTTTAAAGGAGTTTCAGGAGATACTGCACTTTTAAATAAAATTGATTTTAGTTTGCTGAGAAATTTGGAAATCATTGCAAAATATATAAGTAATAGAATTAGCTCATCAGTTTAATATATTATCAAATTCCGGAGGAATTAATAAGAAGGCAATAGCTAATTGAATGGAATAATTTATTTACAACTATATAAAGACACACATTTAATATTTATGCAAGCTTGCAAGCCATTGCAAGGTATTCAAAATTATTTTTAAGCCCAAAAGACCAAATGTATTTTCAAAATTTTAATTTATTCATTAATAGTAAAGTTAAAATCTTATTAAAGAACAGATAATAAAATGAAACTTATTTTTATAAGTGGACCTTCTGGTAGTGGGAAAACAACTTTATCAAATCAAATAATAAAAAAAAATAAAAATGGTTTTGTGCTAAGTACCGACAATTACTATAAGACAGGGCTAATAAGTAAATTACTACCAAAATTTGTAGAGGGATTTTTTGATAGAAGTATTAGTTTTAATAACAAACTATTCAAAAAAGATTTTGATTTTATTTATAAGAATGGATTTTCAATCTGTGATCGTTATTATAATTTCGAAAAGAAAACAATTCAAAATACCTTAAACGAAAAAAAAAATATTAGTTTTTTAATAGTTGAGGGTATATTTGCTGAAGAATTCTCTAAGACTTTAAATAATAAGGATTATATTTTTTTAGAAATAAAAACTAAAAAAAGTGAATGCATGAAAAGAGTTTTACAAAGAGATACAAAAGAAAGGGGGAAGAATAAAAAACAAGCTAAGAATGAATTCTTAAAATCATGGAGCATTTATTATGAAAAATTCAACCCTAATAGTATAAAAAATAATACAAATAAATTCATAATTAAAAAAAACACTGATTTAGATCAAATTCTGAAAAAATTATTTAATTAAGTCTTTAATTTTTTTCTCTAATATTAAAGCACTTAAAATTGAGCCTTCAATTCTCCCAAATCCTTCTCCCTCAAACCAGTCTCCGCAAAATCCAATTCTATATTTTCTACTAAATTGTAAAGATAATGGCACGGCAATGCCTGAAGGCTGTGAAGCTCTCCATTTCATAATAGATATTTTTTCATCAAAAGTTAATTTATGTACTAAAGAATTCTTTTCAAACAGTTTATTGAAATTTGTAATTATTTTTTGTTTAAAAACATCTTCATCTTTCTCAGTTATATAAGAATTAATTAACTCTATGTTTTTTGAATGCACTACAATTCCTAATTTATTATTATCTTGCAGCTGAA
>CACNQS010000048.1 GCA_902622625.1 uncultured Prochlorococcus sp.
CACCATGCTCCTTTGCGATGTTATTAATTAATTCTTGAATAAGAACTGTCTTTCCAACTCCAGCACCTCCAAATAATCCAACTTTTCCTCCTTGCCTATAAGGAGCCAAAAGGTCAATAACTTTAATACCAGTTTCAAAAACTTTTGGCTTAGTTTCTAGGTCGGTTAACTTAGGCGCAGCTCTATGAATTGGAGCAGTATCTTTAGTATTGACTGGCCCTTGTTCATCTACTGGTTCTCCTAAAACATTAAATATTCTTCCTAAAGTTGCTTCTCCAACAGGCACAGATATTGGTGCCCCTGTGTCGATCGCCTCCATGCCTCTTACAAGGCCGTCTGTGCCACTCATTGCCACTGCTCTTACTCTATGGTCACCTAGGAGCTGTTGGACTTCTGCAGTGAGCGCTATGTCTTGTCCAGCTGGATTTTTAGCTTCAATTCTTAAAGCATTTAGTATTTTGGGTAATTTACCAGCTGGAAATTCTACATCTAGAACAGGACCAATTACCTGACGTACTACGCCTTTTGTTTGTGAAGAAGTTGATGGAGTTGCTACCATTTTTTATTGATTGGTGATGAATAGCTGATTTAAACAGCTCATAATCCGAAAATACTACCACCTTATGGGTAGATTCGTTAAATGGGTTCGGCCACCCGCACAGTTTAAGTATGGTTTAATTGCCGCTTTGCAGATTATGTTGTTGATGATACGGAAGGAGAAATTCTCTTTCCAATTTTATGACGCAAAGCGTCTCAATCATGATCCTCCATTAATTTATGGCAGCTGTTTCACTTACAGTCTCTACAGTAAAACCACTGGGAGATAGAATATTTATTAAAGTTTCCGCATCTGAGGAAAAAACCGCTGGGGGCATACTTTTGCCTGATTCAGCTAAAGAAAAACCACAGGTTGGGGAAGTTGCTCAGGTAGGCCCTGGCAAACTTAATGACGATGGTTCTCGACAAACTCCAGAAGTGAGTATTGGCGATAAAGTTTTGTACAGCAAATATGCTGGCACAGACATTAAATTGGGAGGAGATGAATATGTCTTGCTCTCAGAAAAAGATATTTTAGCTGTAGTTAGCTAAAATATTTGTTTCAAAAATTATTAAAACTTATTACTAAATCACTGCCTAAACATGGCTAAAAGAATTATTTACAATGAGCAAGCTCGTAGAGCGCTCGAGAGAGGAATTGATATCCTTGCTGAGTCTGTGGCTGTAACGCTTGGACCAAAAGGAAGAAATGTTGTACTAGAGAAAAAATTTGGTGCTCCACAAATTATCAATGATGGTGTCACAATCGCTAAAGAAATCGAATTAGAGGACCACATTGAAAACACAGGGGTTGCTTTAATAAGACAAGCTGCTTCAAAAACTAACGATGCAGCTGGAGATGGTACCACAACAGCCACTGTTTTAGCTCATGCAATGGTTAAAGCAGGGTTGAGAAACGTTGCTGCAGGAGCTAATGCAATTACCTTGAAAAAAGGAATTGATAAAGCGACTGAATTTCTAGTCGGTAAAATTCAAGAAAATTCCAAACCTATTAGCGATAGTAATGCTATAGCACAATGTGGAACTATTGCTGCTGGAAACGATGAAGAAGTTGGTCAAATGATTGCCAATGCTATGGATAAAGTTGGTAAAGAAGGTGTCATCTCGTTAGAAGAAGGAAAATCCATGACTACTGAATTAGAAGTTACTGAGGGGATGCGTTTTGATAAAGGCTATATCTCACCATACTTCGCTACAGACACTGAGAGAATGGAGGCTGTTTTAGACGAACCATATATCCTTCTAACTGATAAAAAAATTGCCTTAGTGCAAGATTTAGTTCCCGTTTTGGAACAAATAGCTAAAACTGGTAAACCACTAGTCATTATTGCAGAAGATATTGAAAAAGAGGCTTTAGCAACTCTTGTTGTCAATAGATTACGAGGCGTGTTGAATGTTGCTGCCGTGAAAGCTCCTGGATTTGGCGATAGGAGAAAAGCCATGCTTGAAGATATGGCCGTTTTAACTAATGGACAACTTATTACTGAAGATGCAGGCTTGAAATTAGAGAATGCTACCTTAGATATGCTTGGAACTGGTAGAAGAATAACTATCAATAAAGAAACTACAACTATTGTAGCTGAAGGTAATGAGCAAGCAGTTAAAGCTAGATGTGATCAAATTAAGAAGCAAATGGATGAAACAGATTCATCATATGATAAAGAAAAGCTTCAAGAACGTCTGGCTAAATTAGCTGGAGGTGTAGCAGTGATTAAGGTTGGGGCAGCTACTGAAACTGAGATGAAGGATAAAAAGCTTCGTCTTGAGGATGCTATTAATGCAACAAAAGCTGCTGTTGAAGAAGGAATTGTACCTGGAGGAGGAACAACTCTCGCTCATTTATCTCCTATTCTAAAAGAATGGGCGGATAAAAATCTAGAAGGAGAGGAGTTAATTGGAGCTAACATTGTTGAAGCTTCACTTACTGCGCCTCTTATGAGAATTGCTGAAAATGCAGGTTCTAATGGAGCTGTGATTGCTGAAAATGTAAAGACTAAACCATTTAATGATGGATTTAATGCTGCTACTGGAGAATATGTAGATATGTCTTCAGCTGGCATAGTTGATCCTGCTAAAGTTACACGTTCAGGATTACAAAATGCAGCTTCAATAGCAGGAATGGTTTTAACTACTGAATGCATAGTCGCAGATTTACCTGAGAAAAAAGATTCAGCTGCTCCAGCGGGTGCTCCTGGTATGGGCGGTGACTTTGATTACTAACTAAACAATAGTTTTTAATAAATTTAAAAAGGATCATTCAAAATGGTCCTTTTTTTATTCAACTTTTATGAAATCCAACCAGCGCTAAGAATAATTGCGAGTGACAAAAATATCACTAAAAAAGTCCAAGTAATTTTGTTTAAAGAGGCTTCTGCACTACTTGCGCTGTTGAACATAGAGCTTCCACTGGCGGCTATTCCTCCCATTCCA
This sequence comes from uncultured Prochlorococcus sp., assembly GCA_902622625.1. GTDB lineage: Bacteria > Cyanobacteriota > Cyanobacteriia > PCC-6307 > Cyanobiaceae > Prochlorococcus_A. The sequence continues at coordinate 2,989 of CACNQS010000048.1, forward strand.
TCACCTTTGGGACTATGGAGTAAAACTAAGAGAATGAGAAGAACTCCAGAAAATACCCAAATCCAACTAATAATTTGAATCATTGCTTAAAAACTTTTATATACTTTAAACGTGTTGAATGACTTTATTATAACCCTTTAATTCAATTTCTTGAATAAGCGATTTGCCTGTCATTTCTCTCGGTATTGGTAG
>CACNQS010000049.1 GCA_902622625.1 uncultured Prochlorococcus sp.
TAATAAACAATTGGGAAGCTTCAACTAAGAAGGTAGTTAATGAGTTATCAAAAAGAAAAGAGAATTTACTAAAAGATAAATCACCAAATTCTTTAATTGCACTTGGTGCTATGGAAGTTCACCTTAATATGGCTTTGCAAGCCTTAAATGCATTTAATAAAGGAGTTGATGGGTAAAGTAACAGAGAAATTATAAGGAAGGCATCGAAAATAAAAGAAAATCTAATTCCTTTTCAGTATCTATCGAGACATCATCATAATAATTAACTTCAAAACCTAATCCATCCCCAGGTTCGAGAAATATATTTGAATTAGAGTCTTTACTTTTTAATAAAAGATTACCTTCAATTATTTGTATCCAATTATATTTATCGATTTTTGATGGCAATTTTTTTTCTTTAATTGGCTTATATTTACAACGCCATAAAGAGATACTTTGATTTAGAAAAAGCTTATTATTTTTAGCGTCTTTGTAAGTAAAAATAAGATTGTCCCACAACTTTTCATTTAATGAAATTTGATCATATCGAGGTTTGATATTTTCTTTTTGAGGGTATATCCAAATCTGGAATAACTTACAGTTCTCATTTTCTTCATTCTTCTCGCTATGAGAGATTCCAGTACCTGCAGACATAACTTGTACTTCATCTTTGTGAATTTTTCCAAGATTGTTTAAAGAGTCTCTATGAGTTATTGCTCCTTTTGTTACGACAGTAATTATTTCCATATTTGCATGAGAATGTGTATTAAATCCTGCATTAGGAGAAATAATATCTTCGTTTATAACTCTAATTTTCCCAAAATTATCCCATTTTGGGTCTCTATGCTCTGCGAAAGAAAATGAATGCATCGAATTTAGCCATTCTCTAGTCGATCTAAATCTTTCGTGCGATTTCCTTATTTTAATTATTTTCAAAGACATAAATACTAAGAAATAAATACGGTTTATTTGTATAAATTAAATATTTTTGAAAATTATAACTTATGAATAGGTGAAATTACTTTTTATTTATTTGTTGATTTTACTTTGTGCTTTATTTGCTTTATTGATTATTTTTTTTGCTTCTTCTCTTGTAGAACATTTTTCCGCCTTAACATTCAAGTTTTTTAGTTTATTTAATTGCTTTGAAATTTTCATATTAGTTAAACTTAACAAATAGAAATTAACACATATTTAATGGAATAGCTAAAAATACTGGTTTGCATTCGAGCCTTACTAACTAAAAATAAGATTGGAGGATGGAATTATCCGAACAATATAGAGGGTGTATTGGATTATCTTTGACTGTTTTCTTAATTAAAAGTGGTCCAAGAGTATTATCAAAATTATTTTTCCTAATTGAGTTATATTGCATTATTTTTTTTGATATTCTTTTATTTCTATTTAGAAATTTACCTTTGTTACCCCAACCTAACCATAAATCACAATTTTTACTTTCAGACCAGTATTTTAAGTTTTTATAAATATGATTATTGTTTAGATAACCCACAGGGTTTTTATGTTTGAAAAGTTTTTCTGGTTTGCTTGAAATAAGAGCAAATAGATTTATTAATTTTACTTTGCCGTAATTATTGTTTTTCGAAATTTTGATTATCTTTTTTGTTGTGTTGTCCAAGAAAACTTCATCTGATAATGAGGGATTTAAACCAATAAAAATAATCTCTTTTTTAGATTTAGAAATCTTATAACTTAAACTCCATCTATATAGTTTATTAACACTTATTAAACAATTTCTTTCTAGAAATAAATTATTCAACCTAAACCTACACCTCTAGCCATGAGAGTTGCAAACAAAGGTATGGTTGCAAAGCCCACTAATTCAGTAGTAATGATTAGTCTGAACCTCTTAACTAGATTTTCAGATATTTCAGGTAATTTATTCTTACTTAATGGAATGGCCCATAAGATATAGGTTGTTGTTGGATATAAAGAAAGTAATCCCACAAGAATGTAAAGAGAAACTTTTATCCAGAAAACAGGATTGCCTGTATAAAAATCACCTCCTTGACCAAAATACTTAACACGCAAAATCCCAGTAACCAATATTGCAACTCCTGCCAAACCATAGACCACATCTGCAATTATCATTGAAATCGTCTCATTTCTATTAAGACCTACTTTGAGAGTCAATCTCTCAAATAAAAGAGAACCGAAACACAATATAATTCCTAAATAATGAACATATGCTACTAATGCACTTTTAGCAATTTCACCTGTCAATAAAGTTCCTAGTAACATTTTCTCGTCAAAATTTATACAATACTAACCACCAAATAAGGAATTTGTATAGAAAAAAGATTAAACAGTAAAAAGTAAGGTATTGAATCTAGGACTCTAAAAACCTTTTTTGACCATCTTCAAAAAAATCCTTTTTATTCCACACTTCGATTACATCTGGGAAATGTTTTTCCATGCAATTATCACAAACCCCATGACTGAATCTAATATCACTAATTTTCGAAAGATATTTTTCTAAATGC
>CACNQS010000050.1 GCA_902622625.1 uncultured Prochlorococcus sp.
TGAAAAAAGGTATAACGTCCAAATTAGAACTCTTTGAATTAAAATAAATTCCTTGCTTTTGCTAGACACTATTAATTAATTAACTTTTATATTTTTAGTCATTTTATATCTTTCAAAAAAAATGTTATTTATAATTACTTTTTCTTTACGAATAATTTTCCATTCATTTTTAAGAAATAATTTATAACTTATTAAGCTTGCTTCAGTTGAAAGAGAATCTAAACCTTCTTTTGTAGCTTCATCTTCTAATTTTTGAAGTAACTTAGAGCCGTAACCTTTTCTTTGGAATTTACCTTTACAGTAAAATAACGCAATTCTATCGGTGGGATATCTTGTGGCAAAAGCAATAATTATTCCTTGTTTAATTAGAAGCCAACCTTTCCCTTTAGTTATAGACTTATCAAAATTTGGATTATTCCAAGCTTGGCTTGACCAGGCCCTTTTTTGCTCTTGGCTATAAATTTTTTCATCTAAAGATTGAATTGAATCAAAATAAACCTTCTTTAATTCCAGTTGATCTTTAATAGTAATTTGTCTTAAATTCATAAACAAATATTATATTTATTATGCATAGTAAAAATATAGTCGCAATTGGAGGAGGAGGGTTTGGACGTTTTTTAGGCTCTCTTGAAATTGAAAAATATATAATTTCATTAATTAATAAAAAAAGACCAAAAATTTGCTTTATTCCAACAGCATCTGGTGATAGTAGTTTGTACAAACTAAATTTTTATAGAGCATTTTCCAAACTTGATTGTATAACAAGTCATATTGATTTTTTCTCTAGAACGGAAAACTTAGAAGATAAAGTTTTTGCCCAAGACATTATTTACGTTGGCGGAGGAAATACAAAAAGTATGTTAGCTGTCTGGAAAGAATGGAATTTATATGAAATTTTGCAAAATGCTTATGAAAATGGAATAGTGATGAGTGGTGTAAGTGCTGGGGCTATTTGTTGGTTTGATAAAGGTATAACTGATTCTTATGCTGAAGAATTAAACATAATTGATTGCTTAGGAATAGTTGAAGGTATTGCCTGCCCGCATTTTGATGAAGAAAAAGATAGGGAACCTTATGTTAATGATGTTATAAATAGAGAAATTATTAAATCTTGTATTTGTATTGAGGGCAATTGTGCCTTGCACGTTAAAAATAATATTGAATATTCTTCAATAGATTTTGGTAATGGTAAAAAGTGTTTTAGAGTCTACAAGGAAAATAATACTTTAAAGAAAGAAATCCTATAAAAAGAAAATATCTATAAATTTATTTTAGATTTCTTCATTTTTTGAGATTGAAGTAAATTCAATCCCTTTGTATTTTACAAAAGATGCAGTCCATACTTCTTTGGAGAGATTGCCAAGGTATTTTAAAAATTGTTGTGTGTCTCCGTCTCTTATCCATTCAGATTTGATAAATGGAAGCTCTTTCTGCATTCTTTTAGGATGCATATGAACAAGCAGCAAACCTTTTTCTTCAGATGCCCTTTTTAAAGCACCTTCATCACTTCTTTGAAAAACCCTCATAAGAAGATTTAAAATAACTTCTTCTCCAAGTTTCTTTAAATTTTCTGATTCCTCTAAATTATCTTTAATCTCTTTACCTCCAAGAGGCATTGCTCTAACAAGGTTTTGCTCTATTAAAGCTATTGCGATTAGATAATTCTGGCTTGCCATATTTTGAAATAAATCTTTTTTTGATATTCTAACCTCTCGAGTTCATGAAAATCTTTTTTGGATATATCAATTGCTAAATAAAGGAAATAATTAATTATTTACCTACATACTTGATACTTATTTGCATTTATATTAAAAAGTAAGATAAATATTTTTGATATGAGATTATTTTTTTTTCTATTTGGCGGTATTTTTACAGGTCTTTATTTATCATGGCCAGGTTTAGTAATACCAGAAAATTGGAAATGTTTTAAAGATATTATTACAAAATCTACCGAAGATAAAATTTCTTTAAGAGCTGCAATGGAGATTTCTCCTAGTTATGTTTTAAAGCGAAAGAATAGAAAGACGGCTTCAAAAATTAGAATCGTAGCAGATGCCTGTTTTCGTTAATATGTTTGAGTATGAAATTTGAATAAAAAATGAATAATCATATAAGATTTGAATTGTCATTTAAAAATATTACTCAGTTAGAAAATAAACTTAATTTCTGCAAATTAAATAATATTAAAAATATCAATATTCCATGTAAAGGACTAATTAAGAAGGAATTATTCGATTACACCGCCAATTATATATCTAAAAATTTCCATGAATTTAATGTTACCTATCACTATAGTCTTTATCATCAATACTCAAAAAATAAAGTTAAATCGTACCAGCATTTTTTAGA
>CACNQS010000051.1 GCA_902622625.1 uncultured Prochlorococcus sp.
GAAGCACTTAATATTTATGATGATTGTCTTCACGAAAAGAATATTTCTTCATCACCATTTGATGGAGAAGGAACTCCTACCAAAAGACTGTGTTTAATTAACAAAGGGAGAATTGAAAATTTTTTGCATTCTGAATCAACTGCAAGAATATTTAAAACAATTCCTACAGGCCACGCTGGACTAGGATCAAAAGTCTCAGTATCTCCTGATTGGATAGTAGTTGAGAAATCAGAGGAAAACTCAGATCTAAAAATATCATTAGATCACTCTACTTATGAGGGAGAATTTGTTTATATTGAAGAATTAAATGCAATACATGCAGGTGTCAGAGCAAGTCAAGGTTCATTCTCTCTTCCATTTGATGGATGGCTCTATAAAAACGGTAAAAAAATCTCAATAGAATCAGCAACTGTAGCAGGGGATATCAAATATCTGTTGAAGAATATAGTAAATATTGAATCAAACCAGGAAGTAACATCAAGTGGAATTTCTCCACATATATGGGTACATGAATTATCAATAACTGGTGACGCGTGAGAATTATATTCTGGGGAACACCTGAATATTCAATTGCCAGCCTTGATATTTTTATTAAATCTAAGCACGAGGTAATTGGAGTAGTTAGCCAACCCGATAAGAAAAGATCTAGGGGAAATAAATTAATATCCTCACCTGTCAAAAGCTTTGCCGAGCAAGAATCTATAAAAATTTATACTCCAGCAAAAATCAGGGACAATATACATTTTATAAATGAACTTAAATCACTATCTTGTGATCTATTTATAGTTATAGCTTACGGGAAAATATTACCCAAAGAGATATTGGAAATCCCAAAATTTGGATGTTGGAACGCACATGCCTCATTACTTCCAAGATGGCGTGGTGCAGCCCCAATCCAATGGTCACTAATAAAAGGCGATGAAATTACTGGTGTAGGAATTATGAAAATGAATGAGGGACTAGATACTGGCGATTTATTATTAGAAGAAAAAATTAAAATTAGTAATGACGATAATCTAAATACACTATCGGAAAAACTAAGTATATTATCTGCAAAATTATTTTTAAATGCCACATCACTACTCGAAGAAAATATTTATAGAAATACTAATTCTCAATTAACAAAACAAAATTCACTAGGAAGAGAAATTACTTACGCAAGAATGATTGAAAAATCAGACTTTAGAGTTGATTGGGATAATGAGGCAATTGAAATTTCTCAAAAAATAAAAGGATTATATCCACGAGCAAATACAACTTTTAGAGGTAAGAACCTAAAAATACTTAAAATCAAAGTTTTGAGTAGTGATGAAATTAAAAATGAAAAATACCTTTTAATAAGCAAATATTCAAGACCAGGTATTATTCTTGCTGTAATAGAAAATGAAGGAATAATAATTTCAACTAAAACTGATCCGATTATATTGTTAGAAGCAAAACTTGAAGGCAAAAACATTTCTAACAAAAGGCAATTGATTCAACAGTTAAAGCCATCAGCGGGTGAATATCTCTCAGATTAAGTTTTAGATTCTTTTTTAGAGAATCCCCAAATGAAAGCAAAAAGAATCAAAAAATAAAAATAATAGTCTGGAAGAATAGATTCTTTAATTAATGTATTTAGTAAAAGTTTAATCCCAACTATTAAAATTGCTACGTAACCGGCTGTTTCTAATCTAGAAAATATATCCAGAAGTTTTAGAAAAATCCCCGATGTAAATCTTAAGGCTAATACACCAATTACTGCTCCAAATATAATTAATATGTATTGATCACTTATAGCTACTGCAGTAGTGATACTATCTATTGAAAAAGCAAAATCAGTAATTGAAAGAAGCGCTACAACCCTTAAAAACCTAAAATTATTTTTATTATTTTCCGTCCCATTTTCATCGTTTTCTATATCTGAATTAAAAAAAACATTGGAGAAGAATAAATATATTAAATAAAAACCAGCAAAAACTCTAATAAGAATAAACTTTAGAAGAACATTAGATAATATGATGAGAATAATTCTAAATAATAAAGATATTGTTATACCAATATTTAAGGCTCTTGACCTTAATTCTGAACTATCTAGGGATTTAGTAAGAGAAGCTAATGCTACAGCATTATCTGCCGATAATAATAATTCTAAAGCAATTAATATTGGTAAAAGTGTAAAGATTTCGTACCAACTGTCTACTTGATCAAGTGTGGGTATAAAAGAATTTATTGCGGCTGAATCCATCAAATATTATTCACAATCAGTATAAAATCTAATATAATGTATCGGATATTTGTAATCAAGATTGATAGCTATAAATGAGTTTAAATACTTTAGTTGATTATATTTCGAACTCACA
>CACNQS010000052.1 GCA_902622625.1 uncultured Prochlorococcus sp.
AGACTAAAATTACTAGCAAAAAAATGTGGTTTTAATAAGATCAAGCTCAAAAAGCCAAACATCTTGATAGAGACAAAATTAAAAAATTCAACTTTTAAAATTCTTAAAAATTCTCTAGCAAGTAGTGTTCAAAATAAATTTAATTTTAATGAAGGCGAACAATTATCAATCATCACTATAAGAGGTTTAGGTGCAACAGAAATTCAAAATCAAATTGATCAACTAATGTTATGGTTTGGTTCATTTGAAAGAGAAATAAAGAATTTCGATAAAGAATTTATTAAAAGAGAATAAATTATTAAATAATTATTTAAAATCCGCGAAACACTTTGATTTCGGTTAGGTTTATAAAAATTTATTTTTTTTATGGGTGAATATATAGACATCGGCATCCAAACTTCGATTTTACCCTTATCAATTATTCTTTCGTCAATTGTACTAGGCATATTTGCAATATTTGGAGAAGAAACAGAAAATGATGATGATGATTCTGATTCAGGAAGTGGTGGACTAATGCAACCTATTTGAAATTATTTATAAACAATTTGTCTTGACTTTCTCTTATAGACTTTAAATAACCTATTAAATGAACCTATCATTAAAATTAGAGCAGCAAAAGAAGATACAAAAATAAAAATCACCAAAAATATCTCATATAGATGAGAAAAGAGATCAATTAATAATAAAAAAGATTTATTAAATGTTGAAGGTAGATTTTGTAACAGCAAATTTTTATTAGGAATTAAAAAATTTATATAAACTAATAAAACACTCAAAATAAACAAAAAGAAAGATTCAGTAAATAGTCTTCTTTTAGATTTTCTTCTTAAATTTAATTTTTTTTTAAATATATATTTATCATTTTTAATATTCAAATTTGGGATGTTTAAATCAGCCATAAATCAAAGCTCAAAGAAAAAATTTGAATAACTCTGAAGGAAATTAACCTATAGTATCGTGTTTGTATTTAAGATGCTAATTGCTCTTTATTCAGGGTTTATTAGTTCTTTTTTTTCTATATTTTCTAAAGGACTATAAAAATAAATAAAAGAGGAAGAGAATAGAATTAAAGAGCAAATTGCAATAAACGGTGGAATAAAGAAATTAAAAAATTTAACTTTTTTATTTAACCCAAAACTTAATTTTTTAGGAATTTTAGTAGGTATATTAGTTTTTTTTATTCTTACTTTTGGAGATTCATTTAACTGATCAAAACAATTTATGGTATCTGAAAGCAATGAATTACCAATCTTTAAAACTAAAGGCTTTACATTGGGTTTAGAGCTCTTGAGAACAATACTATGTATATGGAGATTATCGGCTTTTATATCGATTAATTTAGATTCATATATTGGGATTTCATTTTTGATTAAAAGATTTGAATAAATATAAAAAGCATCCATAATAGGACCTAAATGTTCAATTTTTCCCTCAATAAGTGGCTTATCAACTATGGTTAATTTCCATTGAGAAATTATAGATATTTGATCTTTATTTTCATCATTGGAATAATCTGGCAATCCGATAACTTCTAGACTTGCTGAGGATTGATGAAATGACAATCTATTTTGAATCATTTTAAAAATCGTACAAAAAATTCTTTAACTTTTGATAACCGTGATTTGAAATGCAAAAAGATAAAATAAGCAAAGATTTTATAATAATCTCATCATTTTCATCTTGATTTAAAAGCTTTTTCACCCTCACACTATCTATATTAAATCTCTCTTTAATCAACTCAATAAATCTCCTATTAAAATCATTCCAAATAGCTGAATTCTCTTCAATATCCTCTTTAGATTTTAGTATTTCTCTGATATAAGGATATAAATATTTAGACATTTCAACTGTAATTCTAATTAAGGCATCGAATTCTTTAAGTTTAATATTGTTAGTAACATAAGATTTTCTCAATGGATTATTGTTCCTCAATTTCCAAATAGTCACTTTATTTGGTAAAACATTATTTAGATTAAGTTTATTTGATAAGGCGTAAAGTGACTGAATACCATTTAAGTCAATTGTTTCTAATATTAATAATAATAAATCAAGCTTCTCAATAGATTTTCTTGAAACTTGATTTCCTCTTGTTAAAACTGTAATTGTTCTTTATTAGAATATTTACTAATTATAACAGGATTATTAATCCATACTTTGAAATAAAAATGAATATAACTTATCTAGTTCTTCAATAGTTAGCATTCCATAACTCCATAATAATATTGGTAAGGGAGTATTATTTTTTATAGATAATTTAATACCAAGTTCAATAGTAGATTCATCTAAACCTAATACATTAAATAAATAAATTATCATTTCACTAGATACATAATTATTCA
>CACNQS010000053.1 GCA_902622625.1 uncultured Prochlorococcus sp.
CTAATCTTTATAATTGTGGGAAATATGTGAATGTTGGTTCATATCACAAACACTCTTGGTACTTAATAAAAAATTGTGAGTTGTTGGGATATTCTGAAGCAGAAACAAATATTATTGCTTCAATTTCTAGGTACCATAGAAAGACTCTCCCCAAGAAAAGACATGAGGCTTGGCAAAATTTAATATCAAAAGAAGATAAAACATTAGTTCTTGAAATGTCATTAATTTTGAGACTAGCAGCATCTCTTGATCAAAGACCTGATAAGGTAATTTCTTCAGTTCAAATAAAATTGCAGGAAAATATTCTTACATTTGAACTTCTACCTTTTGATAGAAACCATGATCTTTTACTTGAAAAATGGAACTTAGGATTATGCCGTAATGTAATAAAAGAACTAAAGAATTTAGATTTAAAAGTTATTTAGTTTTTTTAATAAGTTCTTGTTTTGGAGTTAGATTTTGAGAAGAGTCTGAAAATAAATTGAAAATTAGAGACGAGGCGATTAGTCCGAGAAAGCCTGAAATTAAAATAAATATTAGGAATCCTAGTGGATTAAAATTCTTAGATTGCCTAGATTTATAATTTTTTTTGGAAACTTCTTCAACTATTTCTTCAATTTTCACTTCTTTCCTCTCTGTCTTGAATTCATCCATTAAAAAATCTGTATCAAGTTTTAGCTTCTGTGAAATCCGTCTAATCATTGCTTTGATAAATACTTTTTCAGGTAGTTTTTCTTCATTACCTTCCTCTATGGCTTCAAGTTGATGAGCTCCAATTTTTAAATCAGAAGCCAGTTCTTCAATTGATTGATTTTTACTTAACCTAGCCTCTTTAATGAAATTTCCTATTCTCTTTAAAGAGGAATCTCCTCCTTTATTGTTGATTCCCGAAACAGATTTTATTTCTTTCAAAGCAAATAAATTTTTACTAATTATAGTAATTAATATTTTTCTATCAACTTTAAGATTATTTATTCCTAAAGAGATGCTTATAAGATGGATCATAAAGATTAGATCTTTTTTGAGAATTACTAATTGCTGGGCTAATTATGTAAATGGTTGTTCTAATTAGTTTTTTCTCAATAGAAAATTTTTCCATATCTCTTAATTCTATTAATGATGTCCAACCATCATCCCAAGATACTCTAAATCCAACAATCACTTTAGTCTCTGGAGGGTAAAACTCTAGTAAAGTTTCTTGAGACCTTTTCACATGCCTAGCACTTAGATATAGACATATAGAGGAATTGTGTTTCGCAAGATCTTTCAGAGATTCTTTTTCGGGCATCCCTGTTCGCCCTCCTGCTCTAGTTAAAATTATTGTTTGCGTTACGTCAGGGATGGTTAACTCAGCTTCATGATATGCTGCAGCAACTTGAAAAGCACTTACTCCAGGAATAACCTCGATTTCAATTTTTTCGTTTTTTAAAATTTCGATTTGCTCTCTAATTGCTCCAAAAAGGCAAGGGTCTCCATCATGCAACCTTACAACAGTTTTCCCTGCCTGAAATTTTTCTATCATAATTGAGGTGATTTGTTCTAAGTTAAGTGAACTCGTTTTTATTTTTTCAGAACTTTTTTTAGCAGAATCTAAAATCTTTTCAGGAATTAGAGAATCAGTCCAAATAATGACATCTGCAATTTTTATCTTTTTTAATGCTTTTAAAGTTAATAATTCTGGATCGCCTGGACCAACACCAATAAAGGATATTTTGTTATCCATTCTTTCTATTTTTCCCACTATATGTTTTCAATCTTAAAAAAAATATTCCAATTAATCCAGAAGAAAATAGAAAAATACTTATAAATTGAGCCATTCTTATACCGCCATCACAGAAAGGTGGAAGTCCACCAATGCATAGTGGGTCAGTTCTTAAACCTTCAATCCAGAATCTTCCAAAGCTATAACTTATTAAATAAAGACAACTAATAAAGCCAGGCCTGAAAAAATCTGTTTTATTTTGTTTATTAAAGATAATAATAAGGACGATGAAAATTAAAAGATTCCACAATGACTCATAGAGAAATGTAGGATGAAAAAATTCATAATTAATAAATTCTAAAGGTCTATTTTGGATAGGTATAAATAATTTCCAAGGCAAATTTGTAGGAACTCCAAAGGCTTCATTATTGAAAAAATTTCCCCACCTTCCTATTGATTGTCCAAGAATAATCGAGGGTATTATTATATCTATAAAAGTTTTTAAGTTAATTTTTTTCGACTTACAGAAATAGATAATAGATATTAATCCTCCAATTAGACCTCCATGGATTGCTATGCCTCCTTCCCAAACTGCAA
>CACNQS010000054.1 GCA_902622625.1 uncultured Prochlorococcus sp.
CTGTAACTCTTACTTGCCCATCGCAATAATTACCAGCACCAATACCTATTGTTGGAATTGTTAAAGAATTTTGTATTTCTTTAGCAAGCAAATCAGGAATATGTTCAAGAACTATTGAAAAACATCCTAATTCTTCAAGAATTGAAGCCTCTTTCTTGATTTTTTCTTGGCTTGCTAAGCTTTCTCCTTGTTTTTTTAATCCAATATTTAGATAGCTTTGTGGTGTAAGACCTATATGACCCATTACAGGGATTCCCATTCGTATTAATCTAGAAATAACTTTTTGTATTTCTGGTTCAGCTCCCTCAACTTTTACAGCTTTTGCATAAGTGTTCTGAATGATTTTCCCTGCATACTCAACAGCTTTATCCTCTCCACATTGGTAAGTCAGAAAAGGCATATCTGAAACGACTAAAGGTTGTTCCTCAATTTTTTTCTTAAATCCTCTGGAAACAGCATTAGTATGATAAATGACGTTTTCTAAAGTTAATGGCAATGTAGATTTGTATCCTAAGCAGACCATTGCTAATGAATCTCCGACAAGTACGAGATCTACATTTGCTTGTTCTGCAATGGATCCTGTGATGGAATCCCATGCAGTAAGTGCGATGATTTTGCGAGAATTTTTTTTATAATTAACTAGGTCTGAAGGTAACATGATAAATTTTATGTATCTTTTTTAATCAAGAATTGCTAATATGATTTTGACTCGGCCTTTCGCGGTTTTAACGCCTAAACCTGGTCAGGACCGGAAGGTAGCAGCCACAAGGGATGCTTGAGGCAGGCGAGATAACCGAGTCACTTATATTTTAGCTTTTAACCTATATCTTTTTTATTTTGCCTTAATTTCAAAAATTCTGGAATACTTGCTCCAGCTTCTTTATTGTCGGAAAAATTATACAAGGGTTGATTGGTTAATCTGTTTTTTATTCTTTGCTGGTTTAATGGTTGGGTTGTTTCAAATCCTGTAGCAATTACAGTAACTTGAATCTCCCCTTCCATTGACTCATCGACCACTGCACCTACAATAATATTTGCTTCTTGATCAACAACATCATAAATAATTTCAGATGCGGAGGTCATGTCTTCTAAAGTCATGTCTTTGCCACCAGTAATATTTATAACGCAGCCTTTAGCTCCGTCAATTCTAGCTGCCTCTAGTAAAGGACTATTCATTGCTGCCTGTGCTGCCTCTATAGCTCTCGATCTTCCTGAACCTATACCTATGCCTAGAAGAGCGGTACCAGCTTCAGTCATTACTGATCTTACGTCTGCAAAATCAACATTAACTAATCCTGGGCAAGTAATTATGTCACTAATGCCTTTGACTCCCATCCTCAGAACATCATCAGCATTCCTAAATGCTTCTTGAAGGGGAGCTCCTGCTATAACGTCTTTTAATCGGTCATTTGGAATAACTATAAGAGTATCAACGTTTTCAGCTAGTCTTGCGATCCCCTCCTCTGCTTGACGCATTCTTCTTTTCCCTTCAAAAGAAAATGGTTTGGTTACTATACCTACTGTTAGAGCCCCACTTTGCTTGGCTACTTCGGCAACTACGGGAGCTGCTCCTGTACCAGTTCCTCCGCCCATTCCAGCGGCTATAAAAACTAGATCGGATCCTTCTAAAGCTTGTTGAAGCTCTTCTTTGGATTCTTCGGCTGCTTTTTGCCCAATACTTGGATTCCCACCTGCTCCTAAACCTCTAGTGAGGTTTTGTCCAAGCTGAACCCTACTCTCTGCAGAAGATTGAAGTAGGGCTTGTGCATCGGTATTGAGAACTCTAAATGAAACACCTTCTAAATCACTATTTATCATTCTATTGACTGCATTACTGCCACCACCACCTACGCCAATAACTTCTATTTTGGCATTTTGGCTTGGAAGGATTTCTCTCGATTGATCAAAGTTTGGATTGTTACCGAAGCTCATCTCTTAATAAGAATCTATTACTAGTATTGGGTGCATTATGAACTTACTGCGCTCATCTGTAGGAATTTGTTGAGGAAAATCCTAAAAATATTTATTTATTAAATATTTTGTTTTGAATGCAAAACCCATATCAACACTACAATAATTAAAAAAAATTACTCAAAATCCTTTTTCAAATATTAGGGTTTGAACACTTTTATTTTTGGTTTATCTGGATTAGTAAGATCAATACTATCTATTTTTTTTGAAAAGCTACTTTTCTTAAATTCATTTTT
>CACNQS010000055.1 GCA_902622625.1 uncultured Prochlorococcus sp.
TATCGCAATTGGAGCAGGAGGGGCAGCAAATAGTAAATAATATTAGATCCCAATCGGTTAATCCCCTAGATCCAAGGGTTCAAGAACAGGTAAGTCAGGTGCAACAACAAGTCGCAGCAAAACGAAATGAAATTGAAGAACAAAAAAGAAATCTTCTTCAACAACAGGGTCAAGTTCGCGAATTGAAAATGGACGAAATTGTTGATCAAGGACAAGTGGATAGTTTCTGTGATGTCACTGTGGGAGACAATCTTATTGAAAAAATGCAAGTATCGATTACGGTTAAGGATGGAGTTATTCAATCTATAGATAATAATTAAAGAGAAGATTTAGTATTTTTGATAAATATAAGTAAATCTTAATTTCTAAAAGTTTTAAATTCTAATCGATCTAAATTATTACTTTCTTAAGTTTTAAGAGTTCCCACTGTGAACATGATTTCGTATAATTAAAACAAGAGTTTAAAGGGTTCTTAACCATAAAATCTTTAGGAAGTTTGGTAGAAATCCCTTAAAACTTATGCAATAACAATTTTCTTATGTCTCACGAAATATTCATGCCTGCCTTGAGTTCTACTATGACGGAGGGCAAGATTGTGGAATGGTTGAAAAATCCAGGAGATAAAGTTGAAAGAGGTGAATCTGTCTTGGTTGTTGAATCTGACAAGGCAGATATGGATGTTGAATCTTTTCAAGATGGATATCTTGCGGTTGTTTTAATGCCTGCTGGCAGCACTGCACCAGTGGGAGAGACTATCGGTATTATTGTAGAAAATGAGGATGAGATAGCTTCTGTTCAAGAACAAAATAAAGGAAATCAACCCGAAGTTTCTAGTTCGGATCAACTTGAATTGGTAACCAATAAAACTGAAGAAAAACCCGTGGTTCAAAGTGAAATTCTTGAAAAACAAGAAAAAGAAGTCGTATTAATGAGTGAAAAGGCAGCCTCATCTTTTAATAGTGATCAAATAAATGCTGCTACTAGTAATGTTTCTTCGAGGGTGATTGCATCTCCAAGAGCTAAAAAACTTGCCTCTCAAATGGGTGTTGATTTAGCAAAGGTTCATGGATCCGGACCTCACGGAAGGATTCAAGCCGATGATATTTTAAAAGCTAATGGCCAACCAGTCTCTATCCCATGGATAGGTGAAGGTGGTTCTCCTGCAAGTATACCTGGTGTAAATTTGGGGGTTGAAAGTAAACCAGAAACTTCAGGAAATAGTTTTGGTAATCCCGGAGAAACAGTTCAATTCAATACTCTTCAAAAAGCGGTAAATAAAAATATGGAATCTAGTTTAGATGTGCCATGTTTTAGGGTGGGTTATTCCATTAACACAGATAAATTAGATAATTTCTACAAAAAAGTAAAACAGAATGGGGTTACTATGACTGCTTTACTAGTAAAGGCAGTTGCAAAGACACTAAAGAAACATCCTCAAGTTAACTCAAGTTTTTCAGAGAATGGAATTTCTTATCCAGAAAATATAAATATTGCTGTTGCTGTTGCGATGGAAGATGGTGGACTAATAACTCCAGTTTTAAAAGAACCATGCAATACTGATTTATTTGAATTGTCTAGGGAATGGAAAGATCTCGTAAAAAGATCAAGATCAAAACAATTAGAACCTGATGAATACTCAACGGGAACCTTCACTTTATCCAACCTTGGGATGTTTGGAGTTGATAGATTTGACGCAATTCTTCCTCCAGGTACCGGCGCTATTTTAGCCATAGCATCATCGAAACCAACCGTTGTTGCTAATAGCGATGGTTCAATATCTGTTAAAAAAATAATGCAAGTAAATCTAACAGCTGATCATAGAGTGATCTATGGAGCTGATGGAGCTTCATTCTTAAAAGACTTGGCTTCCCTAATTGAAAATGAGCCAGAGACTCTTGTCTCCTAAATTTAATTGATTTCTCAAATTAATAATGAAGAGAGAGATTATAAGCTTGAAGCTTATGATTATTTACTTGATCCTTCATTAATTGCTAGTAAACCTTCTGCAATTAGGCATGAATCAAGATTGATGATAGTTAGAAATAGTTTTTTAGAAGAAGACTGTTTAACTAATAAATTTACCAAGAATCTTTTAGATGAATTTAGAGAAGGGGATCTTGTAATTGTAAATAATACTAAAGTTATGAAAGCAAGGTTAAAGGCTGAATTAGATAATAAGACATTAGTCGAATTATTAG
>CACNQS010000056.1 GCA_902622625.1 uncultured Prochlorococcus sp.
GATTATAGAAAGATATCATTATTTGTAATTAGTTCATCAAAAGATTTTCCCAATTTGTCCTTCTCACTAATAATTAAGTCATTATTATTTAAATATTCTAATGGCCATGAGATATTAATAGCCTTATCATTCCAATTTAGGGTCTTTTCACATTTACTATCCCAATATCCAGAAGCTTTATAGTTAACTAAGTTTTTTTCTCTTAAAGATAAGAATCCATGAGCAAAACCTTCAGGAATCCACAATTGAAGTTTATTTTCACTATTTAATATAACACTAATCCATTCGCCGAAATTAGGGGAATTTTTTCTAAGATCAACAGCTACATCGTAAATTTCTCCATTAACACACCTGACTAATTTAGATTGTGGGTTTGGTGTTATTTGGTAATGCATTCCTCTTAAAACCGATTTTTTTGAGAATGATACATTATCTTGTGAAAAACTAACTTGACTTCCAACTACATTATTAAATTTTTCCTGATTCCAACTTTCATAAAAAAAACCTCTCTCATCATTAAAAACTTCAGGACTTAACAAAAGTGGTCCTTTAATTAAATTCCCTTTATTACTTTTAAGAGTTTGAAAAATCATATAGAAAGGTTTTTACAAATTATATTTATCTTTATTTTTCATGATATTTATTAAATAATCTCCATAATCACTTTTTGGGAATTTCTTGGCTATTTTTTTTAATTGATCATCATTTATCCAAGCTTGTCTCCATGAGATCTCTTCAGGGCATCCAATTTTCAGACCTTGCCTTTTCTCAAGAGACCTTATATAAATATTTGCTTCCTGTAATGAGTCAAAAGTTCCAGTATCTAACCAGGCTGAACCTCTGGGTAATAATTCAACATGTAAATTATGTTCTTCTAAATACATTTGATTTAAGGAGGAAATTTCTAGCTCACCTCTTTCAGATGGAAAAACCTTTTTTGACTTTTCTATAACGCTTTGATCGTAAAAATAAAGACCTGTAATTGCAAAGTTACTTTTTGGATTAGAGGGTTTTTCAACAATACTTATTGCATTACCATCTTTATTAAATTCTACAATGCCAAAACTCTCAGGTTTTTTTACAGGATAAGCAAAAATAGTATTTCTATTTTGAAGATTAATTTTCTTTAACTTTTCAGATAATTGACTCCCATGAAAAAAATTATCTCCAAGAATCAAGGCAACTGAGGATCCATTTATAAACTCTTCTCCAATAATAAAAGCTTCAACTAGTCCATTTGGTTCTTTTTGTATAGCATATTTAATTTTAATTCCCCACTCATTCCCATCTCCTAATAAACCCTTAAACAATTCTTTTTGACTAGGAGATACTATTATTAATATTTCCTTTATTCCTGAAAGCATCAAGATACTTAAAGGATAATAAATCATTGGTTTATCATAAAGTGGTAATAATTGTTTACAGATTGTCTTTGTTAATGGATATAGTCTGCTACCTTTTCCACCAGCGAGAATTATACCTTTTCTATCTTTTTTCATGAATTTAAATAAATATTTTTAGTAAAAAGGATAACATTTAAAAAATCAATATTTAAAGAGATCTGCATTTAAATTACTTAAGTTTAAAATTAAGAAAGTTTTTTCTGTAATGTGCTCTAACAATTTTGCAACTTCCTTGATGCACTATTCCTTGGTGATGAATGCAATTTGTATAAAAAATAATAATTGTTCCTGCTTTGCCATTTATAGGTTGTAACCTATTGATAATTTCTTTTGGTATCTCTCTGGAAAGTTTATTATAAAATTTACTTTTTTGAAAATATCTATATTTACCAAAAGTCTCATCTACCCATTTATGACTTCCAGGAGATAAACAAAAAGATCCATTGGACTCTTCAATATCGTTTACATATAACATAAATTTTAAAGTGGGTAATTTATCAAAATGAGGCGTTTGAGCTACATGATTAGAATTATTGGTATCTAAAGTTCTGAATATTGAGTTTAATTTATAGCCTTTTCTGATTTTCATTAAATCAATCATAAGTTTATTACTTTCGTTAAATTCTTTATAGTGCAAAAAGGTTTTATCATTATTTATTTTTTCTTCTGATAAAGTCAAAAGATCTCCACCTGGATATTTATTATTACAAGTAGGATCTAATATTAAGTTTTCCATCTCACCCTGAAAGTTTTTTAAATAGCTATTTTGAAATATG